>CAJBLF010000001.1 GCA_903953935.1 uncultured bacterium
AAAGCAAAAAAAGAATGATACAAAGCAAGAAGTGCTTTTAAATTGGAAGAAATTCAAAATAAATTTCATCTTTTTGATAAACAAACAAAAACAGTCATGGATATAGGATGTGCACCATGAAGTCGAATACAATATGCAGTAAATGTAATGAACAAAAATCATATATCTGAGTATAAAATTTTGGGTATAGATATTCAAGACGTACATCTCAATCTTCCAGGAGTAATAACCTACAAGGCCGACATTCAAGACGAAAAACATATCAAAGAAATTTTGATGGAAAACCATATAGAAAAAGTTGATCTCATTCAATCCGATATGGCACCCAATACAATCGGAGTCAAAGATGTAGATGCGATGAGGCTTTTTGAATTGCTTGAATATGTGAAACCAATTTTGAAAAATCTTTTGAAGCCCGAAGGAAAATTCGTTATCAAAGTATTTATGGGTCCAGGATTTGAAGAGTTCGTCAAAGAGATGAAAGACATGTTTTGAGGCAAACACATCAAGACGTTGAAACCAGCAGCATGCAGAAAAGAAAGTAAAGAGATTTATGTTATTAAAATATAAAATCAGAAAAAATACGTAATATGCTTTTATATTATATATATATGTAAATGGTATCAATTAATACAATTGAAGAAAATGGAACAAAAAAAATTGAAATCATAAGGTCCGGTATATTTTTTAAGAAAGATATAATCATATCCAAACATTCGGATAATAGGTTTACAGTAACAATGAGTGGTAATACAATTTTAGAAACAAAAAAATGAGAGATAATAGAATTAAAAATAGAAACTCCAATAGCACTAGCTATTTTTCATCCTTTATGGGTAGGAGACACATACAATCTTTTCATTACTCACAACAATAAGGAGTATAGAATTTCAGAATCAAATCTACTCACTTTATTATTGCCATTTTCATGAAGTTTATGATTGGTAGTATGAAGTTTTTCTTACAAAGAAATCCAGAAGATTGCTAATTATTTAAACATAAAGAGTCCATTTCCACCTTATGAAAGAGTATTTAGAAAATGACGATCTTATGTAATGAATATAACACTTCTTATATTTTTACTAATACCAATTGTGATATTTTTAGACTTCCGAATAAAATCAGGATTATCATTATATGAATTTATATCAGTTTTATGGTAATTTTGTGTCTTTAATCTCGGATAAAAAAATACAGCAATAAGGCAACAAAATATATTTTATCAAAATTATTGATAGTGTATGAAACAACACACACACCAAGAAAGATGATGGATATCAGTTTCAGCAGCTGTAGTAGGAAATGCTATCATAGCAGTAATCAAACTCTTATGATTTTTATCATCAGGATCATGATCACTATTTTCAGAAGCCATTCATAGTTTTGCCGACACCTCAAATCAGGCATTACTAATGATAGGGGTCAAACGTTCTTCCAAAAAAGCTACGGACGCATTTAGTTATGGATATAAGAAAGAGAGATTTTTGTGGGCGCTGATTTCTGCTTGTGGAATTTTTTTCATATGAGCAGGAGTGACAACGTATCATGGTATCATGACACTTATATCACCAGGAGAAATACACATCAACCAGCGGACATTTATTATCTTAGGGATATCATTGGTTATTGAATCTATAACCTTAGGAATAGCTATCAATGAAATAAAAAAATCCTCTACTCATAGAAAACGAAAACTCATCATGGAACATGGAGATCCGATAACATTAGCCGTCGTTTATGAAGACACTATAGCGGTAGGTGGTGTGATTATAGCTGCCACAGGACTCTTAGCATCATACATCACCAAAAATCCTTTGCGAGATTCTATCACGTCGATAATAATATGAATATTATTGTGATGTATGGCAATCATCTTAATCAACAAGAACAGAAAACTTCTCATCGGAAAATCCATCCCCGCAGCAACAAAAGAAAGTATAATAGAGCTCATGGAACAAGACGAAATAATAGAAAAAGTATTGGACTTCAAATCAACGATGTTGGATATGGACACCTACCATATAAAATGTGAGATTGAATGTAACGGGACGGGGTTATTGAAAGAGATCAATAGAAATAATTTTCTAAAAAACGAATATAAAGAAGTCAAAGAAAGTTATGGAGATTTTTTGGAATTTTGTATCGACTATACAAGAAGAGTACCAAGAATTATAGGAACCAAAATAGATACACTTGAGAAAAAAATAAAAGATAAATATCCTCAAGTCAGACATATTGATATAGAAATAAATTAAGGTTATTTGTTTTTGCATAATTACTCATCATGAGCAATATCAATGACATAAAAAAAGAAATCAAGCTAAGATTTGTTAGAGCACTTGCAGATGGAATAATAGAGTTTAATAGTATGGAAGATGTAGAATCCATAAACAACAAAAACTCATAACAAAATATTCGTAAAGAATTTCTCAAGCTGAAAAGTCCGCTATGATTGTCTAGCAAAGGGAAAAAACAACATGGCGGATTGTTTTTTCCTAGATCTTTTTGATTACTTTTTGCAGCAATGGCAAAAAGTAATGCCAAGCCGGCGAGGCGATAAAAAAAATAAATTTGTAATTACTTATGATATAAGTAATGTCAAAAAGTATAATTTACCCCATTATTTTTTTCTATGAAAATCTGAATCGTCTGAATGCCAAACATCGGTAAGTCTACACTCTTCAACGCGCTCACTAAATCATATGCTGCGCCTGCAGAAAATTTTCCCTTTTGTACGATAAATCCAAATATAGGAATCGTAGATGTGAAGGATCCTAGAGTCGATAAGCTGGCTGAGATGTCACAATCAAAAAAGAAAATATATTCCAGTATAGAATTTGTTGATATTGCTGGTCTCGTAAAAGGAGCAAGTAAAGGTGAATGATTAGGAAACAAATTTCTTTCACACATTAGAGAAGTCGATGCTATCGTGCAGGTGTTGAGACACTTCAAGGATAGTGAGGTCGTGCACGTAGAGTGAGTTGTCGATCCCATGAGAGATGTGGAAATTATCAATACCGAACTTATCTTCGCTGATTTAGAAATTATTGAAAGAAACTTATGAAACCTCAGCAAAAAAGTAAAAATGGGGAAAGGAAACAAGGACGAAGTAAGACTAGTAGAAATATTGATGGAAATCCAAGAAGCGCTTATCCAAGGAAAAATAGCTCACAATATAAAAGATAAACTGACCAAAGACGACGAAAAACTCATTAAATCATACAATTTCCTCACAACGAAACCTATTGTCTACGCGATAAATATTGGACAAGATGATATCCCTTATGCTCACCAAATAGCAAATGAGTATATGGAAAAACTTCAGAGTCCTGTAGCTATAGTCTGTGCAAAATTGGAATCTGAAATGATGGATATGGGTGACGAAGAAAAAGATGAATTTATTAGAGAATTACTAGATATAGATAAGGTGACGCACATTCCAACACTCAATGATTTGATTAAATTGGGATTTGAAAAAGTAGGACTGATGTATTATTTTACTACAGGAGAAGATGAAACAAGGTCATGGACTATTCCTATCGCTTCTACAGCACCACAAGCAGCTGGAGCTATCCATACAGATTTTGAAAAAGGATTCATCAAAGCTGAGATAGTCAAATATGAAGACCTTATAACGTATGGCTCTCGAACAAAAGCAAAAGAAAAATGATTAGTAAAGCTTGAGGGGAAAGAGTATATAGTACAAGATGGTGATTGTATCATATTTAAATTCAATGTATAATACTTCTCACCAACAAAAAGTATAAATAAAATACCTGAACAATCTCTTGACATTAACAGGCAAATTCTTATTACTTTGGACAGTAAAAAAATTGTTTACAAAAACTTTTTTGTTTTACTTAACTAAATTACATTCTCATGAATTTTAACGTAAAAATGGACGACAAGAAACTCAAGGTAGATATCGAAAAAACGAATCTAAAGGATATTTTGATATATTGTAAACCAAAGGAAAGACTTGTTCTTATGAAGAAATTCGGTCTTGATGGATCAAAAGAAACACCTCTCCAAAGAATTGGAAAGGAGTATTCCTTGACGAGAGAAAGAATCAGACAAATAGAAACACAAGCGTTGATGAGATTTAGAAGACTTATCGTAGGAAACGATACCTATATGGAAGTGCTTCAAGAAGCTAAAAAAGTTCTTGATGTACATGGAGGTTTGCTCTGCGAAGATATATTGATTTCCAAGCTCGTAAATAAGAATATATTTAAGTTCTCCAAACAAGAGCTCAAATTGATTCTGGTTTCTGACTTTGACGTGACGTATCTCAAGAGAAATAAATATCTAAATAAAGCATTCTATCTTGAACCATTATACGAAGATCTTTTGACTAAGATGGTACTTACTATCAGTTCATACTTCGAAAAAAGAGCAAAAAGCCAGGACTTGTATGAATTCATTGGACGAATGAAAGAAAATTTTGCAAAAGACTATAAAGATGTTCATTATATGAAAAACGATCTCTTTTACGTAAACTTTTTTGATTCTATCAGAGAAATAAACGTATTTGATGGAAAAATCGGATTACCAAATTTTGCAGATGTAAATCCAAAAACTATAAAACTCAAAATCCTTTACACTATGAGAAGGATAAATAAACCAGTTCATTATCAGGAACTTCCAGCAAAAATCATGGAACGATTTCCAGCAAAAGCAGTCAAAATCAATACTGTTCACAACGAATTGGTAAAAAATAATGATCTCTTCGTAAATCTAGGACTTGGAATCTACGGACTCAAAGAACGATGATATGAAGGAGGTATGGTAAAAGAAATTTTGGTAAGAATATTCGAAAGAAACGACAGAGCAATGAACGTAAAAGAACTTTGCAAAGAGATGTTGAAAGAGAAGATGGTAAGCCCAAATACAGTAATGTTAAATCTTCAAAAATACAAAGATCTTTTCAAGAGAGTAGAAAAAGGAGTATACGAACTTGTTAAAACATCCAAGAAAAAAGCTATCTAAGTCATTATAGAGAACAAAAAAACCTTGCTTCCCAGTAGGGTTTTTTTTATATGTGTTTGGGAGTATGCACCCGGGTTCTATACAAAAAAAAGCCAGCGGATATACCGTGGCTTTACCATTACATGGTAATGATTATTACTTAATACCAATCAAGTGTCTTACGTTTCTTGAAGAGATACACTGCTAATATGAACAGCACAATACTCAACACGAAGAATAAAATCCTACCAAACCAGTCGGGAAGATAAATAATCCGATAAGCGAGCATTATGCCCATAAACAATGCTGCTATAGGCAGAACCCAAGAAAATATTTTCCCAAGAAACCTCATAGCTACTTCAATAATTGAGATGAAGAAACTCTCATCATTTAAATTTGTGTTTTTTTGCATATGTCAATATGATTTGTTTAAGATATGTATAAATATATTAGCAGAAAATGCAAGGAAAAGAATACTATTTCAATAAAACTTGCAATTTATACTATATACCATACATTCATCTTACTTTTCACACTCCACCATCCATCCTCCACACTCCACCTTTTACCTTCCACCTTCCACTCTCACACATATGTTCACTACTGACATAAGCAAGATACCAATCAATGCCGGAATATACCTATTCAAAGACAGAAAAGGGACTATTTTGTATATCGGGAAAGCCAAAAATCTCCAAAAAAGACTCGGACAATATTTTTCGCCCAATTCGCTTCGAAAACAGGAAATGCTCGACAAGGCAGATAAAGTTGACTTCCTCATCGTAAAGAATGAAAGCGAAGCACTCTACTTAGAAGATAATATGATCAAACAACACCAACCAGAATACAATAACCTATTAAAAGCAGACAACAGTTACGTATATATCAAAATAACGAAAGAATCCTTTCCACAAATATTTCTGACAAGAAAAAAAATCAACGATAATGCGCTTTATATCGGGCCCAAAAACGACACCATTCAACTCAAAAAGTTTTTGCAGTATCTGAGGCAGATAGTAAAATTTAGAACATGTAAAAATACACAATTTAGACAGGGAAAATTATGTTCAGATTATTATTTCTGACTCTGTAGTGGTCGATGCAAACTCGCTAAAGAAACTAAAAACTCCCCTATTAGGGGGAGAAGTGAAAAGGGGGTTAAAGAAGACTATAAAGACATAATAAATACAATCACCTCATTCTTTAAATGAAACACAAAACCCATAGAACAAGAAATCAAACAGCAAATAGAAGAAGCAATCATCCATGAAAATTTCGAACGAGCAGCTCAGTTAAGAGACATTTACGAGTCATTACAAGGATTCGTAGAAAAACAAAACGTAGTTCTTCCAGAAAGAAAAGATTGATATCTTGCATTAGTGAAATCTATAGGAACACAATACATTTACACGGTACTCGTTTTCACAAAAGGAAAACTTATGGATGTTATTACAAGTAAAGAACAACATAGTGACATCGAAGAAGATAGTCTTTATCTAGCGATTCAAAGGACATTCTGAAACGGAGAAGTAAAAAAGCAGAAAAACGAAACATACATAATTTCAAAACAAAAAAAACTAAAGACCTCCTTGATAAAGGAGGAGGTATCCGCCAATGCGGATGGAGGATTTGAATGGAAACAAAAAAAACTAAAACCACTCCTCCACCTCGCTGAGAATTTTTTGGATTCCTATATTATTTCTCAATCACTTCAAGAAGAAAGCACAATGATCAATGATATGTTTACAACACTTCAAGCAAGATACGAACTCAAAAATGTGCCATATAGAATTGAATGTATTGATATCTCTCAT
>CAJBLF010000002.1 GCA_903953935.1 uncultured bacterium
ATTAGATTATTCTCCTCGTGAGCATATTGTTGATCCTCGTGATGTTGATCCTCGTCCACATGTAGGAATTACTATTGCTTCACATAAAGGATTTATCGGATCTCCATTTCGAATGAATCATTCATTACATATAAAGTCACATTTTCAGTTTTGATATGTTATTCATATCGTGTTTATTGTGTTTGTTCACCATAATGATTTTCATCGTTTTGAATTTCACCATAAAGGTTTTGTTGTCGTTGTTCATGGTTGATAAAGAGTTGCATTTTCTGGTATGTTACAACAATACTCTGTTCTTGTGTTTCGTATATAATCTGTATCACATGTAAATGTACATTGTCATGGTATAGCTGCATATTTTCGAAGTGAATAATTGGTAACTGGTAATATATTGTTTGCTATGGCTCATGTTTGTAGTTCTCATATACATTGATATTTTGTTTCACATCATTCTCATCAAAGATTTGTTCGATTGTTTCAATCACATCATTGAAAACATTTGTTTTTGTATCTTATAGTTCATTCGTATGTTAAATTACATTCTTTTTCGTTCTCTATATCAAATAATTTTATCATTCAATTAACATTCAATTTTGCTGGTATAGGTGTGGATCTTGGAACTCATATTCAAACGTTAGTTCAAAAGTTGTATATATTTGTGTCTGTTGTTGTCCGTGAAGTTCCATTTCGGTAGGGTGTGGCTCATGGTATTCCTTCTTGTAAAAATCAGGTAGCTCATGTGTTTCCGTTAATTCCATTTGTTCCATTTGTTCAATTGGTTCAGTTGGTTCAGTTTTCTCCTGCTGGACCAGCTGGTCATACTGGACCAATCGGTCATGTTTCTCATGTGGGCCCTTCTAAAATATTTATAAATCAACTTATATAATTATATACTTCTCCACTTGTTGATCCTTTTATTGTCCCATTAGCGTTGGTCCCAAGTACTATTTTATTTGGTAAGTTGCTTATTCTGACATTACCATTTTGTATTTCTAATTTTTCTTGAGGTGCTATTGTTCCTATACCTACATACCCTGCTGGGGTTATAGAAAATAATATATCTTGTCCTGCTTCTCCTATATAAAATATATCGCCATTTAAAACACTGTTACTAAATGATCCTATTGCTCGTGTTCTTGTGGTGTTTGCTAAATTAATATTTACTGCTCTATTTGGGTTCTGTTCTCTTACGTATATTTGTGTGTCTCATGAACTTGCGAGAGTGAGTTTTCCTGTTAGTATATTTGTTCCTATACCCACCTTTCCAGTGTTGTATGTGGTATATATGTCGGGGGCATTTATAGTTCGATCATCATCTTCTCGTGCTGTTGTTCCTCCTCAATTTGTTCATGATACTATCAGATTTTTTGTGAAGGCGTAGATAATGTTTCCGTTGTCATCTATTCCCAAGACTTTTCATGAAAATGGATTTTTTTCTAGGAGTATGCCGCTTTTGATATATATCCCTGTCGAAGACATTTCTATCGAAGGTGGTCTATCTAAGCCATCTTCGGTAATGGTTGTTTTAGCTATCGTCTGTCGTGCATTGTTTATATTAGATGTGATGTTGATTTCTGCGAGCGTGATAACTGATGCAAATCCTAGCACTATCGTTAAAAATAACAGAACGAGGTTCTTCTTAGATAATGAATTTCATCTGATTTTTCTGGATTTGAACATAGTTGTTACTGTTAATTAAAGCCTATACGTTGAAGCTTATACACTAAATTATACACAGAAATGGCAAAAAAAGCAAATTTTTGGCATATAAATGTATGGGAAAAATCAGACCCCCATATGAGGATCTGATTCTTATTGAAAGTTATTTGTGTGATAATTCTGCTATCTTAGAATTAACGTCTTGTAAGTCCTCATGTATTTCATATCATTCAATAAAATCCAGTTAAGAGTTCTGCACATGATGCTAATCATTGTCACGTTTGTAGTACAGAATCACAACTTTGAGATGGTTCTCCATAATTGTATCATGGACATGTTCGGTGGAGATAGTATAAATTCTGTTCTGTACTTCCCCAAGGTACTACTTCACATGTTGCTTGTCATCTTATATTTTGTCCTGGCAATCATCGTGTAAATTTGTAATTTACAAAATTTGATTCATCATCAATAAATGGTTCGAATAATGAACATTTAAATAGTTTTCCACTATTTGCCATTGCGTCAGCTAATTGTCCTGTTGTTATGTTTCTTGCTGATAATGTATCATCCAAATTCATATCATATGCGCATGTTCAGTTTAATTTTTTGTGTGCGTAACATTTGGAAATTGGTAATAAATCTTTATCAGCACATGTTCGTGTCCAATATTTGTATCATTGTTCTGGTAATAGGATAGTTATGTTCATGCCCCACAAAGTTCTTATGTGCTTTATATATTCTGATCATGAATACCATACCATATTTTTTCAGGTATCTATGTATGTGTAACTAAAGAATGATTCAAATTCACTAGAAGTAAATATTACCGCTGCTTTTGTGAGTGTTTTTCCTATTACATTTTTAATTGTTGTAGTATCGCCTGTGAAGTCTGTTACTACATATCCAGATGCACATAATCATAGATTCGTCTCATCTAATGATGTAAAATCATTTTTATGTGTTCTTTCCCCACACACATAATCTTCTGGGTATACATGTATTGTTGTAGAACAACTTACTCATGGTCAATCATCTGATAGTAACGTAATAGTGTATATTCCTGTTGTATATTCTCCCGTAATTTCAAATCCTGTTTGTAATTTAAATTCTGAATATGTATTTGTCGTTTGCGTGCCGTCAGGCAATGTTGTCCTTACTATATAGTTTGCTCGAGGACTAATTGTTCCTGTAAGTGTTGATATTCATCCTGTTCATATAAATATTGATGGAGAGGCAGATATACTACAATCTGGTATATTATATGTACATTCTAGTGAACACATTCACGTAGCAGAATTTACTCCTAATCAAAGATCACATTGTTCGTATGCTCATGACCCATTAGGTGTCTGTACTATTCCATCACCACAGTATTTTGGTGTGGTAATTACTTCGATACTTGCTGTTCATACTATACTACATCCGGTCGTTAAATCTAGATTGTATTTGTTTTTGGCTATCAATGTCGGATGATATGTTCCTGTTGCTGTATATGTTGCTATGGCTCATGAAAAAGTTGGCTGATTATTTATCCGATATCCATTATCAAAATTTAATGTATATACTACTCGATCTGTAGAAGCTCATAAGAACTTCACATTGAGTGGTATATATCATGTAGTTGGTGTCATACTAAAACTACATGCAGGTAGCGTTCCCCATTGACATGATATATCACATGCTTTTCCTACTCCATTATTTCCTGATCATAGATCACATTGTTCTCCGCTTTCTACGTTTGCATTTCCACAATCATTATGAACTGTTATTGTTGTGGCTCATCCATTAGAACATAATGCTTGTTTACTCATATCGAATTTATTCATCGCTATTACTGATGGCGAGAATGCTCCTAATGTTTGATAGGTATATTGTTGTCATGAAAACCCTGTGAGATTACTGAGGCTTGATCAATTACCAAAATTCAATGTATAAATTGCTCGACTTTGTGATGCTCACGAAAATGTTACTAGTAATGGTACTTCTCATGTAATTGGTGTGAAGCCAAAGCTACAACTTGGTGTGTTCCATTGACATGATATATCACATGCTTTTCCTACTCCATTATTTCCTGATCATAAATCACATTGTTCTCCGTTTTCTACGTTTCCATTTCCACACTGTATAGTGGGTCATCATAGACACGTTCATCATAAATTCACCCGATATGTTCCATCACATCCTTGGAAACAGTTGTTTTCAAATTTCATGCTTCATGATTGTGTCGCTGTACATGATTCTAATCCAATTCCTGCTCAAAGGTTTTCTATTCAGTAATTTTTCATTTTGAGATTTTCTAGGGCGATATGATTTCCTAGATTATCACCACTACCACTTGTTGATCACGATAAGTTGGCTTTGTTTATCTTATATACTTTTCCAAAGCCATCTACTGCTAATATATATTGTAGATTTGAGTCTTCGGTTATGTCTCTGATTCTCAAATCTCCATTTATATCTAGTGTACTTGTCGGTGCGGTTGTGTGGATACCTATTTTGTAAGTGTCAAATTCTCCGTAAATTAGTGTTGTGTTTATTCAATTTCCTATATGAAGTCTGTTGTTTCATGTCTCACTGTATCATGCTTTATATCCTATAAATATATTTCCATTTCATTCAGTCATATATCCGGCTTGATTTCAAATTACTGTATTGTAGTTTCCACTTATATTACTTGAAAGTGCTTCTAGTCCAATCGAGGTATTAGAACTTCAGTTTTCATTTACCCCAAGTGATCTTGATCATATTGCAATATTTGAAACTCAGTGCGTGTTTGAATTGAGTGTATTTAGTCATAGTGCTATATTATCATCTCAATCACTATTTTGTTGAAGTGCACCTTGTCATATTGCTGTGTTATAATATCAATCTATATTTCTTTGTAGAGAATCTTCTCATAGTGCTATATTGTACGTTCCTATTGTGTTTGTGCTCAATGCATTTGTTCCTATTGCTATGTTCGAAAGTCCTGCCGTATTTTTATTTAATGCACTTTGTCATATTGCAACATTTCTGTTTCCTATTGTGTTTGTTGCTAGTGTATATGCTCATATACCTATATTATTGTTTCCTATTGTATTGCCAGCAAGTGATTGGTTTCATATAGCTACATTTGCATTTCATATAGTATTGTTTTGAAGTGCCTGTTGTCAGATTGCTGTATTTCGACTTCAATTAGTATTGTTGTTCATAGCACTTCCCCCTATTGCTGTATTGTGCTGTCATGTTGTATTATACTGAAGAGATGCATCTCCTACTGCTGTATTAGTACTTCAAATTGTATTATTATATAAAGCAAACATTCCTATTGCAGTGTTCCGTCTTCATGTAGTATTTGTATAAAGAGCATTTGTTCCTATTGCTGTGTTAGGAGATATATCTGTTGTGTTATATCATGCTTGTTTTCCAATGTATGTTGAATTTCCTCCATTGGGAAAATTTATCAATCCTGATACTTGTATGGTGTTGTTTGGATTCGATACTCCTATTCATAATTTACCTCAGAACCAGACAAATCTGTTGTTTGCTCACAATACTCATCCACTATTATATTGTATCTCTGTGTTTGCTCCTGCAGCTCCTGCTGTTCATCCAGTAATATATCCACTTATATAATTATATACTTCTCCACTTGTTGATCCTTTTATGTTCCCATTGGTGTCAGTCCCAAGTACTATTTTATTGGTTAAATTACTTATTCTGACATTACCATTGCGTACTTCTAATTTTTCTAATGGTCCTGTTGTTCCTATTCCCACATACCCTGCTGGGGTTATTGAAAATAGTATGTCTTGTCCTGCTTCTCCTATGTAGAATATATCTGGATATGAATCTCATCATAATGCTCGAGTTCTTAGGCTGTTTTGTAGGTTAAGATTTGCTGCCATTCCTGCAGCTTGTTCTTGTATGTATACGTCCGTAGATCCTGAGTTGACGATATGAAGTTTCCCTGTTGGTGTACTTGTTCCTATACCCACCTTGCCAGTGTTGTATGTAGTATATATGTCGGGGGCATTTATTATTCGATCATCATCAGCTCATCCTGGTACTATAGGTCATAATCATAAATCAGCCACCCACACTTTGATTATTTTGTCGTCTCCATTTAATCCTAATAATCTTCCATCGTATGATGGTCATCCATTTGCTAACAAGTCACCACTAATATATATACCCGTAGTAGCAGACATTTCTATCAATGGGTTACTATCCAATCCTAATTCTGTGATTGTTATCCCTTTTATCGTCTGTCGGGCATTACTTATATCAGAGGTAATGGTTACTTGCGCCAATGTTATCACTGAAGCGAAGCCCAATGTTATCGTCAAAAACAAGAGAATCATGTTCTTTATTGATAACTTTTTTGATCAGAAGGTATGCATATTGATTGATGATAGAGTAAAATTATTTTTGTAGTATATGTTGAAATACTATGGCGAGATTTATCTCCGTTTATTGTTTATTTCTTTACTATTATACACTGAGATGACAAAAAAAGCAAATTTTAGACCATAAAATTATTTTATGTCTGTTGTATCTTACTTTATAGCCTGTTATCTTTATGTTTTTGCTTGATATTTGGGTATATATCTGTAGTATCATCTTCACATTTTTATCTTTATTTGGATAAAAACAACTGAGAGGCTCATCAAGCGCCTTTCTATGTCTTATTTTACGTTATTTTTCATTCTATGCCGAAAATCATTTCGAAACAAACAGAAACATTAGGTAAAACACCAACAAAGCCTCCTCTTACCAAGGTGGTTTCCAAAGTATCCACAAAAACTATTTCCAAAATAAAGGAAGATGGGAAAGCTTCTGTAGCTGAAAAAGATGCTACAACCAAAGTACTCAAAGCCGATGAACTTATGGGGTGATGATGATTTCTTTCATGATTAGGATTTAAAAAAGAAGAAAAGACCGTAAAACAGAAGGAAGAAGAAAAACGTAAAGAAGAAGAACAAGAAGAAAGCATTGTTTTGGAAAAACCTAGACGTGCGTCATTTTCTTTTGATAAAGTCGAAACAACAACAACACATGTAGTGGGTAGAAAAGATGATTCTTTTGCTACTAGACCAACAAGACCAGCTGCTCCTCAAGTGGTTAGACCTAGAAATACAACTCCACAACATTGAGGTAAACAATTTCCAGCAAAAACTTGATACCAATGATCTAAACCCAATTATACTCCTGGTAAACCTGCATATTGAGTCAATCAACAACATAGGACCTTTAATAAACCATCTTTTCAACAGGTCAAACCTGCCACAATTCATCCAGCAGTTGTTGTTCCTAAAGTACATAAAGTTGCTACTACATCAGCTAATCTTGTGAAAAAGATTGAGGTATATATTGATAATAAAATTACGGTAAAAGAGTTTTCTGAAAAAATGGGAATACCTTTACCAGAACTTATGAAAAAGCTCATACAGAATAAAATCATGACGTCTATCACTGCTTCACTAGATTTTGATACTGCAGCGTTGATTGCATCAGAGTTTAATATTGTTGTAAAAAAACATGATAATAAGGTAGATGTGCAAACATTTATGAGCTGAGATTTGCAAGCTATCCTTGATATGGATAAAGATGCTGAACATCTTCTTCCTAGACCACCTATTGTCACTGTTATGTGACATGTAGATCATGGAAAGACTTCGTTACTTGATTACCTTAGAAAGACGGTTGTTGCTGAAGGTGAAGCTGGAGGAATTACTCAATCTATCTGAGCTTCTGTTGTAGAATATGATGGTAAAAAAATATGCTTTATCGATACCCCAGGACATGAGTTGTTTACCAGTTTAAGGGCTAGATGAGCCAAATTAACAAATATTGCTATTATTGTAGTAGCTGCTGATGATAGTGTGATGCCACAAACTATTGAATCTATCTGACATGCTAAAGAATCTGGTGTGCCTATTATTATTGCTATTACGAAAATTGATAAACCAGGAAAAAATCTTGAAACTATCAAACAGGATCTTGCTAAATATGGTTTAACTCCAGAAGATTGGTGAGGAGATACTCCTGTGATTGGTATATCATCAAAGACATGACAATGAATACCTGAACTTCTCGAAGCGGTTCTTCTCCAGACAGAAATGCTTGATCTCAGATATAATCCCAATAGATCAGCAGTAGGTGTTGTTGTAGATGCACACAAAGATCCTAAACAAGGTGTAGTTTCTACTATCATCGTTATGACATGAACGCTTAAAGTATGAGATAATATAGTTGCTTACAATACCACAGGAAAAATCAGAAGAATGCAGAATTGGAAATGACAAAACATTACTACTGCAACCTGATGAGAACCTATACAGGTGCTTGGTATTACTGATTTACCACAACCAGGGCGTATTGTAGAAGTAGTAAAAAACGAAAAAGAAGCTCAAGAGAAGATATCTCTTATTCAAGAACAAGTAAATAAAACAGTTGATGATTCTATAGTGAAACAGTTTATTTCTCAGATACAGGCTAATGTGTTTTGAGCAGAACTTAAACTTATTTTGAAATCCGATTGATCAAGTAGTTTGGAGGCACTTCAACAGGCTGTTGCTGCAATACAATTACCTAAAAATGTAACTATGAGGGTTATCCAAGCAAGTGTGGGACATTTCACTGAATCTGATCTTTCTCTCGCTCAAGCATCATGAGCATTGCTTTTGTGATTCAATATTTCTATGAATGCTCTTCTTAAAAAGAAAGCTGATTCTATGAAAATAGAAATGAAAAACTTTGATATTATTTATGAACTTGTTGATTATCTAGATAAATTGCTTCTTGGAATGGTTGAAATTGAACAACATGAAGTGATGTTTGCTAAGCTTGAGGTACTTTGAATCTTCTTCACGAAAAACAAAGATATGACTGTTTGAGGAAAGGTTACTTTTGGAAAACTTCATGGTAGGCCAAAATTTACTGTCTTTAGAGGGGAAGATATCCTCTGTACGGGTAATGTTGTTTCTCTTCATAGAAATAAGGATGAAGTCAAAGAGGTTGTTGAATGAGATCAATGTGGAATTAAAGTAACTACTGGTAAAAAAATAGAAATCTGAGATATTATAGAATTCTTTGAAATGCAAGATAAACCAGACTAATTACCTTCTTATATATCCAATGAAATTAATTGTATGACTTGGTAACCCATGAAAAGAATATGCTACAACAAGACACAATATAGGGTTTATGCTTGTGGACTATTTTTTGAAAAATGAAAAGCGGAGAGTCGAGAGTGGAAAATGGAAAGGTGAATGGCAGGAAACTATAATTGATAATCAGAAAGTTATTTTTTTGAAGCCTATGGAATTTATGAATCGTTCATGATGAGCGGTTGGCGCATTAGCAAACTTTTATAAAATAGAATCAAAAGATATTTTAATTATTCATGATGATATCGATTTAGTTGTAGGAAAAATTCAATTGAAATTATGATGAAGTAGTGCTGGTCATAATTGATTAAAAAACATTATAGAAAAGCTTTGAACCAAAGATTTTTGGAGATTGAGGATAGGAGTTGATAGACCGCTCAATCAAGATCAAGTTGCTGATTATGTTCTTCATCCTTTCACCAAAGAAGAAAGTAACCTCATCGATGACAAGATGAATCACATAGACACGTATATTCACGAATTTTTATCAATTACCTAAAAAAATTATGAAAAAATCATTACTTATTGTTACTCTGTTTTCATTGGTTGTTTTTGCTTGATGTGCATCAACTACTCCTGAATATGAAGAAAACGAAACACTACCCGTAACTGGAACTACAGCTATTCCAGAAAATACCTCTGTAGCATATACAGTAGCAGATGTGGCAGCACATGCAACCGAAGATTCTTGTTGGTCTATTGTAAGAAATCAAGTCTATGATTTTACTACTCGATCTTCACAACATCCTGGATGATCTGGCAAAATACTTGATATCTGCGGAAAAGATGCTACACCTGTATTTGAAAAAGTTCATGGGGGCAAAGAAAAGCCTGAGATGAAATTAGAAGACTTCTATATCGGAGATATTAAATAATTATAAAAGCTGCTATAATGGCAGCTTTTTTTAATGTACTACATATTATAATATCAGAAACAATGAATATTTGTTGTGTATATAATTTACTTGCTTTAAAGCTTTAATTCTCGTTGTTTTCATAGTTTATCTTCTTTTAATAGGTTTCGTCAGGTTTTTATATAATAATTATTAAAATCTGATTTTCAAAAACAACGAGAATGTACAATAGGACAATGTATGAATTTCAACATTTTTTTAATGAGTTCTTTTCATCTCCAATCTTTTGCTACTGCAAATTGATAAAGCGAAAGAATCTCATTTTTTTTCTGTTTATAAAATCTTAATGCTCATATAATCTCCTTCTTGTCTTTGGCTATTAAAATTTCTTGTTTTATAATTGCCCCTGCTGTTCAATATGGACAAAGAAATTCTTTATTGTAGACTCAATCATTATTATTTAAATGTTTTTCAAAAAAATCAATAACTGATTGAGTTTCATCTTTTTTTGCAAGATTAATAGTAATTGTCATGATTATTAACTCTTAAGAACTGACGTGTTCATGATTTCTATTACGAAGTCTATAAAGATATCTGGACAGTCAAAATAAAACTCTTTATCTGATCGACCTCATTGTGTGTATTTCAATCAGATTGATTCAATGATTCATTTTATTCTTTCTAATTCTTTTTTAGGATCTTTTGAAATAAATGCTATATGAGAATTTCTCTTTTTTTCTGTTTCTTCTACGATACTATCTGTTTCGATAAGCTGTATTCTTGTATCGACATCTGAATATTTAACCATAGCCCATGTGTTTGTATTGGGTGGTCTATAAGATACAGAACATCATAAATGTTCAAAAATTTCTATTGCAGACTCTAACGTCTTGGGACGTATTCTTATCGCATAATGATGTAATTGGAGGGTATTGTATTTTTTCATTATTAGATATTTCTTACTAAAACCATTTTCTATATTTTGATTTTTATCCTATGTGAGATTTATTAAGAAAATCATTGAGTGGCTTAAGCACCTTGAATACTGATATGCAATACTCTATAAATCCTTCTTGAAGGACTTTTTTGTCTGATACCTTATGTCCTATAAAAAACGATTTCATTTTGAGAAATTTACTTGCTTTGTGATCTGGTGCGAATCATCTTGGTACTTTTTGTAGTTCCTCTCATTGAAGCGAACCGAATGTTTTTTTGAATTCTGGTGTATTGATAATTTTTTCTAATTTTTTATAATTTTTGGCAATATAGGTTCTCACCCTTTGTAATGTCGGTGTAGGTGGCATATACATTCCTCACCCAATAAAAGATTCTCCTGGTTGTATATGCACATAATACCCTGCTCAATTTCCGTGTTTACCTTCTTCACGAATAATGACTCAGAAATTTGTTTTGTATGGCGATTTGTCTTTGGTGAAACGAATATCTTTATTGAAACGAAACGTTGCATCTTTGACTGCTAAATTTCAAATACTCTTATCTATTTTACTTGTTTTTTCTATTAGCTGTTTGGAAAAATCCAAAAAGTTATCTCTTTCCATATGATAGAGATCTCTATTGTTATTCATCCACTCAAGATTATTGTTTTCTTTAACTGCATTGAGAAATGCTAAGGTGATAGTACTGATCATTCTATATGTTATTAAAATAAACTTTGTACTTGTGGTTTAGGGTCTATCGTAGTAATGGTTTTGAGGAATGGAAACTCTTTTATGATACTCTCCCATCATTCGTATATGGTGATTCAAAGCTCTTGTGCTTTGTTTTTTTTGCTTCCAGCTTTTTCACCGATAAGTATAAAATCCGTTGTTTTAATTGGAGATTCGTGAAATATGTAACCGTTTTTTTGAAAATATTCAGCAATTTTTTCTCTTGGTATATCAAATGTTCAGGTAATAGAAAAGTTTCCTTTTGCTTCATCGCTATCAACATAATTGTTGTATTTTTGAGGGTCCATATTTATGCCTACTGCTTCTAATTGTTCTAGAATAGCCATATTATCTTTGTCTTCAAAATATGTACGAACATTTTCAATCGTTTTTTCACCAATACCGTAGATGCTTTTTAACCATTCAGTATTAGTTACATTTTTCATTATTCATCATTCATCATTCATTTGCGAAGCAATATCTTGTGCTATTTTTTTCCCTACATGAGGAATTCCGAGACCGTTAAGTAATCTTCGTAATGCTTTATGTTTTGACTCCTCTACTCCTTTGTTTATCTCAGATACTTTTTTGTCGCCAAATCACGGAAATCTACGCAATTGCATTTGGAGTGTATTGTCGTTTAATTTATATATATCAGCGATGTTTTCTACGATGTTATTATCTACTAGGATATCAACAATACTTTCTCCTATACCTTGGATATCCATACAGTTTTTGCTCACGAAATGCTGGATTTTTTGTTTCGTCTTTTCTGGACAATGGGCGTTTGTGCAGTAATAATGCATATCGATGTTGTTGACTGGTTCTTTACATGAAGGACAATGTTTTGGTGAATCTATTTGTATTTCTTGTCCTGTTCTACGATTGGTAATAACGCTTACAATATAGGGAATTACCTCACCACTTCTTTGTAGTCGAATTCGATCATGAAGATGAATATCTTTTTCTTTTATAAAATCAAAATTATGCAGACTGACTCTTTGAAGTTTTGCTCCACTTAATTGTATGGGTTCGAGATTTGCAACCGGCGTAATAATTCCTGTCCTTCCTACTTGAAAATCTACCGAGAGTACTTGAGTTGCAGCAAGTTGTGCAGGAAATTTATATGCTACTGCTCGTCTTGGGTGATGTTCTGTTGATCCGATATCATTGCGTTGTTGCTGGTTTTGTATTTTGATTACAAGGCCATCAAATTCTATGTCTTGTGCATCTAATTCTTTTTTTACCTTCTCATCTAAACAAATAGCAATTACCGCATCAATAGAGTCCGCTTCCTTTTTTCGTTTGAATACTGGCAATCATAATTCTTCTATTGTTTTCTTATCTCAGCTCAAAATATCATAGATATAACATACCAATCATCTTCTTGCCACTTCTCAAGAATCCAATAATTTGATGCTTCCAGCAGCAGCATTTCTGGTGTTGGCAAATGGAGTTTCTCCATCTTCTTCTCTTTCTTTGTTGAGATCTTTCCAGACTGATTTTGGCATCAATATTTCTCCTCTAACAGCTACATCTATCGGATATTTTAATTTTTGCGGGATATTTTTGATGGTTTTCATATTGATAGTAATATCTTCTCCGACCCATCCATCACCGCGTGTGATTGCTTGTTTTAGTGTTCATTCTTTGTAAAGTAATTCCACACTAAGTCAGTCAAACTTTGGTTCTATACTGTAGTGTATCTTGTCTTCTGGATTGATTTTTGTAAGTATTTTATATGCTCTTTCGTCTCGTTGTTCTAGGTCTTGTGCATTATAAGTATTTTCCAATGACATTAATTTGGTGCTATGTTTAGCTTGTTGAAATCATGTGCTAATCTGTCAAACGAGTCCCTGTGTTGGACTGTTTGATGTAATTATCTCTGGATGTATTTCTTCTATCTTCTTGAGATAATCGAAAAGTTCGTCGTATTCTTTGTCTGAAATTAATGGATTGGCCTCGATGTAGTATTGATGATTATGATCTACTAAACAATCAACCAACTGAATATAAAAATCTGACAGTTCTTTTGCGCTTATGTCGCTGACTTTATGGTCACGAATATATGATTGAATATTTTTTGTTTCCTGACTTAAACTCAAAACATTAATTAATTGATTAAAAAATTACGAATTATGGATTTGCAGATTTTTTTTATTTTTTAAAATTATTTAATTGCTTGTAACGTATATTATTTTCCCTTAAATACGACTCCAAATGTAGCTAAAACAATATATGCATCCAAAAATAATGATCGATTCTGGATGTAATAGAGGTCTAGCTTTGCCTCTTCTTCGAAATCGAGGCTATCTCTTCCAAATACCTGTGCATATCATGTTATACCTGGTTTGATAGAAAGTAGTCTCTTTTGTCGTGATTCATAATTCTTTACTTCATTTGGTAAATGTGGTCTTGGTCACACGAGCGACATCGTTCCCCGGAATATACAAAATAGTTGTGGAAGTTCATCGAGCGATGTTTTCCTTAGAAACTTTCCTACTCTCGTAATTCTTGGATCGTTTTTTATTTTTGGTAGTACTCATTGTCTAATATTAGCATCGGATTCTATGAGTTTCTGATACAGTTCATCAGCTTCTTTTCATCCGTATCCCACACTCATATGTGTGTACATACTACGGAACTTGAGAAAATTAAAGAGTCTTCCGTATTTACCTACTCTTTTGGATCTATACAATATTGGTCAACGGGAATCTATGGCTATTATGAGACCGATAAGCACCATAAATGGTAAGGTAATGATAATGAGTACTGTTGATGAAATAAGATCAACTCATCTTTTGAGTATGATAGATCGTCCATCAAGTTTAGAGTGCTTATATTCTAATGCAATGATATTATCAATGTTTTCTGGTGAATACACAACATCCTCTAGAAAAAATCATTCGCTGATATGATAAAATCTTGTATTATCACTAAATCTTACTTTTTCAAAAACATCCTGCAATATTTCTTTCTCGAAACTCCCTACAGCTACCACAATAAAATATCCACCGATATTTATATCTTTGATGTCTTTGTGAGTTATGAATTCTGTTTTGAATGAAAATCCATTTTTTATTTTTTCTATAGCTTTGTAGCTTTCTAATGTATCACTTCAGATGATAAGTATTTTGTTCTCTCATTCCCTGTGTCTCCTTGCTTCCAAATAATTTCGTATTTGATCGAAAAGAAAAAGTCCTAAAAAGCTTACAAAGGCACCCAATACTATAATGAATCTTGAAATTCAGAAAAAGAAAACAAAACCTTGTCAAAAATATCCGATAAAGGTTATACCAATAATCCGATATAGCCATGTTTTGGTAAATGTCTGGAAATATCTCTGAATAGGCTTGTGAAGTTCATAGAGATCTTCAATAATCCCTATAAAGACAAATGAAAATGCTGCAATGATTCCAAATGCCATGTTTTCCTGATAATTAATTACTGGCATTTTTAGTTGAACGCCAGGTATCAAGTCAGTGAAAAGACGTATTCTGTACATTACATAAAATACTATTATGATTATTGCAATATGAATGACTGGTCTAAGCAGACGTAAAATTGTATTATAGTTTTTCTGCATGATAGATAATTACACGATAAAATGCTGTAAACGATACTGTTTTATTGTGTTTTTGCTATTTTATTGATGTAATGTACAATCGTGGGTATTTGTTGTTCAAAATCCCCGTTTAATGGTACAGCAAATCATGCTGCTAATCTATGTCCTCATCATCATAATGCTTTTGCTATCTTATTGCAATCTATTTTTCCTTTGCTGCGGCTCTCTCATTCCATATTCTTTGCTCTAAGTGATCATTTGATAGTATTGCCTATTTTTCTTACGAGAAGTACCATTTGTGGTCCGTCTATGTTTTGTATGATGTGTAGTCCATAAGCAGCTTCTTCCTGATCTATATTGTATTTTTCCAATTCGTCTTCGTCGTAATATGTATATAAAAGTTCTTGTTTCTGTTGTATTCTATTGAGAAGTAACTGAAGAAATTTTATCGCATTTAATGATCTTTTGCGAATCAAATTGTTTACGACCAGATCTTTGTCTGCTCCTAGTTTGAGTAGCTTTACTACATTGCTAAATGTTCTGATATGGTCCTCTTCAAAAAGGAAATTTCCCGAATCAGAACTGATACCAAGATAAAAATAGGTGGCAATTTCTTTATCGTAGAGATGTGGCCATCGTTTGTATGTATATTCAAACAATATCTCGCAGGTGCTTATGCTTTTTACATCTTTGATTACAATTCCATGTTCCAATCCATTACCAATATGATGATCGAATATTACAATAGGTTTTTTTTCGAAATATTCTGGATTTACCTGACTTATGATGCCCATACGATTGATTCCGGTAAAATCCACAAATATCAGAAGATCATAGTTTTTATAGTCAAAATTACTTTTGAGTCTTTTTATGTTTTTGACAAAATCAAATATTTTGCTTGGTTTGTTGGGTACAAAATAACTAATATTTTTTTTCTGCTTCTCTAATAATTTTCCTAATCCAAGCATAGCTCATATACAATCTCCATCTGGGCTCATATGTCCAAAAATCGCTATTTTTTTAGCGTTTTCTATCGTGTGTTTACCTATACTAACGTTTTTGTGCATATATATTATTTTGTAAGTAAATCCTGTACTTTCTTGATTCCTTCCTCATTAAGCAAAAAAGTCTTATCATTTATTGTTATTTCTTGATCTCCTCTGTGTGTTTGAATTGTTGTTATTATTTCATTTATTTTTTGTGCATTGTCTGGCAAAGAGTATGGTTTAGGAGAATATGTCGCTGTAGATTCTATTTCTGTTGAAAATATTTCTTCTTTGGGCTTTTCTGTAACAACAGGTTCTCATACCGCAGATTGTGATCTTAATGATTTAGCTTTGACCACCGTTATTTCTGGATTATATTTACTTCCTGCTTGTTTAATCAAATGTTCACGCGATACTTTTACTATTTTTTCTAAACTAATAGATCTTCCTTTAAATCCTGTTATCATAAGGATATCGAATTTTTTGAAATCTAAGACTTCTCTTACAAATATTTCTATGGTTCATGATATATCCTCTATTTGGATGAAAAATCATTTTTTCTTTGCTCTTTGAATGTTTTTGATATATCATACAATAATTAGGTTTCCAAAGTTTTCTTTTTCTTTGAATTGTGAAATGAAGTTGTATCTTTTGATATATGTATATAATCAATCCAGTGGATTACCCGAAACAAAGACTTTAAATACTTCATATTCTAGCATAAGTCTTTCCATCATTGTGGTAGATGGTCATGGTTTGAATGTCATCTTGGTACTCATTTCCATCATGCCAAATAATCATCCCACGGTGTCTTTTGATTTCTTTGCCCATTCTAGGATAGTTTCACTATTTGCCAACAAAACCCCACGATCTCAGAAATTATCGAATGCTCATGATTTTATTAGTCACTCTATGGATTTTTTATTTACTATAGAAGCACATCTTTTGATGAAATCTTCTATACTTGGATATATACCATTCACCTCTCTTTCTTTTTGGATTACTTCTCCTATTTCCAATCATAATCCTTTGATACAAAAAAATCACAATCTGACTTCGTTTCCTATTGCTGCTACATGATTGAATGAATAATTGATATCTGGTGGAAGAACTGTTATCCCTTGGTTTTGTGCTTCATAAATATAAATACTGAGTTCGTCTGTATCTTCTTCGACTGACCTTATCAATGACGCATAAAATTCTACTGGATAATATGCCTTGAGGTATGCATTTTGATATGCAATCATAGCATAACATACGGAATGTGATTTGTTGAATGAATATGATGCCGCAGGTTCTATCATTTTCTCATAGACATAGATTGCTGTCTCTTTTTTGTAATTTCTATATTCTTTTGATCTTTTGGTAAATTCTTTTTTTAGTTGTTCGATAATCTCCTTTTTTTTCTTACCAACTCATCTCCTGAGTAGATCAGCTTCTGCCAATGAAAATCCTGCCATAGACTGTACAAGAAACATTAATTGTTCTTGATATACAGCTATTCCATAGGTAAGATTCATAATTGGAGCTAGATCTTCTACAAGTTTTATATTTTCTTGATCTGTTTCTTCTTCTCCATATTTTTCGACCAACACTTCTCTGAGTTCTGTGCTCATATAACTAATTGGCTCTTCTCCATTTTTTCTTGCTATGTAATTTGGTATAAATTCCATAGGTCCTGGACGATATAATGCGTTCATAGCAACAAGATCGTTGATTGAATCAGCTTTTAATTTTATCAAAAATTTTCTCATTCCACTCGACTCGAATTGGAATATTCATGTAGTGTTTCCTACTTGAAATACTTTTTCGAAGGTAAATTGGTCTTCTAATGGTGGTTGAAATGATGTATCTTCAAAAAAACGTGCAAACATCTCGGGAAGTGGAACATTCTCTTTTTCATGTTTTTTTTGTATTATTTTTATACAATTTTTTATTACCGAAAGATTTCTGAGTCATAAAAAATCCATCTTTAATAGGCCTATTGTCTCTAGTGTTGGTCAATCATATTGACTCACTATTGTTGCATCGTTTACGTATTGTACTGGTGAATATTTGGTAATCTTGTCTGGTGCAATAATGATACCACATGCATGCATACCCAACTGTCTCATGTTCCCTTGTAATTTTTCTGACAATTCTGCTGCTTGCTGTATTTTTATATCTCATTCATAGAGTGCTTTAAGTTCTTCCGTTACATCAGGCGATTCTATTGCTTTAAGTAATGATAATTTGTCTGGCATCAATCATGAGATCTGATTTGATTTTTCAAATGGTACACCAAGAACTCTTGCTACGTCCTTAAATGCTGCTTTACTTGCCATTTGCATATATGTTCATATAGAACTTACTTGTTCTTGTCAGTATTTTTCCGTTACATATTGGATTACTTTTTCTCTTTGAACATCTTCAAAATCAATATCAAAATCTGGCATCGATATACGTGCTGGATTGAGAAACCTTTCAAAAAGCAATCAAAATTGTAATGGATCTATATCAGTGATTCTTGTAACCCATGCCAAAATAGATCAAGCACCAGATCATCTTCCCGGACCTACAACAATCATATTCTTTTTTGCTCGACGAACAAAATCTGCTACAATGAGGAAATATGAATTAAATCCCATTTCTTTTATTACTTTGAGTTCGTATTCTAAACGTTCGACATATTCTCCTAATGTTCAGAATGAAGCCTGTCCGCCAATAGGTGTCAGTTGTTTATCTCTGTTTTCCATAAGGAAATCTTTTTTATATTTGGTATAAGTTTCTAATGTTATCTCATGAAGTTCTTCTGGTTTAATTTCTTGTACTGGTTTTGTTAGTGTTCCTTTGTTTGAAATTTTGGTCATTTCCAAAACAACTTCTTGATCCCATCACAGGTCGAATTTATGATTTAGTCACTTATATGCACGATAGCGTAATTCAAATTCATGGATATGCATCACCTCAACAATCAATTAACTGATTAAAAAAATATGAATTATGGATTACAAATTGGTTAATTTACTAACAATAGTATGTATAGGAATTTAGTTGGGGTTTTCAAACTAAAATACTCTACTGCTATGGGTCATTTGTTCGATTGTGGTATGTATATTCTTTCTGTTGTTTCTTATATTGTATAAAATAAGACGCCGGAACTTCCAAAAGAAGTTCAACGTCGTTTTTATCCAGTTTTGTTGAATAGGAATTGTTTTGAAATTCCTATGTGATAAAAAAACCCTGCAGTAATGCAGGGCTTTCTATTGTTGAAAATATAATTTTTTACTATGCTCCTGTTGCATTAAGTACTCCAAGTAACCAGAATATCGCGCTTACTAATAACCGAGAAACTCCTATAAATACTAATCCAATAGCTGCTTGTTGTAATATCTTGAATCCTTTTTTGTATTTTGTTTCATCTCCAGCTGCAGTTACCATTTGGAAACCTCCGAAGAGCAAAACTACTAATGCGATTAACGCCAACATTCCTAGCATCCAGTTGATGAAACTTTTGATAACATCAATTAGATTTCCTCCTTGATCAGAACTAGCATTTATTCAAGTAATTCCAGCATTGTTTGTTGCGTTTACTCCGAATCATGGTGTTGTAGTAACTGCAAACGTTGCTAAACTTCACATACCGAGCATTACAAAGGCTAATGTTGATACTACCTTTAACGAAAATTTTTTCATTTTTTTCATTTTTTAAACGATTTAAAAAGACTAAGTTGGCTATATAATAGATTTATAGAATACAAAATCAAGTATTTTCTACAAACCATATTTGCAATCATACTACAAATTTTTATCGCTTTTGCAAACTATTTTTTTCTACCCGGGTGCGACATCTGACAAAGTAGCTTGAGAAGCAAAATATTTTAAAACCGCACCCGGGTGAAAATTGCTAAAATACTTGTATTGAAAAAAATAGATGAATGATTACCCTACATCCTGCATCATTCCTTTATATCATTCAGGTTTATTCTTCTCTATTATTTGTGTGTATGCTCAGATCGGTATCCCATTATAAAAACTTTGATCAAAAACTTGAACATTGGTTACAGACCAGGACTTTTTTGAAGTACGTTAAAGTAAGCAAGGATTTCTATTTGCTTTCATTTTTTTGTTTTTTGTTTTTTTTGTTGATATTGAGATTGTTTTATCTTCAAATTATAGAACATAATTATTATGATAATCTTCTCAATCAACAGCATGTTAGTGAAACATCACTTAAGGCTAAGAGAGGAAATATATTTGCTGACGATAAGGCTGAAAAACATATTCAGCTCACCGATAATATCAGTATGTATAATATTTTCGTTGATCCTAAATTTATTCGAGATAAAGAAAAATTTGTTGATCTCATGGCTCCTGTCGTCTATAAACATTTTTGTGAGCTTTATGGTATGGTAGAAATCACTAAGATAGATTGTATACACAATATAGAACAATTTACTCAGACACAAATTATTCCGCCTAAACCACAGTTTTTTTATTATGGTAGTTGAATTATATCTTCCTGATATTATCTTTATGATCAAACGGGATATGATATACAATTACAACAGATTCTCACTGGTTTTACTCAAACTACTGCATCAAGTCTCATTAAAACAAAACTCAATCAAATGATTTACATAGGTATTAAACCAAAAAATTATCTTGGTTTCTTTGCCAACACCAATTTTATTGAAGAATTAGCCAAACTCAATCTCAACTATATTGATATTCAAAGTAAAAATTATGTATATATAGTTCCTAATAAGGTCACTAATGTTAATAAAGATATCGTGGCGCTCAAAAAAATCCTTGATAAATATTGATATCTTGGTAATTTTCCGAATATAGAAAATATCTTTTATGAACAAGAAAATAGGTATGTGAAAATAATTTCTAACGCTAATCCCCTTATTGCACAAGAAATTAAAAGTTTGAAATTAAAATATTATCAGACTCGTTCAAGAGATAGAATACCGCTTCTTCATGGATTGGGAATGGAATCGTATATTAAAAGATATTATCAATATGCCTCTTTTCTTTCTAATGTTCTCTGATTCGTAGATAAAAGCAATAATGCATATTATGGGGTTGAACAGTATTTTGATGATATTCTTCGTGGAAAGGATGGAAAAATTGTTTGACGTGCTTCCGCATGGATGGGCCCAGTCTGAGCCAATGAATTTGAAATAGATCAAGTACAGGATGGTAATGATATCTACCTTACTATAGATATAGGTATTCAGAAAGAAGCTGAAAGTATTATAAAAAAATATCATGATATTCTCAAAGATGATTCTATTAGTGTCTTAGTTTATGATCCATTTAATGGACAAGTTAAAGCATCAGCTAGTTATCCTTCGTATAATCCAAACAATTATAATGATGCGTTTACTTTACAACCACTGGGTCCGGAATATGGATATGTTGTTGATGATTTAAGCTATATAGAAAATCCAGTATATATTCAAACATGATGAGAATATAGGCTTGCTACGAGTTTTGAGAGAATTGATACCACTATTCCCAAATATATAGCTAGAAATGGTTATGGTCCTCAAGTGTTGGTAGATAAGAATATTGCCATGTCATATGAGCCATGAAGTGTATTCAAAGCTTTTACTATAGCTATAGGACTCGATACAGATGAAATTAGATTTTATGATCCATATAATGATCCTGGTAAAGTTAAGGTAGGACAATTTACCATAAAGAATGCAGATGAAGTATGTATGGGAGACTGGAACTTTCTCCATGCGTTTGTCTGGTCATGTAATGTCGGAATGGTTAGAATAGCACAAAAATTAGGTAGGGAGATTTTTTATAATTATGTAGATAAGCTTGGGTTTGGTAAAATAACCTGAATAGAGGTCGCTAATGAGGATCCATGATTTGTAGAGTGAGTTACTTCAGTTTCTGATGCTAGATTTTTCAATAATACATTTTGACAATGACTGCTTGTTACTCCTATGCAACTTGCTGCATGATATTGATCTATCGTTAATGGTTGATATTATGTAAAACCTACCATTATCAAATGAATATTTGATAGAAAGACTAATATGTATTATCCAACTACTACAAAAATAACTAAGCAAATATTTAGACCTGAGACTGCTGAGGCATTGAAAATATGATTGTTTAGTGTTATGGATCAGAATCCGGAATTGAAGTATGCAAAAGTAGAAGGTTATGCTCTTTGAGGTAAAACCTGAACCTCACAGATCTCTTATAAAGGAAAATATATGCAGGGTGTTTGACGAACAAACTGATCGTTTGTTTGAGTTATTACCAAAGACAATCCTCAATATATTATTGTTATACAAGTGCGTAGACCAAGACAAAATCAATGGTGATTTGCGACAGCAGGAAAAATTTTCTGAGATTTGGCAAAATTTATTATCAATTATTCGTTAATAGAGAAATAAAAGATAGCCACATATATCTACAGGTTATGTTCTATTGTGGTACTCTGATTCTATTTGTTGTGATTTGTAATAATCTGTAGAAAAAGAATTGTGGTTGAAAAAAGAATTTGATTCTATACATTGTTGGTAGTATTTTATATTGTTATATAATCAGTATGTTTGGAAAATTATGAGAAATGAAAAAAATGTATGATAAGTATAAGACTCTTCAAAAGGCGCTTAAAAATCTTGTTATCAGAGGTAAAGAAGGAAAATTTATATGATTTGATGGTACAGAACAAGATGCTATTGTAGTAGATATCAGTTGAGAAATGAAATTGAGAGAATTACATATCAATGATGATGCATTGTTGGACCCTTCAAAAAAATCTCATCTTGAGTGACTTATTACCAAATGTTTTCAAAAGGCACAAGAAAAGGCTCAGGAAATAGTCGGTGAAAAAACAAAAGAAATCTTGTGAGTTGATCCTTCTGATATGGCTAGTATGCTTGGTGGTGGTTGAATGCCTGGAATGAATTAGTTCCTGCTTTCGCAGGAATGAGGGCCTGCT
This sequence comes from uncultured bacterium, assembly GCA_903953935.1. Lineage (GTDB taxonomy): Bacteria > Patescibacteriota > Gracilibacteria > Absconditabacterales > Absconditicoccaceae > CAJBLF01. The sequence goes on from CAJBLF010000002.1 coordinate 22,841, forward strand.
TTCGCAGGAATGAGGGCCTGCTTTCGCTATATTACCTCATTCCCTTGAAAAAGGGAATCCAGTTTGCTTGGTGTGGATTCCTGCCTACGCAGGAATGAGTTCCGGCTGCAACACTTAACGCCGGAATGAGGAATGAGGGCCTGGGATGAACTAATTTACTTCTCTTTATTGTGTACCATGAAGTATTATATTGCTTATAGATTTTTGGGTGCCGATATGTCTCAACTCCAGGAGACATTGACCCGTCTTTCCTTAGCGATTGAAACAACAGGAAATCAGCCCTATATATATTTTCGTGATGCACAGAACTGGTGAACGACGAGATTACCCACGGAACAAATTCTCCCTGATGCATATTCCAAACTGGATCAGGCAGATGGTTTCTTTGCATTTATCGAGAGTAATGAAAAAAGTGAGTGATTGTTGCTCGAGGCATGATACGCAAAAGCAAAAAACAAGAAAATAGTCTTGGCGATAAAAAAAGATAACAATCTTAGATTATTAAAATCTCTTGCAGACCAGATTATAGAATTTGAAACGTTTTGAGACTTGGAAGAAAAAATACACGCTGTTTTGTAACATATTTTACTCTACCTATGAATGTATGTTCAAACCACCTTCAAAGTATATCATAGTATTCTTACTATTCCTATCACTGATTTTTTGATTATACAGACTCTATCCATATTTTTTTTCATCGATTCCTCTCGGATATGATCCATGAATATATAGGGACTTTATGCTCTCATCTTTTGGGTTTCTTCCACATATTCATCTCTGATGATTTGTTCCTCGGATCAAATCTACCTATGAACCATGATGGTGATTAGCATCCAACGTTTTTCACGTGCTATGATACAAGGTAGATCGACTCTTGACCTTTGGTGTCTGATTTTTGAGTCTCATCACTTCTGTGTTCATCTATCTCGCACTCAAGCGCCAAGGCAAATATGCTGGCATCCTGGGGATGATCTTGTTTTGGATATCCATCATCCAATATCAGACCTTCTGGCGATGTTATATCAAACAAATAGTAGGTATTCTGCTTCTTCTCAGTGTGTTTTTCCTCTTTGAAAACAAGAAATACTGGATAAGTATACCCTTGCTTCTTATGCTGTTTGTTACCAATAGACCATGATGACTCTTCTTTCTGGTAGTTTTTGTTGTATGGCAGATTGTCCTAGGTATGAGGAACGAGGGAAAAAGAATGCTCCATCGAAATATACAAAGCGTAGATACAAAGGCAATCTGGATAGTTGTATGATCAGGAATCCTTGCTTTGATCGTCTATTTGCCGGTCATTCGTGAACAAGTCCTGAGTATGTTCAGTCCTCTCTTTGGAAGTATATTTATTGCGTGAACGAGTGGAACATTCTTTTCTTTGTCAGAATTTGTGAGGTATGATCTATTTTTTCTCCTCCTTAGTCTTTGGTGATTGCGCGTTACCCTCCAGAGAAATATATGGGACTGGAGAACGATAGGATATCTTGTCTGACTCGTATGGATAGTTTTGGGATTGTTCTTCTTCTCTAGGATAGCTATTTTCTGGGATATTTTTATCATCATGTTGGCATCGTACGGACTCTCTGAACTCTATCAGCATAAGAGAAAGTTCTTTTGGTGGATATTGTGATCGTTTTTTCTCGTCCAATCAGTACGGTATCTTTATTATGTCACAACGATGAGTTTCCCTTTGATTGATCAAGCTGAACTTGTAAAAATCCAACAAATAGATACACTCATTCCCGATAATTGAATCCTTATGGTGACCAATAAAAAATACTCAGCCTTTGTACAATGATGGACAGACAAAGAGATACTAGCACCAGGATTATTTGATCTAGATAGATGGGATCAAGCTACATGGGATCTCTGGCATCAATGAGATGGTGCCGTTAAATGTGCTATGATGGAGAGCTATAAAGATGTACAGCAACCGATCTATATATGGTTAGGCAACAACCAGCCTGTAGAAAATTTAACGAATCAGCATTGTTTTGACGTTATAGAAAATGGATGAAGTTATTTAGTTTTGAAGTGGAAAGAGTAAAATAAACAAACAAATCCCCCATCCGCATCGGCGGATACCTCCCCCTTTATCAAGGGGGTACATAAGGTGGACATATTATTTATTCGTTATGTATCTTAGATGCTTAGTAAGAAACAACTTCTTTATCGAACTGCAGGGATAGCGGTACTTACCCTCATAGCAATCCTATTGCCATGGCAAGATTTTATCGTGATAAAGATTCTGAGAATAGTTTTTGGGTCTATATTCATATTATTTTTGCCTGGATATCGATTGACACTGAGTTTTTTCACAGGCAAAGAAATTGATTGGCTAGAGAGATTCGCTCTCAGTTTTGCTTTATCTATCTCTGTAGTACCATTACTTACCTTCTATGTAAACTTGATAGGTGTCAAAATAACTCAGCTCAATGTATTTCTGATTGTTGTACTTGTGATAGCAATAAATATCCTCTGGATAGAAAAAGATTTTATCAGAAAGACCATTATATGAAAATAAAAAATACTTCACTCACTCTAGGACTGTATGTCATACGGCTAATCATAGTCATCATGAGAATCTCATTGGGAACTTTTGATGTGATATGATTTCGGCTGATACTCGTGTTAGTGCTGCTTGTCATTAAGGATGTATTACTCTATATGGTGGATTGCAAGGCTACTAGCAAAGAAACATACGATCGAGATAGCATCAAGCACGACAAAAAAAACAGGATGTATTATTATGTTTTAAAAAATAGAGTATACGTATTTCCTGTAGTGCTTAGCATATACCTGATATATCTCCTTATCAAACAGACACATCTCTGGAATCTCCATAACAATATCTTCTACGAGATCATCAATGAAAACTTCCTATTGGTCCTCGTCATCTTATCAGGCATACTGACCATATTCAAAGAAGATAAAGATACTCACTACAAGAGAGTCACCCAATCTATGACACAGACCTACACCCATATCTGACTCTCTATCTTCCTCAGTTTACTCGGCACCTATATACTCTATGGCCAAGTGATGCAGTTATGATGGATATCCTATATCATCAGTGGAATAGTAGGTATACTGATATTTCTCATAGGGATATTGATTATCGAAGATGAAGAAGATAAAAAAGTATAAATTTATATAATTAACTTATATCATGGTAAAAATTATAGTACAGATACCAGCCTACAATGAAGAAGAAAAAATAGGTGAAGTAATCAAAAAAATTCCTAGAGATATCAAGGGTAATTCTGTCCAAGTAATGGTTATAGACGACGGCTCTCACGATGCCACTGCTGAAGTAGCTAAAAAAGCGTGAGCCGACTATGTTATTAAACATCCATACAACCAATGAGTATGAGCAGCATTTAGGACATGAGTTGAAAATTTTTTAGAAGTCTGATGAGATATTTTGGTAAATATAGATGGTGATGGACAATTTGATCCAAATGATATACCAGAACTTATAACCCCACTATTACAAGGATCTGCCGATATATCTATAGCTTCTAGATTTGATAAGCACAAAGCAGATAATATTCCTTGGATAAAAGAAAAATGAAACAAAGCTATTGCTTGGATAGTTAGTAAACTTTTAAAATACAAAATACAAGATTTAACTTGTGGTTTTAGAGCATATAATAGAAAGAGTCTGATGAAGCTCAATCTCTTACACATGTTTACCTATACACAAGAAGTAATCATAGATGCTATAGGTAAAAAGCTAAAGATTGTATGGATACCTGTCAAAGTAAAATATTTTGCAGATAGAAAATCTAGAGTAACATGATCTATCTGGGCTTATGTAAAAAAGTCCCTTATGATTATTTTTAGGACAGTCAGAGACGTCAAACCACTAGTATTTTTCTGACTACCAGGACTTATTTCATTTATTGTAGGTTGTTTATTTTTGCTTACATTTTTTATATTATATTTATCATCATTTAGGACAACGCCCTATAGGATGTATCTTTATCTCTGATCCGTTGCTTTGTTATTTGGATTATTATTACTTATATTTGCTTCGATAGCAGATATGATAAAGTCACAAAGAAGAATAGCTGAAGAGAATTTGGAGATGATGAAAAAGATGAAGTATGATAAGTAATATTGATTTTAAATTCTATTTCAGTAGATTAACAATATTTGTATATTAAGTGAAATAAGACATGGAAAAAGACATCAAAAAAATCATAGATTCGTTATACTATTTTACTAGTCAGGATATGGCTAAATTTATAAAATCTGAAAATGTGAATGTTTATCTGGATAGATACGTAAAAAACAAAGAAATTATTAGACTCAAAAGATGAATCTATGTCAGTCAAGAAAAAATAAATAAAATAAAGTCACAAAACAAATTTAACAGTTACTTGCAATACATCACCACTAATATCCTAATATCGCCAAGTTATCTATCCTGCGAATATGTGCTTGCTCAAAATTGAATCTTAATAGAAAACGTTTATTCTATCACTGCAATCACTACAAAAAAAACAAACAACATCAAAAATATTTTTTCAAACTTTATCTATCAAAACATTAACTCAAAACTATTCCGGTGATATGAAACCAAAAAAGATTGAGATTTTATATACTTTCAAGCTTATCCAGAGAAAGCCCTTATAGACCGGATACGACTAAAAACAGATATAGTATTATCACTAGATTATTTTAAAGAACTTAGGTTAGAGCTAGATAATATAAACTTTAAACGCTTAAAAGAATTTGTAAAAAAATTTAATAAAAAGAAAATCAACAATGCTTTTTTACTACTCCAAAAATTGAAATGATTGTAGATATCATCAATAAACTACTCGAAGATCATCAGTCCAAAACAGATGTAATCAAGATCTGATATATAAAAGAATTTTTACAATCAGAGGTACTTGATTTTATTTATAGAAACAAAGATTACAAAAATCTGATTTTCTACGGAGGTACTGCTATGAGATTTTTATTATGATTAAACAGATTATCGGAAGATCTCGATTTTATAGGACAATGATTTCAAGATTTTGAATCTCTATGAGCAGATATCAAAGAATATTTTCTCAAACAAAAAAAAATCGAATTGGATTACAAACTACAAAAATTTAGGATTACTCTCAAATTTAGGTGATTACTAGACAATTTTGGTTTGAAATTTGAAAATTCAAAAGACTTATACCTCAAAATAGAGATATCAGATCATTTTGATTTTTGTCAAAAGCATAAAATAAAAAATTATCCAGTGCTTTATCAAGACAAGAGCATGATTATACATAGTCTAGATGAATCTACCTTGTTTTCTACAAAACTAAACGCAGTCCTCTATAGACAACGATCCAAAAAAAATACCACCAGTCAGATCAGTATCAAATGAAGAGATTTTTATGACTTATTTCGATATTTACAAAAATCTATAGTACCAAACATACAATGCATAGAATCGATAGATGATATGGCTACTCTCAAATCAAAGTTGATAAAGATAATTAAAACCACTGATTTTGGAGAGGTAGTACAGGATATCAAACCATTCTTGGAGGATGACACAATGTTGGGTTTTATCCAAAACAATGGTAAGGATTATATCATAGAAAAAGTAAAAGGCCGATAATGATTCGGTATTGAAAAAGATGAGATACGATAAATAAATTTTTATTTATAAATAATTGAATGAATAATATCTTTATTATAATAGGGACAAAGGCCCAAATGATTAAAATGGCACCAATAATGAAATCATTGCAAGACAGGGGCATATATTATACATATGTAATAACATGACAGCACAAAGAAACAATGGATAAAATAGAAGAAAACTTTGGGATAAAAAAACCCGATGTGGTTCTTTATTCCTGAAAAGACATTACATGACTTGCTCAAATGTTTTTTCGGGTTATAAGAATTTTATGGAAAACCTTATTTAATAGGAAACAAATATTTTGAAATTCTAAAGAATGAATAGTTCTTGTACATTGAGATACATTTTCTACACTTTTATGAGCATTGATGTGAAAGCTTTCTGGGCATAAGGTTGCTCATATTGAATCTTGATTAAGATCATTTAATATCTTCCATCCATTCCCTGAAGAAATAACTAGATTAATAACATTTAGATTATCAGATTATTATTTTTGCCCATGAAATTGGGCGCTAAATAATCTAAGAAAATATAAATGAAAAAAGATAAATACAGAGTATAATACTTTATATGATGCACTTCACTTAGCAATTAAAAATGAAAAAAATGTAATGGTTGATATGCCAGATGAAAAATATTGTATTTTCTCTACTCACAGATTTGAAAATATTTTTAAAAAAGATCAATTCGAATTTATTTTAAAACATCTGAATAAAATTAGTGAAAAAATAAAAGTGCTTTTTATTTTACATCCCCCTACAAGAAAAAAACTTTTAGAATTCTGATTTATGAACCAATTAGAAAAAAATAAAAATATAGAAATTAGACCTAGATATGATTATTTTGAATTTAATAAATTACTTCATCATGCTGAATTCTGTGTGACTGATGGAGGAAGTAATCAGGAAGAATGTTTCTATATGGGAAAACCATGTCTCTTGATGAGAAAAGCAACAGAAAGACAAGAATGAATATGAGAAAATGTTATCATCTCTGAATATAAAGATAAAATTATAAATGATTTTATTTTGAATTATAACAACTATAAAAAAGATTTGATAATAAATAAAGAATCTCCGACAGATATGATCATCGATTTTATTACAAAGAAAATTTAATGAAAAAAATATCTATAATTACCCCTGTTTATAATGAAGAAAAAAACTTACACACATATTTTGATGCAATAAAAAATTTAGATTATTCTAAAGAAGATTTTGAAATTATTTTTATAAATGATTGATCTAGTGATAATTCACTGAAAATATTGGAAACCATTAAGAATGAGAATAATAAGATCAACATAAGAATTATTGATTTAGAGAAAAACAAATGAAGAGCTGTCGCTAGATATACATGAGCTAATGGAGCTAAATACGAAAACTTACTTTTCCTAGATAGTAAATGTGAAATATTTCCAAACGCATTAAAAGTTATAAACGAAAAAAATTATCAACCAATAATAGGTAATGCATTACAAAGACAGAATAGTATTTTCGATCTATTCTTTTACTTAATGAGAAACAAATATTATAAATCTTGATTTTGAGAAAATTTCAAAGATATAATGGTAGATTTTTCTAATTTTTCTTGAGTAAGTAAATGAACAACTATATTTTTTATAAACAAATCACTATTTATAAAAACTAATGATGAATTAATAATTAAAAAAAACACTAACGAAGATACTAAAATATTTTATGCATTAATCAAAACAAATAAAATATTAAAAACATCAGATCTAAAAGTATACTACAACGTTAGATTATGAATCATTAAAAATATTTCTCATTTTTATCACAGATGACCTCGCTTTATTGATTACTATTACAAACCTAATAATAAGTTTTTTTGGATTATAAATTTTTCTTTAATTTCTTTCTTTGCTTTTTTTATATTTCTATACGCATGATTTGGGAAAGAAACGGATTCGTACGGGGAACAAC
>CAJBLF010000003.1 GCA_903953935.1 uncultured bacterium
ACATTACCGGTAGTTTCCCTACAACTGTTTTTTCTTGTACAGATTATGAAGGTAGCGCTGGTTGATGGAGTATGACTTTACAAGCAACAACCCCTCTAACAGGTAGTAATGGACAGACTATTGCTGCTAGCAACGTTTCTATGAAGGTTCAGCCAGCTGGAGTTACAGCCTGAACTTGTGCAACAGGTGCTGCTGCAATAACAATGACAGCAATTGATACTACTAAAGTACTTATCGCTAGAACAGCAGTAGCTTGACCAATCTGTACAATAACCGCTACTGGTATAACAATACAAGCAAATATCCCTGCAAGTCAAGCTGTTGGAATATATACAGGAACGCTTATGTTGGTTGCACCACGAAATAATTAATACTCAATTAGTATTACAATAACAATTAGTCTAGCTTATAAAACTTAGGTTTTGTATTGTCCTAGACTATATAATTTATCAAACTATCCAATATATTTATTTCGTTTATACGTAAAAAATCAGCAGATATCTGCTGATTTTTTTTAATTAATGATTATGTTTTTTTCTTCTTGTTCTTTTTGTCCTTTGTATCTTTTTGAAATATTGTAATAATAATTAATATAATAATTATAGCAATGATTGTTTTTAGAATTGTATCTTTGTACAACGAATCTTTTATATCATCCCACCATCAATACTTATATGGTTTTCATTTGAATTTTATGTGAATATATCATACATTACGTGTAGTGAGAATAAACATACCTCATGGTTGTGCTTGTCCTTCTCCCTCTAGCTGATATTGGAAACATCCCATTATACTTCAACTTGCATCTTTGGGGCTTAGAAATGAAAAATTTTTTACGATATATCATGAGGCAGGTACAACCATTCCACTTGTAATATTGTTTAGTATATGCTTTGAAAAAATATTGGTTATACCGATATCTCCATCACACACAGGAACACCATCTTTATTTTTTTGTCAACTTGAAAATCAGAATGTCAAGTTAATGGGCTCATTTGAAGTATTAAACAACATAACACATATATTTTTTCTTTGTCATGGTCTCATCTCTAATGAAACTGCTTTTGCTGTTTTTGTTTCATTACAAAATTGTGCTTTTATGTTCTTTAAACCTTCAGGAGGGGTCATATCAAAGTTTTTGGTAATTATATTGGTTGATCATGATTGTATAGTGTTTTTCGAAATAGTTTCTAGCGTAGATATATTTTCTCATACAGAGTATCCTAGCGTCGTTACTAAAAAAAACAACAAAAAATATTTTTTCATATCGTTTTTGATCCGAAACAAATAAAAATTACTATGATTATGCAGGTGTTGGTTGTGCTTGCTTTGTTCTTTTTGGTATCAAAAGCTTATATACAATTAGAAGAATAACAATCGCTACTACTACTAGTATTCGAGAGAAAATAAAAACATTTCCTATCTCTACAATATATTGTGGTTGTTTCATTTTTTCATCGCTAATAGGAAACAAAAACTCTGGTGTTGCTTGTACATTTACTTTTACAGAATATAATCACTTATATATAGGAAGTATACCTACATTGACAGAAAAATCGCTAGTGATCCCAGGAGTTATTTTTTTCTGATCTATACTGAATGTTTGTTGATACCCTAATATATTGTATACCTTACCTGTAATACTTACGTTTTGTGCGATATTACCTTGATTTGATAAAGAAACGCTCATTATAAGGTTGTTTTCTTTGTCGACGGTAACTTTGATCTTTTTATTAGTAGAAAATATTCATCATGTAGAATCCAAAACATTAATCTTACTTTTTACGGTTGCTTCTCATCCTACCATAATGTCTATCCATCAATACTTTCCTATTTCTAATATAAACATACCTCACTGATTTGGATCAGGTTTTTCTAATTTATATATTAGGCATCACAACTGCAATCCACTCATACCAGGTGGTACTACTATATTTTCCTCTATAACGGTATCGCTCTTAGGTTCCATTTTTACTATTCTATCCTTTGTCCATGGAATGAGAATAGCAAATTTGTTTCCTGTTTCAAAATGTCCATCACATACACGTATTCATCATTCTGTATATTGTCCTTCTGTAAATCAATACATAAATCTTATTGGATTTTCTCCTGCATTATTCACACATAAGCGTATCTTACTTTCTTTTCCAGGTTCTACTAAAATTTGATCATCATGTTTTAATTCTCATTCTGTATTACAAAATCTGACAGTAACCTTTTCCATATTAGCTTGCGTCTCTTGTGCATACGTAGTATTTGATCCTATCGTTACCAATAGACATAAAACTATGCCTCATAAAAATAATGATTTTTTATACAACATTTTTTGTTTAGAATAATATAAAAATATATATAATTTTTTTACCTATAACAGGTAAAAAAACCTTTTTTTTATGATAATAATATCTCTGTCTTATACAAGAATTAATGCTTTTTTTAAATATTGTTTTCTTATAAATGAATTTTTCATATATACTTTTTTTTAAAAAAAACAAAATAATATTTACTTTTTTTATTCTTATTTTTTCTATAGAGAAGTACTATATACTAACCAAAAAAGTCTCTCAAAATTTGACAAAAAATAAATTCCGAATATACTTAATCGTGTGTTCATTAACATATTCACTATTTGATAGATTTTATAGTCTAGGATTTGCTCTTGTATCTTTAAAGGGTACCAGAGATTTTATATTTAATAATATATCAAAAAATGAAAAAAATGCTTAAAATCGGAGCACTTAGCTTAGCGCTTATTGCTTCTTTATTGTTACTTTCAGGTGACAAGACAAATGCTGCGTCTGGATCAGTTTCTTTAAGAATCAATACAGGAACAAGTTCTTGTGCTTATGTTTCTACATTCTACATAGGTTCCGGAACCGCTTCTTTCAATTCATTTTACATTACCGGTAGTTTCCCTACAACTGTTTTTTCTTGTACAGATTATGAAGGTAGCGCTGGTTGATGGAGTATGACTTTACAAGCAACAACCCCTCTAACAGGTAGTAATGGACAGACTATTGCTGCTAGCAACGTTTCTA
>CAJBLF010000004.1 GCA_903953935.1 uncultured bacterium
TAATGTAAAGTCAGATGTGGCATATAGATTATGTACTATGCTCTCAGAGCATTATGTGTTCCAGACAGTAGAAAGTAGTAAGAGACAGTTGGGGGATCATGGAGAAAGACACCTTACAGGAAACATAAAACTGATAGAAAACATGATGAAATCATTTGATTCTAAGGGAAAAATAGATCCGGAATACCAGTTTATGACAATTATAGGAATGTCTATGCATGATATTGGATATGCGATCAAAATAAGTGCTGCTCCAAATCAATATGCAGGAACCAATATCCATCCATTTACTTCAGCAAATTTTTTTGAATCATATTATGGCCCTATTCTTATGGAGATGGGAAAATGAGAGATGATAGCTAAAATAAGTAATATGATAAAAAATCATGATGGAACGTATTTTGATCTTTCTTCTCCGGAAGCAAAATGGTTATCAATATGTAAATTAGCAGATAATTTTGCATTGTTTAGTACGGAAAAATTTCCACCATTTCTTGTAGAAAATCCAAAATATATCGAAGATCTTTACGAGATTGCAAGGCTAACGCAATTCACTGAAAAAAATAAAATACCAGGAGAAAAAATTCAAGCATTAAAAGATAAAATAGATGCGGATACAAATATTAAGTCTCCTGAATTGAAAAAAAATTATAAAGAATTTATTGATGAAATGACTCCACGTACATTTAAGACGCTGTTTGGTATGATGGAAGCATCTTTGGATTTTGATAATATAAAGAGTGAAACATTGTTAGATTGAAAAACCATTACGAAAGTGATTGTTCAAAGAAATAATAGTGTTATTGGAGATGTATATAACAATACAGGGGACCAAATAGGTAAACCCTTTGAGGATTATCTTAAAGGAGGAAATATTCTGACAAGTATAGAGGGAAAGCCTATCACCAAAGAGAGCGAAATCAGATTGGCTATAGAAGCATGAGGAATCATGATCATGGATAGAGCAGGTAATAAATTAATTTATGAAGTACAGAATATAAATTATAACATGGTTGGAGATATAAATTTATTGAACAAAACAATGGTGGAATTATCAGATTTACTACAGAAAAAACAAACAGAAACAAATCAGATAAAAGACAATCTAGATAAATTGAAAAATTGAACAAAAGAGGAGTATGTAGGGCAAAAAAAGGATCTTGAAAAAAAATTGCTAGAGTCTCAAGCGCATATATTGATTATAGAGACACAGATACATAGTAATAAAATGGTGGAGGATGCGAGACTGAGACAAGAAACAATAGCTACCAAAGATATGGCAAAGAATATAAAAAAATATGAAGATAAAAAATCTGAACTAAAGAAACAAGAGACAAAATTAAGCGAAGCAACCACTGATGAGGAAAGAACAAAAATAAATGACAAAATAAAAGAATTGAAAAAGAATATATCGACAATTGAAGATCAGCAATCAAACATTTTTGAACGTACGTTCTCTGAAAAATATATAAACGAACTCAATAAGATAGATCTGACAATTAAACAATTATGGTTGGAGATAAGAAATATATCAGACAATTCTGAGATTAAAATGGAAAAAATCAGTGAATTACAGGCAAAGCTTTCTGATATATCAATAGAGCAGATTCAAAATGCAAAACAAGTAGCGAACGCAATCAAACCAAAAAACCAGAAAACATGAAATGAAATAGATATGTCCAATAATGAGATATCAGAGAGTTGAATAAATGAAATTTTGGTAGAGGAGAATGCTTCTGAAATTATAGAAGAAAAAAACTTAACAGAGGAGATACAAACAAACAAGAACAATCCAGAAAAAATAAATTGAATTATATCAAATTTAGCAGATAAAGTAAAGGATACATCAAATCGTCTTATGAATGTGATACAAAGTAATCAACCCATGATACAGAAGACTAAAGCATTCGTTCAGTCTATCAATAAATTACTAGTAATAGATCATCTGATGCATGAGATAAAAGCAATAAAAATAAATTATAAAGATATCGTTGAAAGTATAAGTCAAAAAGAACGATATAGACTTGCTTGAGCATCAACGGATTTGTTGGTAAATCTTTGAATGGCCACCGCAGTTACGGGAAAACATATAGTTGATGTTATACATTGACATATGATAAGCTGATTGAATATCAACCATTCCTTTAATTTTGCGTTAGAAAATATAAAAAATATTTCAGGATATATAAAACTTAGTTTTACTGTTATGGAAGGTCAAAAGTCAGCATACAATAAGATACAAGAATTATGAAAAATTGATATGGAAAAAATATATCAGAATAAGGATGCTTATCTTTCTGAGTACAATACAGAAACAAAAAAACTATCGGCAAATCTAGATAAATTATATCACATGGATATGTTTGGAAAGTTTATATTAGATCAGAAATACGATATGCCGATTAATGATCAAACAGAGGTTGGAGATATGTTTGTTCATATTATAAATAAAATGAAGGGGAACATTTCTTCAGAAGAATTTAGTCTTCATATAAAAAATATCAATGAACTAGCAAGTATGATCAATCCAGATAAAACCTTATCCAGAAATGTATATGCTATGGCAAAAAATGTCATTACTTGAAAAGTATGAAATTTTAATTATAATTTCGATGCTGTTGTTGAGGATCAAATAGGGGTAAAGTATCGAGAATGAATGTTTAATTAAATAATTCCTTTATATCAATAAATATTTACCATGGAAACAGAAAAACTTAAGTGAATAGAATGATCTTTAGAGTATGTTAAACATCATCAGGAAGTGATTGAAAAATATTTAGATTTATGAAATAAATTATGATTTCTTGAAACTATAAAATTTTCAGAAACACATACTACATATAAACAACCTGCAATGGTAGATGGGTTTCTTTTGGTTTTGGAAAATCTTCACGAAAAATATCCACAGAATTGGGAATCTAAAATACCTGAGTTTCAGAACGTAGAAGAAGCAAAAAAATGGATGGTTCAACAATATGTAGAACGACTTGAAGCAAAAAAGAGTGCATGAGACTTAAATGTATTGCAACAAAAGGCTTATGAAAGAGAATTGCATGAGTATAAAGAAATCCTTGAAACTGTCGACCAATGAAGTATGACTATCATGGCGTGAATAAATATTGTCTTCGTTTCTCAGCGATGGCAAGAACTCAAAAATAAGAATCCCGACAGAATGCCACATACGATACTTAGGGATGCAATAGATTTTATCCCAAAACAGACAAATGAATTGATTGATACGCTTGAACCACCAAAATGAAAAAAAGATTTATCCATTCAATCATCAGTTATGATAGATGAAGCATCTGAAAATTCCAAAGATGAAATTGCAAAAAAAGTAACATTATCCGCGAAACTTCCTGCTTCGCTAAAAGCTAATGTAGCAGAAATTTACTATTATCAATTGTTTGATGATAGTGTGATAGATATATGGTACAGAGACGTTGATTTTGTAAGACAAGAAAAGGGATTGTTTTGATCGCTTAAATCATGGTATATATCACATATAAAAGAAGTTTTTCCTCAGGATCGGGAAGTTAGAATAAAAAAAACACTTAAAGAATTTCTTGAAAGAAAAGATGATCCGTCGGCTTTAGCGAACTATATTACTCAGACCATGTTTGCTGAATATGTTGATCGATTGGAATCTAATGGTCAATCATCAACAGACACTGAATTTGTGGTAAAAAATTTGAGAATCAAAATACAAAAAGCACAAGAGAGGTTTGAACAATGATGAAGACCAACTTCTGCTGGATATGCATCTGATTCAGACTTGCCTAAATGGTATCGGTTATATAAAGATCGGACAACAGAAAAGAAATAATATATACTATATAGTAGTAAAAGATAAGTATGTCAGGAGATATATATGTTAAAAATCCCTTGCAATCGTACTCATTTTTTCTATATATATGCACATAACTACCCAAGACAGTAGGTTGCTTAAAGCATAAAATACCAATTCCTACCTAGGTTCACATACAGATATTATTTTTTGTATAAGAACCTTGCAAAAGGACTTTTTTTAATTTAGAGTTCAAAATTCAGTAATATAACTATATATTCTGAATGGAATTCTTTATTATACATTTTAAATTCTGCATTTAAGAAGATGACAATTACAAAAGAAAAAAAACATCAGCTCTTAGCAAAATATAGAGAAGATCTCGGTAACGCTGCAAATGCAGTGATTGTGAAACAATCTGGGATACCGGTGACGCTTGCCAATAAAATTAGAATGGAACTCAAGACTGCTGATGGGGAGATGAATATTATCAAAAAAAGAATATTTCTCAGAGCCCTCAAAGACGCAGGACTTGAGGATGTTAATGTGGATGTCTTAGAATGATCGGTATTTGCATTATATTCACATGAAAATGAATTTGGACCGCTCAAAGTAATCAACAAATATTTGAAAGAGTTTAAAAAAGATAATAAGGGATCAGAATTCTCATTTATAGGAGGATGGTTTGAAAAGAAATGGCAAGGTGGTGAATATGTGAGTGAACTTGCTAACGTACCTACAAAAGAAGAACTATTATCCAAACTTTGTTACTTATTCAATTATCCATTACAATCATTCGCTTGTGTACTTAGCGAGATTGCAAAGAAAAATGGTGGTGATGTAGTAGAGGAGGTTAAGGCTGAGGTTAAAGTTGAAGAAACTAAAATAGAAGAAGCTAAGGTTGAAGAAGCGCCAGTTGAAGAAGTAAAGGTAGAAGAAACACCAGCTGCGGAATAATTAATTAGTTGTTAACTTATTGTAACATATTCTTTATATTATAATTGTTTCAAGAAATGGAACTTACAAAAAATGCACAGAAGATAATGGATCTCGTAAAAGAGATGAGTGCAGTAGAATTAAACCAATTAGTAAAAGGATTGGAAGAAGAATTTGGCGTTAGTGCTGCCGCTATGGTAGTTGCTGGAGCTGCTGGTGGAGCTGCTGAAGGTGGAGCTACTGGAGGATCTGTTGACACAGTTAATATTGAATTAACTGAGATTGGACAACAGAAAATTTGAGTTATCAAAGTAGTCAAGGAATTGCTTGGACTTGGACTCAAGGAAGCTAAAGATTTGGTAGAAAAAGCACCTACATTAATCAAAGAAAAGGTTAAATTTGAAGATGCTGAAGGTATCAAAGCTAAATTAGAAGCTGAAGGAGCAACTATCTCTTTCAAGTAGACACTTAGAGGTTTGGTTGATTGTGAACTTAGATTTTTTTCTAAGATCTAATCGTCTAATATTCTAAAAGTCTTTTATTTATCAAACGCTAAAAATTATGAGTATATCGGTAAACGATGTAATCGAGGCACAAGCTCATATTGGCACGCTCAAAAGCGAAGCTCACCCAAAAACAAACAAATATTGGGCTGGAGTCATAAACAATATAGCGGTGATCAATCCTGAATCTATCATAGAGCAGATCCAAAATGCACAAAAGAAAATTCAGACAGCCAAAGCTGAAGGAAAAGAGATTTTGGTAGTATCTGAAAAAAAGATGTATGCGGACGAACTTGAAAAGTTAGGTGAAAAATATGGATTTAATTACCTCAATTACAAACTTCCTTCTGGATTTTTGACAAATTTTGAAACACTCAAAAAAAGGATAGAATCTATGAATACTATGGCTCGTTTTGTTGATACAGAAAACTATCTCTCTTTAACAAAGAAAGAGCAGTTAGTATACAAAAGAAAACTTGCAAGAGTATTGAAAATCTACAAAGGAGTAAAGGGACTCAGCAGAAAGCCAGAATTGGTAATTGTGCTTGATGGTCAGATGATGGATAATTTCATTAACGAACTAACAAAAACTCCTGATATTCAAAATGTTATCATCGCAGGGACAAATTTCTCTAGACGATGGGCTGAAGATAGCATTATCCTAGCTAATATATGAAGTCACAAGAGTGTGGATTTTATACTAAATAGTATGTTTAGTTAGTTTTTATTATAGGATTGCTTACTGCAATTTATCTTCTCTTGGATTTATATGGAAGAAACATTACAATCCAACATACCTGGACAACAGTCCAATATAGAAGTAACTACACCTATTGCGGTAGAGCCTACCCAAGAGATGTATGTACCTAGCAGCACCGAAAAAAAGAGGGCAGTAATGATGTACCTGCTTATTGGTATTATTGTCGTTGCATTCAACAATCAGAGAAAAAGTGAGTTTGAACAGTTCCACCTCAAACAATCATTGTGATGGTGGGCATCGTTTCTTCTGCTTCTGGTTGTTACTCTTGTATTTATGTTTATTCCGTTCGTCAGATATCTTCCTATATTTCTCGTGTTAATTATGGTGGTTTTCTTAGCTATCTTTGCAAAACGCGCTCGAGATGGGAAATACAGTATAGCCCAGGAAAATAAGTTGGCAATATTTGTCGGTTTAGGGGAGTGGATTATGACGTTATTTGAGGTCAATAAAGAAGAAATCACTCCAGAAGTAAAAAATTAGGAATTCGTAATTTGTAATTCGTAATCTTTTAATTAGTTAATCAGCATCATGTGAAATATAGAATTATTAAAACAACTTAGAGACATGACATTCGCACCGCTCAAGGATTGTAAAGAAGCATTGGCTGAAGCGGGTGATGATTTGGAACAAGCACAAGAGATTCTCAAGAAGAAAGGAATAGCAAAAGCAGGAAATAGAGCTGAAAGAGATACAAAAGAAGGAATAGTTAAGATTGTAGAGATACATGAAAAAACAGTTGGACTCAAACTTTTGTGTGAGACAGATTTTGTAGCAAAAAACGAAAATTTTCAAGCATTGTTCGATTCTGTGCTCAATAAGATTGCTCAGGGATCAAATGAAATAACTGCGTTAGCTGATCTTGACCCAGCATTGGCTCAAACTGTAGAAGATGAGGTCAAAGAATTTATGGGAAAGACAGGTGAAAATATGAAAATAGGTGGCGTATTTGTTACGCAAAAAAAGCCATTCATTTATAATCATCCAGGAAATAAGGTAGCTACAATTATTTTCTTTGAAGGAGGTAATGATGATATAGCTAAAGAGCTTGCTTTGCAAGTGACAGCTATGAATCCTACATATGTATCATTTGAAGATGTTGATCAAAGTGGAATAGCAAGTATGAAAGAAGAATTTACTGCAGAACTTAAAGCTGCTGGTAAGCCAGACGCTATGATTGCTCAGATTGTAGATGGTAAGATCAAGAAATCATTGGCAGATGTTGTATTATTGGAACAAGAATATATCAGAGATGGAGCAAAAAAAGTCAAAGATATTATTCCTGCAGACATGAAGGTTATCGCATTTGTGAGAATGGCAATCTGAAGTTAGTGAACAACTAACAGTGAACAATTAACAATTCTTGAAAATTATATAAAATATATTCAATCGTTGTTAGTTATTAGTTGTTAGATGTTGGTTGAAATATTAGTTTTAATATTTAATAAAGTAATATGCAAAAGTATGATGTGGTATTATTGGTTGATGCATCTTTATCAGAGACCAATCGTAAAGAGGTAGTATCTGAATTTGAGAAGCTTATCAAAAAAGGTATCGTTCATCAGGATGATATGGGGCTACAACAATTAGCTTACAATCTAGGTAATAAGGCTTGAAACGATAAGGCATATGCATACTCATATGGTATTCAAGCAGAATCTGAAGATTTGGAAGAAATCAAAAAGAATGTCTTGTATAATAAAGCAATCAAAAGATACTTTATTTTTAAGATGGAAAAGAATGATGCTTTTGTAGAATTCACGAAGGTGAATGATGAACTTAAGGCAATCATAGAGACATGGGATGCTAAAAAACTTTGACAAAAAGTAGTATTTTTCTCTGATAAAAAGAATGAAAAGTATCTCAATCGAAAATCAGTAACTATGTTGAAGAAATATATAACTAGATTTGGTAACATTAAACCGAGAGAATATACTAAAAATCCTGTAGGAATTCAAAAGAAACTTAAAACAGCTATAATGAGAGCTAGAGAACTTGGATTTATGGCGTTCAAGAAATAAAGTAAGAATTGCTTATATTGGTATAGGTACGAGTTGAGACAATATATAGCAACATGAAACCACTTGAGACAAAAAAATAGTTAATTTATCATTTATCATAAAGGAAAATGGCTAGTAAATTAAGAAGGGTGAGAAAATATTCTCGAACCAAAAGAATAGGTAAACATGGTTTCAGGGAAAGAATGTTGACTGCATGATGAAGGGCAGTGCTGAGTAGAAGAAGAAGAAAGGGAAGAAAACAATTGACCGTTCAAAGATCTTAATCGGATTTTTGAATTTTTTTGTTTTTGGTTTACCAACCAAATAAACGTAGTACGTTGGTAACTATATATTCTTCAATGAAAAATAGATAAGGAGAATATATGAGAAGGAAATTTTTGACTGCCTCACGTATAAAACATACTCATTGTTTATTTTCTTATCAAAGATAACCTTATGAAATCAAAAAAAAACCCTCAGGGGAAAAAGGAAATAAGAAAAACAAAGATAGCAACAACAAAACCCACGGCTAAGAAGACAAACAAGCCTGCGGCTATACACAAGGCACCTGTAGAAAAAAAATCCGATATATCTGCTAATAAAGCAGTAAAAACAACACATAAATCAAGCAAAATTCATAATATACCAGAAATTCTTAAAGATTTCTATAGGGAATGAGATAGAATATTTTTGCGTAGTCCAAAAAAATTCGCTAATTTTCCTGATCTTCTTGATCTTCAGAAAAGAGGATATGAAGATTTTATCAAAAAATATATGCATAAGTTGTTTAATAACATAAATCCTGTATGGGATATTGCGTGAGAAAAAATGTATGTAGAGATAGATGATATCAAGGTATCTGATCCTATTGATGACGCCAAGACATGTAAGAAAAAAGAATTGACCTATTGAGGGATCATCACGGGTAAGGTAAAGTTGAGTGAAGTACATGATGATGGAAAGAAAAAAACAGAAAAGACATTGTTTAGTAAACGTGCAAATATAGGTATATTGCCGCTTATGACGCCATCAGCATCATATATTATCAATGGAGTAGAAAGGGTTATTATCTCACAGATTATCAGATCATATGGTATATTTTTTGCTAAAAAGGAATTTAGATATTCATTCAAGGTGATTCCTGAAAATGGACCACGATTGGAAGTACAGACAGAGAAATCTGGAGTCGTTGTAGCGAGAATAAATAAATCAAGAAAATTTCCTATCACGACGCTTTTGAGAATTTTCGGAATAGAAAATGATGAAAGTATCAGAGCATTTTTCACTGGTTGTTTCGATGAAGAGGATTTCAATTATTTAGAAACCACACTCAAAAAAGATACGACTACTGATGCGTTATCTGCAGCAGAATTTGTATATAATAAGGTAAGACCAGGAGAGTTGATTGATCCAGAAAGTGCACTCAATTATATCAAAAGCCAATTTCTTTCACCAGATAGAATTTTTGTTGGAAGGATTGCAAGAAGAAAAATCAATGCAAAATTATGACTCAACAAACCATTAGATGGTGATGTTGCAAATGTTTTTGATGGAGATGATATGATAGGAGCACTTAAATATCTCTTTCATCTTTCAAATTTCAAAAAATGATATTATGTTGATGATTCTGATCATCTTTCAAATAAACGTATCAGATCTATGGGAGAAATTCTCTATGCACATCTTCAACCTGTTATGAGAAAATTTGTAAAGAGTATCAAGGGAAAATTAAGTATTCTCAATCTAGAAAATCCGCTCAAAATAACTGATTTGGTAAATTTCAAAATTGTTGATAATGCGGTAAAGAGCTTCTTTGCAACATCACAACTTTCTCAATTCTTAGATCAAATTAATCCACTATCAGAGATAGAACATAAGAGAAGAATTACTGCCCTTGGGCCTTGAGGTCTCAAAAGAGAAACTGCCAAATTTGAGGTGCGTGATGTACACCCTTCACATTATGGAAGAATCTGTCCTATTGAAACTCCAGAAGGACAAAATATCGGATTGGTAATTTATCAATCACTCTATTCTCGTGTAAACGATGAATGATTTTTGGAAACTCCAGCACTTAAAATAACTCGTGAAGTACCAGCAAAACAAGATATATTGATCAATAGGATCGCTCATCGTGATATTCACGAATTGGATGCAAAAGGAAAGGAATTAAAATCAGTGATTGTAAAAGAAGATCATTATATTGATGAAAAGTCAGCAAAACAGATAGAAAAAACATATGGTAAACTTGGAAAACTTATAGGTGTAAAACCATTCTTTACTGATGAAGTAGAGTATATTTCTCCAGAATTAGATGAAAAATGTTGTATCGCTGATGCTACAACACCTATTGATGCATACAACAACATCACGGAAGTGCGTGTAGCTGCAAGACAATTTAATGAGATGGGAATGTTCCATGTAGGAGACATTACTCATGTCGATGTTAATCCATCACAGATATTTTCACCAAATACATCATTGATTCCATTCGTAGATCATAACGATGCAGTACGTGCCTCTATCGCGACCAACCAACAGAGACAAGCATTACCATTGTTGAAAAACGATCCTCCATTGGTAGGGACAGGACTTGAAAGAGATATTGTACAGATGACACATGCAGTTATCAAAGCTGAATCAGAAGGAGAAGTAATTTATGTAGATGGAAAAAGAGTAAAAGTAAAATATAAGACAGGAGTAAAAGAATATCCATTAGTGGTATTTGCTAGATCAAATAGTAAATCATGTATGACACAAATTCCTAGAGTTTCATTGGGAGAAAAACTCAAAAAATGAGACCTTATTGCAGAAGGACCATGTTCTGTAGATGGAGAAATGGCGCTTGGAAAAAATCTAAGAGTAGCCTTTATGCCATGGAAATGATATAATTATGAAGATGCGATCGTAATCTCTCAGAGATTGGTAAAAGATGATGAATTGACATCAATACAGATAGAAGAATATGAAATTGAAGTAGCGGATACTAAACTTGGACCTGAGGAAACAACCAACGATATTCCTGGAGTTTCTATGAACAAACTTAAAAATTTAGATGACGATGGAGTTATTAGAATTTGATCTATCGTAAAATGATGAGATATCGTTATTGGAAAGATAACTCCAAAATCTGAAGGAGAACTTACTCCAGAAGAAAAGCTTATTCAAGCAATATTTGGAGATAAATCAAAAAATGTAAAAGATACATCATTATATGTACCATCAGGAAGTAATGAAGGAAAGGTTATTGATGTTGTTATTCTTGATGCTAAAAAATGAGATAATTTGATGGCAGGAGTAAGAAAAAAGATCAAAGTATATGTTGCAAGTACGAGAAAAATAGAAGTAGGAGATAAACTTGCTGGAAAACATGGAAATAAGGGTATTATCTCAATAGTAGTAGCAGAAGAAGATATGCCATTTACCGAAGACGGAAGACCAGTAGATATAGTACTCAATCCACTTGGAGTAATTTCTCGTATGAACATGGGACAATTATTCGAATCACAACTTGGATATATAGCAAAACTTTTTTGAGTGAAATTTGCCGTTCCTACCTTTTCAAAATTTTCATCAGAAGATTTGACTGAATTTACGAAAATGTGTGGACTCGATGATTTGAAATTCAATATCTACAACGGAGAAGATGGTAGAAAATATGATCAAAAGGTAACCGTTGGATACATGCACATCCTCAAACTCGTACATATGGTAGAAGATAAAATTCATGCAAGATCTGTAGGACCATACTCATTGATAACTCAACAGCCACTTGGAGGAAAATCAAGACAAGGAGGTCAGAGATTCTGAGAAATGGAAGTATGGGCATTGGAAGCATATTCTGCAGTATATACACTTCAAGAAATGCTTACTGTAAAATCAGATGATGTAATCGGAAGAAATAAATTATACGAATCTATTATCAAAGGACAAAAACCAAAGATTGGTTGATTGCCAGAATCTTTCAACTTGTTGACCTACCTATTCAAAGGATTATGCCAAAATATAGAACCATTGAGCATAGAAGAACTTGAAATTGTACAAGATGATAGAATTAAAAAGATAGTTAACCTTTGACTTTCATGAGTCATGAAGAGCACTATCCCATGAGAATGAGAAGAGACCTCTATCACAGATGAAGAGATTGGACAAGAAAAAGAAGAAATTATCGACAATGTGATACAAGAGATGGAAGATTTCTGAGAACTTGAATAAACCAACTAACAACTATCATCTAACAACTAACAATTAGTGAAAAAACATATAGGAAATACCATCACTGTTAGTTGTTAGTTGTTCACTGTAAGTTGAATTGAGTCATTTATTTTCTTACTAAGTATATTAGTATGAACAAAACAAAATTCGAAGGATTGATTGTGAGACTCGCTTCTGTGGAAGATATAGAAAAATGGTCACATGGAGTAGTTGATAATCCTGATACCGTGAATTATAGGACAGGAAAACCTAAGCAAGGTGGATTATTTTGTGAATCCATTTTTTGACCGGTAAAAAATTACGAATGTAGTTGCGGAAAGTATAAATGAGTAAGATATAAGGGAATCGTATGTGAAAGATGTGGAGTAGAAGTAACTACATCGAGAGTGAGAAGATCAAGGATGGGACACATCGAATTGGCAGTTCCATTGCTTCATATTCGATACAAATCTAGTCCATCAGGATGAGTCAATCAGTTGCTTGGAATCTCTTCGAATGAGATTGATAAGATATTAAGTTTCGTGAAATATATTATGGTCCAAAAAGTGGACAAAGATTTTGAAAAGAAAATCAAAGAAGAAATCAAAAAAGATTTCGATGTGAAGATCAAAGAACTTGAACAACTTTACAAATCAGAATTGGAAAAGGAGAGTGCTGAAAAGGGTAAAGATAGTTCCAAAAAAATTAAGGACTTAGAAAAATTATTCAATGACAACAAGGAATCTTTGGATAAAGAATTCAATAGAATAAAATCAATCATTGCTGATCTTGAGGTCGGTTCTACTATATTTGAAAACGATTTTAGAAATATTTTTGCAAGATTTTCTCATTTGATCGTGTTCCAATCTGGTCCAGAAGCTATTTTGAGATTGCTTCAAAATATAGATGTAGAAAAAGATATCAAAAAAAATATCTTGATATTTAAAAACACAAAATCTGAAGAACAGAGAAAAAAACTTATCTCATTGATAAAATTACTCATCAATTTACATGTATCATGAGTTAAACCAGAAAATATGGTAATTAGAAAATTACCTGTTATTCCACCTGATCTTAGACCAGTAGTACAACTCGAATGAGGAAAATTCGCATCATCTGATGTTAATTTGTTCTACAGACGCGTACTGATGAGAAACATTAGATTGAAAAAAATGATTCAAGTAGGGATGCCTGATGTAGTAAAGAAAAATGAAATCAGACTATTACAAGAATCCGTAAATAATCTTTTAGTAGGAGAAAAGGCTGGAGCCGCATGAGGTAGTGGAGCTGGTATCAAAGTATTTAAATCACTTTCCGATATGCTTTCTGGTAAAGAGGGTATATTCAGAAAAAATCTGTTAGGAAAGAGAGTAGATTATTCAGGAAGATCAATCATTACGGTAGGACCACAACTCAAACTTGATGAATGTGGATTGCCAATCTATATAGCAGTAAAAATGTTTACTCCGTTCATTATCGGAAAACTTATTGAAAAAAAGATTGTATATACACCTAAACAAGCTGAAAAACTTATCAAGGAAGAATCACCATTAGCATTGAAGTTTCTTGAAGAAGTAATTAAAGATAAGCGGGTATTGTTAAATCGTGCGCCGACACTTCATAGACTTTCTATAGAAGCGTTCAAGATTATTTTGATGCCAGGAAAAACAATAAGAATTCATCCGTTAGTGTGTCCATCATTTAACGCCGATTTCGATGGAGATCAGATGGCTATCCATTTGCCAATTTCTGATGAAGCACAAAGAGAAGCAAGAGAACTTATTGCAGCAGATAAAAATATTTTGAAACCAGGATCTGGAGAACCGACAATTGCTCATTCACAAGATATGGTGCTTGGTATATATTATCTTACGGATTTCTATGACTTCAGAACTCCACAATATCTTACAGAAGAAGAGTGGGGTAAAAAGCCAGTAACAGGAATATTTCCAAGTATAGAAAGCGTTTTGGAAAGTTATGGTAACGGCGAAATACTTGTTAAAGATAAAATTATTCTGAATTATAACGAACAACCGATTGAGACGATGGTGGGAAGAGTTATTTTCAACTCTGTATTGCCTGAAAAAATTAGATTTATAAATAGTAAACTCAAAAATAAAGACATCAAGAGATTGCTCAGTAGAATATTCGATGAGTGCGGAATGCAACAGACAGTATATGTAGCTGATGATATTAAAGATCTTTGATTTAAGTATGCGACATTAGGTGCAACTTCAGTAAATATCCTTGATATGAAGGTTCCTAAAGAAAAAGAGGAAGAACTTAAAAATGGAGATAATAAAGCGAATGAGGTCTATAAATATTTTTTCAAGTGATTCTTTTCTGAAGAAGAGAAACATAGATTTATCATTAAGATATGGACCGATATCAAAAAAAGAATAGAAGAAAGTTTGAAAGGAATTACTACGCCAGGACAGGATTTGTATACTATGGTAGATTCTTGAGCAAGATGATCACAAACACATATGACGCAGATTGCTGGTATGAAGTGATTGGTGGTAAATCCACAGGGAGAGATTATAGAACTTCCTATCAAAAATTCATTCGTTGAATGATTGAGACCTATCGAATACTTTATCTCTGCGCATGCATGAAGAAAGGGGAAAGCGGATACGGCATTGAGAACAGCTGAATCAGGATATCTAACGAGAAAGCTTTGTGATGCTTCACAAGAAGTAATTATTAGAGAGCAAGATTGTTGAACAGACAAATATGTTGTGTATTCAAAACAAGAATCAGATCTTAGAGGGGATAATTTCTATAGTCTTATTGTTGGTAGAGTACTTGCTGAAGATATTCTTGATAAAAAGAAAAACGTAATTTTGAGTAAAGATGATTTCTTAGATAAAGAAAATATGCAATTACTTCAAGATATGGAGGTAGAGGAAGTTAAGGTAAGAACACCACTTATTTGTCATAGTATCAGTGGAATCTGTCAGAAGTGTTATGGAACAGATCTTTCTACAAGAAGAATGGTCGAAATAGGAGTACCAGTAGGTATTATTGCTGCACAATCTATTGGAGAACCATCAACACAGTTGACGCTAAGTACATTCCATGAATGATGAGTTGCAAAATGAGGAGATGCTACAACCTTGGGTATAGATAGAGTAAAACAGCTTTTTGAAGTAAGAGATCCAAAAAATCCTGCTATTATAGCACCATTTGACGGAAAAGTATATTTTTATGAAACCAACAAGTTGAGATATGTAAAAGTGATTTCTGAATATCAGAAAAAAACATATCTATTGAAGCCAGGGTACAAAGTAGATGTTAAGAAATGAGAAGAAGTGAAGAAGTGATGAATATTTGCATCCAAATGAAAAAGTAAACTCAAAGTAAAAGAAAGTGGAAAGGTATTAGATATCAAAGCTGATCATATTATTCTCGGTGTTCAAGAGGAATATGTAAAAACACTTACAGGACTCAATGCTGTCAAAAAGGATGGTGAAGAAGTCTTTAAGTGAGAAATTCTTACTAATTGAGCATTGGCTATAAAAGAATACAAAAATATTGTAGGAGACTTAGAAGCACAGAAATATATCATCAGAGAAATCAAAAAAGTATATGGATCTCAAGGACAGGATATTAATGATAGACATATTGAAGTAGTAGTGAAACAATTGTTCTCAAAAGTCTTTATAGAGGATTCTGGAAATAGTAGTTTCATACCTGGAACATATACCAAATATGAAGAATTTATCAAAGTAAACAAGAAACTAGAGGAAGAAGGAAAGAAACCTGCTAAGGGAAAGAGATTGGCACTTGGATTGACCAATATTGCTAAAGAAACAGATTCATGGTTGTCGGCAGCATCATTTCAGGAGACTATCAGAGTAATGGTATCATCATCACTTAAGGGATCTATTGATAAACTCTCTGATCTTAAATCAAATGTTATCATTGGAAGGTTATTGCCAGTAGGTGAAATTTACAGAAAAGATCACGGAATAGATATCCAAGAATAATACAGTAACGCTTGAAAATGGTAGTGAAATCACTATATACAAACGCACTGAATTCAAAATGAATACACCATAGATTAATGGTAACGAAAATACGTTACCGTTAATCGTTAGTTTTTAATTGTTAGTTATGTTTTACAATGGCACACAAAAAGGCCGGTTGATCGGCAAAAAATCTTAGAGATTCAAAACCAAAGTATCGTTGAGTCAAGGTGTTTGGATGACAAAAAGCTACTGCAGGTAATATTATCATTAGACAAAAATGATCAAAATATGAATGTGGAAAAAATGCTTATTTGGGCAGTGATTTCTCAGTTCATGCAAAAGTTGATGGAACTGTGGTTTTCAGTAAGAAAAAAATAGCGAGATTTGATGGAAGAAAATACCTCAAGACTATTGTAGATATTAAATAAACAACTGATTAAACGACCAAACGCTTAAATGTTCAAATGCTTTTATCGTTTCGTCGCTTCGTCGTTTTATCGTTTTATCGTTAGAATTATGACAATCGGACCAAAAAAGAAAATTTCTCAAGCAAAAGGACGCACAAGACATTCTACTCGAGAAAGATTAAATATTCAAAGGATGGTAGATACACATCAGATTTCTGTATGTAAAAATTGTGGCGCTAAAAAATTAGCTCACAGAGTATGTCCTGTATGTGGATACTACAAAGGGAAACAAGTGTTGACTATCAAGAGTAAAAGCAAGGATACTGTGGTAGACGCTTAAATTAATTAAAAATTAGAAATTATACGAAGTAGATCTTTAGTTCCTTATATATGTCTCATGAATATAAGAGCAAGAATCAATGCGAGAAAAATAGTACTTTCCTATTTGTATCAGCATTGTTTTTTTGTTAATCTTCTAAAACAAGATAAAATGCTCACAGAATCATTGTTTATTGATTATATATTCAAAACGGATGAAGGAATGTATGATGAGGAAAAAAACAAACTAAAAGATCAGATAAAAACTCACTTGGTTCTGTATACACCAGAGGATTTTAAAGATTTTGTTGATTGTTTTTTTGATGAACGATCACTTGAAGATATTGATTTTGATTATATTTCAAAAGTAGGAATCAACTTTACGAAGTATATCGATGATATAGAAACCAAAGTAAATCAGTACGCAAATACTTTTCAATATACACAAATGGATCCGTTGGATCAGGCAATATTTTTACTCGGATATACGGAACGGAAAGAATTAGAAACACCAAAGGAAGTGATACTCAATGAAATGATAGAGATAGCAAAAAGATATTCGGACGAAGGCGCACCAAGACTTCTCAATGGTATTATGCATAAAATAATTAACGACGAGAACTAGGATTTTCGTTGATTATATATGATTTGTACTGTATGATGTATCTTCGGATACATTTTTTTTGTCCTCCTTTATTATAAAGGAGGGATGGTGCGAAACATAAGAGGATTTATAAAAAAACGCCCGTACATAACGGGCGAAATAATGATGTGAAATCGTATCTTAAAAAATAGGTCCGATTTCTTCGTTGAGTTGTTTTATTTCATATACACATACTTCTGCAAAGTTTTCCGGAGCTTCTTCTTTTTTCTTTGCCCAAGGATGAGTGATGCCCGAACTTGAATTTATTCTTGCTAGCCAGAGAGGATACCTAGCTTCACGAAGTACATTAACAACCTCTATTGCGCTTCCTCCTTGTCCACCTACGCCAGGAATAAGCATAGGAATATTGTGTAATGCGAATAATTTTGCTAATTTTGCTAATTCTTCAAGTCCTGTTGCTCCGACGACAGCACCGATACCAGGATATAGGTTTGACCATCCGATGATCTTTTCAGCAACGGCTTCATATACCATTCGCCCGTCTGCTAAAAGAAGATCCTGGATATCTGTTTTACCTGGATTAGAAGTACGACACAAAACATATGCCCCCTTACCGTGACTGACACAATATTTTCCAAAAGGAGCTATACTGTCTGTTCCCATATATCCATGAATGGTCGTAGCATCTACGATAAATTCATCGAGTATTTCGTAGGCATAATTGTCAGATGAAGGACCAATATCTCCTCTCTTAGCATCTAAATTACTGATAGCATGAGGAAAGTACTCTTGTGTCATCTGTATTATTTCTACCAAGGTACTATCTCCAAAATGATTGTCAAATCGGGACACATTATGGCGTGAATAATAACCTTCGTTAGGCTTAAACATACCAACCTGTACGTTTTGTTTTCTCATTTCAGAGAAGATTTCTTCGAGATAGGTTTTGAATCCACGAATTCCCGCTTCTCGGTAGAGTGGTGGTAAGGAATTGATGTTTGGATCCAATCCCATGCACACGATACTTTCTGTATCACGGGCAGATTGTTTGAGTTTTTCTAAATAATTCATAGTTGTTTTTTTTAAACTTGTTTGTTGATGATTACTTTTTTTCTACTTTAGGGAAGCCATTGTTTTCTCCCCATTGTAATGGATTGTTGCTCCAGTCTCTGAGCATATCAATCTGTTCGGATTTGAGGTAGTTGACGCGCACTGCCTCTTCCAACAGTATAGGATAGGTAATGAGTGATTGTACCATACACGAAGGGGTGAGGTTGGCAAACAACTTTTGTGCTTCCGGGAATCCATAATTGAATATGGAGAGGCATGAGTAAATGTTGCCGTTTGCTTGTTGTGCGGCTTCTACAGCATTTGCAGAACTGCTACCGGTGGAAATCAGATCTTCAACAACAACTACTTTAGCGTTATTGAAATCCTTGTCAGAGTCCAATCCTTCAATTCGGTTTTTGAGTCCATGATCTTTTGGTTTGTCACGGATGTAAGCAAAAGGCAGACCAAGCTCGTGAGCCAATATTGCTCCCCAGGGAATTCCTGCAGTTGCAGTGCCGGCAATAACTTGCGGTTGGATGCCTTCATTTCTCAGTAAGCGGTACAATCCAGCGACAACCATAGTTCTGATTTCCGGATGTGCTAATAACATACGATTGTCGTTGTATATCGGCATACGATATCCTGATGCCCAAGTAAACGGATCATCGGGACGAATCTTTATGGCTCCGATTTCTAACGCTTTGGCGATGATGTACTGTTGTAATTCTTGCAACGAGTAACTTTCAAATTGTGTTTTCATACGATTTTTTTTAAAGTTTTATTTAACAATTATTTGACTTTTTATTTTAATATGATTTTTATAGGAAGTGGTAGAGGAAAATCAAGTCTATTCTATAACGTAAAAACCCTACAAGAGATGTAGAGTTTTCGTAATCTGGAATCAGATATATATATTATTTTGAATTATTTTTATTGATAAAATATTGAATTTCAGAAAGCGTAGAAAAATATCTCACTTTGATAAGTTTGTAGGACATATATCATCTATCGGTTTTGTAAATGGTATATACTTTATAGTTTGGTGCGGTATATGTTTGTGGCGTGAAAGATGTATCTACACCATGACTTCGGACTGCTTGTGGAGTGTTTTTGCTATCTATATAATTGCGGAGTGCACTCAAGGTAGTGAAATATTTTTTAATGACAAATTCATTGGCAGTATATCACTGACCACCATATTGGACGGTATAGATTTTCCCATTCGAGGCAACATGTCTGCTTGGATCTGTATTGGTAAATACCCATGATGAAGCACCATAAGTGTTGATGTGACAATCTCCAGGGTTTTGGAAATCGATATATCTTGCAAGTGAATCACGATTAGCAAAATATGTGATGATCTTAAATGCTGGTGATGTATATCCTTGTTTTGTGAAATCATAATTGATTGCATATTCTTTGCAGTTAGGAGCGATATGTGTTCATGTATTTATAGATCCTGTGAGTGAGATACCAAGTTCTGCATTAATGAGATCTTCTAGATATTTTAGATTACAGTCATTGGTAAAATCTATTTCATCAGCAAGCATACTTTGCATGGTATAGAGAAACTCAGAATATTTATCTGCGCTACCGGAATAATTTTGTATTAAGCTATCAAAAATAGTCTGGATAGTGCTTTGATCAGAGCTTGAAAGTGTACAATCGATTGCTGATTCTACTTTAGTGGTTATATTGAATTCAAGAGTTCTGTTTGCCAAGGTAAGTAGTGAAGACACAGTATCATCATAAGTATTGCTTGATCTTAGTGTTATATAAAGAACATCATTGTTGGTAACAAATGTACCAGTTCATGCATCACTTCAGTTTTTGTAGAGTATACCATCACCGTCAACAGTAGCCCAAATAGATAATCACGTTGCAATTCATTCGATAGTAATTTCATTAGAATCATAATAGGTTCTGAGATTTGCTCTCGTTTTGTTAGTAAAATTTCGATCATTTATATCTATGACTTGAAAATATCAGATGTTGCTTCGGATAGAGGAGTTGCCATCTCTATCTTGAGCTTTTATTCTGACATAGTATTTGTTTGTAGTAGTGTCAAAATCACTGTTTGGTGATCCTATAGTGCCAGTTATGGTTGTTATAAATCCAGTATTTATGATACGTACAAACCCACTGTCGTTTGCTATTTGATAGCTATATCATTCTATTCAAGAACCAGTATCGGTAGATGCAGTCCATTCAAAAGTGGTAAAGAAGGTTTTTTCACCGCTTAATGGATATAGAAGTGTTGGAGATGTAGGTGCGACAGTATCAGATCATTTAGTCATGATGGTGAAGAGACCAGTTCATTGGCCGATAGATACGTATCATGTGATTGTTTGTGCATATCATGAACTGCTTTGGGCCATGGCATGGATCTTATATCAGCTGTAAACAATTAATCCTGATGTTCCAGAACTAATCAATGTAGATCATGAATATATTTCTAGGTATCCCGATGTTGTGGTTGGTGTAAAAGTAATGGATGCCATAACACCTGTTTCTATACCACCAACGGTTACCGTGCTTCAGGTAAACGTATTTAAGGGTATACTTGTGAGATTGGCAAATGCAAAAGAACCAGTATTTGGTATTTGATTAAGTCATCTGGTGGTTATAGTAAATTGACTGGTTACAGATCATAAGGTAACTGTTCATGTAACTGTCTGATTGTATCATGTATGTGAAAGTACATATATCTGAAGTGTGTTTCCATTGTTAATCATTCAACTGAGTAATGTAGCAACTCAACTGATAACGAGATATCCAGAAGTAGTTGAAGGAGTAAGACTTAATGTAACAGGTACGGCAATATTGATGATACCAGCGGTATAAATATTGGTAGTATACCAGCTATTTAATTGTACTGAGCCACTTGATACAAAAGTCATTCATTCTGGTGTAGTATCTCGAATAGCAGCTGTTTCGGCTATATATTTGTTTGTGTCATATTGTGATGATAATTGGATCAACGCATTTCATGTAATATATCTTACGGGAACTTTTTGTTTGTACATATTTAAGCCAAAAAGATAATTCACATATGTGGTATCCGGAGTAAGAAATGTTGCTATATATCAAATATTTGTACATGTGCTATTGAGAAGGGTCAATGAGCTTCAAGAAAGCATAGGATTAGTCGCATACAAACATGAGAATATATTTGTTCATGTGCTAAGCAATCAAGCATAGGCAAAAAGTCATGCAGCTCCAGGAGAGAGATAGGTATCGTTACCAACCGTTCATTCAAAATTTCCTCATACATTATCAAAGAGACTCAATTCTCAATAATATTTATTTCATTGAGAACTATAAAGAGATCTAATACCTAGCGTATTATGATATACTCTTACATCATTGAGCATATTGCCAGATGAGTTTTTAAAATAGATTCCAGCATCGCTATTGTTGTAAATTGCTGCTCTATTGATGACGTTTTCTTGGGTCGTCAAATCTCAAAATACTCAGAAAGTATTGTTATATGATTGAAAATTATTGATAGCATTTCTACTTGATCAGTTAGCAAACCAGATTCCATATCAGCTATTGTTATAGGTTTGTGAATTGTTTATGACATTATAATTTGAAGAATAATAGAGGTGTATACCTGCGATTCAATTGTTGAAAACCTGTGCATTGGTAATAGTATTGTGGTGTGAACTGAGTCCGAGATAGATTCCATATTGAGAGGAATTATAACTTTGGATATTGGTGAGTGTAGAATTGTTACTTGCCCCATCAAGTTTTATATTTGATTTTGCAGTAGTTGATGTTTGGTTTATATCATAATACAATCCATCTATTTTGATGGTATCTATAATGATGTTGTGTTTATCGTTGGCATAGAGTATGCTATTCATACCACCTCATCCTGATTTAGTAAACCTTGTGTTTCCAGTTCCTACAAGTGCAATACAATTTCAATTGAATACAAAACCATTGCTACTACCACCAACGTTTGATCTGTATTCGTCGCTAGTGAGGATATATATAGTATGATCTTCGAAAGTATATGGTGAGTTGAATATTCCACCAGAAAGTGTTTTTATATGAAAGGCAGAGAGTGAACATCAGTTACTTTGTCGATTTTGGGTATAGAGAGATCATGATCAGAAGTATTTATTAACAAGAGATTGTTGGCTCGCTGAGAGTGTAGATTCAGGTTCGGCGATATACTTTGTAGAGGAATAATCATATCAATTAGTGCCATATTCCTCAAATGTTGATCAGTGATACCATATAGGCATTGTTTGTTGTATGATGGTACTTCAGAAAATGTATCTGATAGGTTGTTTTGTTGAATCAAATGTTTGTATTCATCTTATAGCTGTCCGATTCGTTCCATTGAGTAGCCATTGACCAATGCTATTTTGAGGATTAGTTATTTGATTATAATTCATGGATACGGATCATGTATCTATTTGACCCGCACTTCGTGATGATATGGGTGCTGATCACGCTTGTAATGTGGATCCTGTATCTATGTAATATATATCACTATTGCTAAAAAACCTCAACGTACCATAATAATCGATATATCATGAATATTGCATTATCAATCATGTGGTGTTATTATAGAAATAGAGATTGTTAAATATTCATGTTGTTGTTCAATTGTATATTCAAACGGTATTGTTGAAAAAGGTGCTATTGTTTATGGCAGAAATAGATTGATTCGCATTAATTCCATTGGCGTTGTTGAAAAATTGAGAATTATTTATCGTTGATATAGCATTATTAAATAATGCACCATTAGTATTATTAAAAAATAACGAATTATTTATGGTCGCTTGTGTGTCATCAAAATATATCCCATTTTGGTTATTAAAAAATCTTGAATTGTATAATCAAACAAATGCAGAGTTATTCACTGAACGAAGTCAGAGATTGGTATCATAGAAGCTCATATTGTTGAGTGTTGTGTTGATATTGTTGTCGGTATCTATTCATATGGTTCAAAACCCTTGACCATCAACCTTTATATTGTCGAGAATAATATGATTTTTTCCTGAGAAAGCCAAGAGAGAGGTGACGCTCGAATTAGCCGCTTTGAAATATACATCACTCTTAGCAATGATAGCAGAACAATCACTGAGGACTGTGGTGTTTGTGATAGTATATGTTCATGGATTCATGACATATATAGTATCTCATGCTAACGGTCAGCCAGATCATGCAGACAGATATACCACATTGCTTGGTACACAACTAGAATCCCACAATCTTGTATATGCTGTGGATCCTGGAGTTCCATCACCAAAAAGCGCGTATTTTATATTTTCATTAGTAGGATTTTGATCTCGAAAGTCTGGGGTAATAAATCCTCACCATTGTCGACTAGCGGACGTAGAGGTCAAAATATTTGACGCACCCCAAAGCATACCTAAAATTGCTAATCCAAAGACACCAAAAGCATGATGAACATTCTGATGAAAATATTCAAAGAATCATTCTGGATGTTTAATATGGTGTAATGGTGACTTCATAACCCAAATGCTAAGTGTAAAATGCTAAGCTTGTTGATTTTTAGTTGTTAATTGAATTATCGTTTGCTAGGATTGTTAACGTCGATATAGCGTTTAAGTTCAGAAAGTGTTGGATAATATCTTACTTTCATAAGTTTATATGACATATATCATCTATCAGTTTTATATGTTTTATATTCCTTTCCATTAGGAGCAGCATAGACGATAGGGATGAATGTGGCATCGATAGTATGTTTCCAGATATCCTTTGGTGGATTTCTAAGATCTATAAACATCTTGATACTACTGAGAGAATCGAAGTATTTTGGCGTAGCAAACTCATTAGCTGAGTAACCACCGTATTGTCCTATGAGTGTATATATTTTTCCGTTTGGAGCGATATGTCTCATAGTATCAGAAGTATCAGCTGTTCGGAAGTTTGTTCCATAGGTGTTGATATGACAATCTCCTGGATTGTAGTAATCAAGGTGTCTAATTAGAGATTCGCGATTGATGAAGTAATATCTGTTCATCATTTCAGGTGCATAGTATGCTTTCTGTTGGGTATCATATCATATGCTATATTCTTTACAGTTTGGAGTGATGTGATTGCTAGTATCGATACCATCAGTAGATCAGAAATCATCTTCAATAAGGATGAGGAGATAATCTAGCGTACAGCTATCACTAAGATCTGATTCATCTTGTACCATACTTTGGAATGTATTCAAAAAATCAGTGTATTTAGAGATGTCGTTATTATACTCATCTTTGAGGTTTGCGTAAATGTTTTGGATGACGAGCTTCTCTGCTGTACTTAGATCACAAGAACTCTTTTTGGTAGTGAGAGAAAATGTTCATGTGAGTCCGAGAACACTGAGGTTTGAAGTTACGGTAGTATCGAATTTATCGCTAGATACCATTTCTATATATATAGTATCTGCAGAAGTTATCATTCCCGTTGTTCATCCACCGGTATTATTATTGATGAAGAGCATACCCTTAGATACGCTTACAAGAGTAGATCACGTGAGTCCGAGAATCCATATAGGGTCAGATCTATAGATTTTATCAAGATTAAGATTTCTTAACCATATAGTAGGAGTGACTATTACAACGCCTGTTCATGAAACACCACAATATTGTTGTGAAGAAGTGAATCCGATAGTATTTGATGTAGAAGTATTACCAACAGTATCTATTGCAAGTATTCTTACATAGTAGGTTCATAAAGGCAGCAATGAGACATTGATTGATACAGACGTTGTAGATCATCCTGTAGTTCCATACAACATAAGTCCTGTTACCATACCACTATTATTAAATATTTCATATCTATATGATCCAAGTCATGCTCAAGTATCTGTAGAAGAAGCTGTTCGATTGATAGTAAGTGGTAATGATGAACAGATATTCGTCGTACTCAATGTTGCAACAGGTGCAGGAGTAGGTGCTATTGTATCTACATATATTCTTTTAGCATAGTCTACATAAGGACACAACAATCCTGTAGTATATGTACTTGAGAAATTGTTGAATGCATTGGTATTTTGAAGGGTGATAGTACTCAAGATAGGAGTAAAGATTGTACTATAGAGATAATCACCTATTCGAGGAGTTCCTATAAAGTCTCCAGAGACAACAAAGTGAGTAGGTTGGGTTGCCGCCAATTGTAGCGTGACTCCTGTTTTGTTGGTATAGAAGGTACCTAGACCGGCATTGACTACATTGCTTCCGCTAAGTGATGAAAATGATATTTCTCATTGAAGTCATGTGATACATCCTGTAGATGGAGGAGGTGGAGGAGGAGTTGTTCCTGTTATTCCCACGTGGAATGGTATTTGAGTTCAACATTGTGGTCATACATATGTTGGTCATAAAACAGTACAAGTAGCTAGGTAATCACCTGTAGCTAATGTTGCTCCTGTAGTTCGAGTATATGAACTACTATTAGTCGATACTTGACCAGTATAGAAAGGAATAGTTGATCAAGAATATGTTACGCCCAATATATATCATGATACATTTGTTCCATAACAGGTAAAGCTCATACCGCTAGTATATGCGATAGCGATAGGTTGACTTGCAGGTGTTGAAGTGAAGTTAACACACAATGGAACGTTCATGCTAAGTTCTGCAATACCTCAGTTGGTATCAAATAAATATCCAGTATTAGTACTTGAAGAATAGGTCAACGTATGACCAAATGAAGTTCCGCTATACGTATTTCCCGTGAAGTTATAGTTGATTCCTGCAATCATACGGAAGCCTGTCTGTGTACCAACAGTGTGATCAATCTGACCATACACATCAGTAGCATACGGCATATATGTTCCTCAAATTACTCAAGTACAATTGGTAAAAAATCAATTAGCAATAGTCATGGTATTGTATCATGATGCAGGTAGAGCAGCTTGGAGAATGCTCAAATTACCTGTGTCTAACGGCCAAATTCTTCGTCCTCTCTGATTGTTATAGTAGATTCCCCTAAGTTGTGTACTACAAACAATGCTTTGTTGCCCAAAACCTCAGCTACTGATATTTATAGTTTCTGGTGTAGAAAGTGTTATTCCTGTTTGCCAAAAAACGACTCCAACAAAACTATTTCCTCAATATTTGAAATGGGCATTGGAATAATTTCATGTATTTAACCAAGAAAATGTAGTAGAAAGTGTATTTTCAAAAGGAATAGCATCTGCATAGAGAAATTTGAACGTAGTTGCCAAGAGCCCCAAAAGAAAAACTATCCCCAAAAAAGACATAAACCTCAATGCGAGTTTAGCTGAGTTAGGCAGTTTGTGGTAGTGCTGAGTGAACGGTTTGGTCATGATGCTAATCAGAAGGAATAAACAGTAAGGTGATGTAACGCATAGGACAATAAGGTGGGCGTTGTAATCAGTACTATTATATTCCCGGGAGACAAATAATCAAAAAAACACTGTCTTTGTGGGTACATTAGATTGACAGTGTTTGTAAAATGTTTTTAATATGTTATTTGTTTGAGGAAGAGAGTCTCAAATAGGTAAATGTTTTTTACAGAGGAACTATGGATTGAAATATTGTTGGAATGTTTGTATCTTTTTGTGTCGTAGTGAAAAGCTTTTTTTCAAGCATTAACAGATGTTCGGGGGTGAATGTTGGTAGTATTTCACGAGCAAAGAGTTCGATAATCGTGGGAAGTGTTCAGTTATCTTGTATGTTTTTGTAATAGAGATACATCGCATAACTTACTTCTTCGTTGGTTCCGACACATTCAAATGGTTTTATACCGTCTATACCAAGAAGTTCTTTGTATAAAGGAATTAGATCAACATTATTATATAATTCTTGTCCAAAAATTTTGTGGGTATCTTTATCGTTGAGAAATGGTCTCAGTGTTGTATAGACGAAAGCGCATTTGGGACATACACCACACCGACGATGTTCAGTGGTTTTGTTATTTTCGATAATTTTGAAATTATTGTTACAACTACTGAAGAGATCAAAATATTGAGGGTATTGAGCAAAATTTTGAGCTATTTTGATTTCATACATACCTCTCAAGAGACTAAAATATTCTACATCAGGAGAAAGATATCTTTTAATATATTGATTAAAATCTGATTCAAATTGATAACTTTTGCTTCGTTGATGATTGATATCTCTACCATTCAAAATAGTATTTCCTTCATTGGCACTTTTTTCATTGGACATAATGATATATCTATAATCATAGAGATATGCTGCAGTCGTAAGGACAAAAGCGATAATTCCACTGATGGGTACATGACCATTATAATATCACTGGGCATTTAATGCGAAAAGTTGGGAATCCATAGTCCTAATCATAAGTAATCTTGGTGCTCAAATAGCATCACCGACTACTTTGTGGAGATAATAATCTTTACCGAAAGTAGAGGTATAAAACGGTATATTGAGTTTTTTGACAGATTCCACACTCACTAAACTATCTTTCCCTCATCCAAGCGCAATCATAGGAAGTGATGAATGGGAATGAAAAAGTGTTTGTGGTGATGGTTGTGTTCCATCTATAAAATTAAATAATCCCTCAGGAGAAAGTTTATTGGTGTAAAGAAACTCTCCAAGTCCTTGCATATAGAAAGTTTTTCGGAACGATTGCTGATCTGCATTGAGCTGTCATGTTTCAATGACTAAATTTTTTGTGGGATAAAGTTTATAATAGCTTATACCAAGAGCTAATGAGAGATGAAAGATGAGGGTACTCATGATTTTGGTGTCTATGGTAGATATAGGATTAAGTTCGTTACTAGCGAAATCAATAGTTTCTGTAAAATTGATCTCATGATCAAAAGAATAAGAAAAAGAGGCCTTGAGGGTTTTTGGGTCAAAATTATATCCGGTGAAATAGAACGTTTGGAAGGGCTTCATAACAGAGATAGCGATAAAAAATCGACAATATACAGGATAGGTATTGGGACAGAGAAATCAAGATATACTCATTATTTGGGAAGTATATTGACATAAGATCAGATATGGTTTATTATGTATTTTATGAATTGCAATCATCAGAGAAAAAAGTATGCTCGAAAAGTACGTGTCTTATATCCTATAATTGATATATGATAAGTTTTGAAAAATTCCAAAACAAGAAAATTGCTATCTTATGATATGGGAGAGAGGGGAAATCTTCTCTTCATTTTTTGTTGCAGATAGGTGTAGATCCCAAAAATATAACTATTTTGGATGGAGCAGAAAAAATAGAAGGTCTGGCAGAAAATTTTGATTATCTCAGCAAAAAGTTTACGCTAAATACAGAATTTAATTGTACGTTTGGGGGTAATTATCTCGATACGCTTAAAACATTTGATATGATTATCATAACCCCGGGAATATCTTTTTATCATCCCAAAATATATCCATACAGAGACAAAATAACTTCTCAGGCACAGATTTTTTTTGAGTATTATCAGGGAAAGATTATAGCAGTATCTGGAACTAAGGGAAAATCAACTACAGCAACCTTGATATATGAAACATGTAAACGTGCTGATAAAAATGTCCAGCTAGTAGGTAATATAGGAAATCCCGTGCTTGACTATATCAATATAGAGAACCTTATACTACAAAAAGATGAATATGTGGTCTTTGAGGTTTCTAGTTACATGCTCGATGGCCTCAAAAAAAACAATTACATCAGTGTATTACTAAATATTTATGCCGATCACATTGACTGGCATAATGGTTTTGATAATTATAAAAACGCAAAACTTAATCTCCTCAATGGTAGCAAATATAATTTAGTAAGAGATGAAGTATGTGAAAAATATGATTTCACCAAACAACAAACCAAAGATCTCAATATCAATACGTTCGGACATAGAGGAATGTATATCTATCAAGAGGGACAATTTTATGTACAAAAAAAACCTTTATTTGATGCTACTTCAATAGTTCTCAAATGAGAACATAATATGATGAATATAGCCGCAGTTATTGGTGTGTGTGATATTATGAAGATAGAATATTCAGTATTGAAAGAGACGCTTGCTACATTTCATGGGCTTCCCCATAGGATGGAAAACATATGAACATATGGTGGTATAGTGCGGGTAGATGATGCAATTTCTACTACTCCTGAAAGTACTATTCAAGCGATTCAAACCTTTGGTGATACTATTGATACTATTTTTTTATGATGAACAGATAGGGGATATGTTTTCGATGAATTGATAGATGTTTTGGTAAAATATAGAATAAAAAATGTAATTCTTTTTCCGGATTCAGGAAAGAGGATTTTTGACGTAATCAAGAAAAAAGACGAATGAGAAATAAGAATATTTAAAACTGATGATATGAAAGATGCAGTGAGATTTGCATATGAATGGACTAGTCATGGAAAAATATGTTTGCTTTCCACGGCATCGCCAAGTTATTCATTATGGAAAAATTTTGAAGAGAAAGGAGATGTATTTCAAAAACATGTCAAAGCATTAGCATAAAAATATGATTTTCAATTTCTATTTTTCAATTTCTAATTTCTAAACATTTTATATATATATGTATTAGATATGAAATATGACTTAGAAGAAAGAGTTGTGAAATTTAGTAAAAATATATTATTTACCATCAAGAAAATTACTGTTACACAAATGAATACAAATATTATAAGTCAGGTATTGAAATCTGCCACAAGTATTTGAGCCAATTATCACGAGGCCAATTGAGCTAGCTCTAAAAAAGATTTCAGGAATAAAATTCATATATGTAGGAAAGAAGCGCAAGAAACGTATTATTGGTTAGATTTATTGTCAGAGATTGAAGAATTATATAAAAATGAATTAAGAAACCTCTTAAAAGAAGCAAAAGAACTTAGTCTGATTTTTAATAAAATCTCTTATACACTAAAAGACAAAGAAGCTGTTTAGAAATTAGAAATTTTACATTGAAAATTTTACATAGCAACATATCTCATATGAGAAAATTTAGTCTATTGATAGTAATACTATGTTCTTGAATAGGATTTACTTTTGCTCATCAGCCGAGATTAGTGTTTGATAGGCCTGAGGGACAGGTAATTGATGTTCAAAATCCTGAAGTATCACAAGCATTCTACGGAATATTGTCGGGACAAGAAGATATCTATCAAATTGTCTCCAATACGGGATTTTTATTGTACATAAGTCTTGTAGTACCAAAGATGTCTGGAAACAGGACAGATTTTACAGTAGATCTTATGGAATGAAATATGGCGGTATATACAAGGCTTGATGGGACTAGATTTGATTGGACTGATTTTTTTGAGCCATTTGCTGGAGATATGTATCTGCAATGACCTAGTATAGAAAAAACGGTAGGATCTGGGACATATATTATCAGAGTGAGTAATGTTCATAATCAGGGGAAATATTCGCTTGCTATAGGAAAGATAGAGAGTTTCCCAATCAATGAAACAATACATACATACAAAGTACTTCCCGAACTCAAAATGACGTTCTTTGAAAAACCATGGTATACGGTAGTACGAAATGTAGTATGATGAGGGATGGTAGGGATATTACTTATAGTAGTAGGAATAGTTTGGTTAATGATAATATTGGTGAGACGTATAAAAAAATAGATACAAACACTTGACTTTTAATGATAGATAGGTATTAACATACTGCCATTTTTTGGCATACAAAATCCAAAATAACCTTTTAAAATGCGCATTATGATTAAACAAGATGAGACATCGGGAATCAACAATTTGATTGAATTAAGAGATGCTTCTCTCACACAAGAACTCCTCGAAAAAATTAAAAAAAACGAGAAGGTGAGTATTTCCATACACCACCCACATAGTGGGATTGGAAGAAAAATAGTATGGAATAATCATTGTTTATTGATTTTCGATGTGTGTAAGGCGGGAGATCCGAGATACAACGCAATATCCATTGTTCGTGATTTATTGAAAAAACACGATGTAGATGGACATTGGACTCGGAAGAAGGTAGAATCTTTTGTACATGTAACATAAGATTCCAAGAGAATCTTATAAATTGCACAGAGGAATCTAAAATGATGTGTAGAAAACGTAAAAGAGTCTAGGAATTTCCTGGCTCTTTTCACTTTTTGTTTTGAAAATGAATATAAAATCATTACGTTATGAGGTAAGCTTTATATTGTTACTGAGATATATGACAGACATAGCTTTAGTGCTTGTGGATTTTCAAGAAGAACGAACCAATCCTGATAGTGAATATTATATAGGTGATATCAAGGATGTTATTACAAAAGTGAATTATCTTATTGATCATTGCAGGTCGAGGGAATACAAAATAATTCTA
Organism: uncultured bacterium; assembly: GCA_903953935.1. GTDB lineage: Bacteria > Patescibacteriota > Gracilibacteria > Absconditabacterales > Absconditicoccaceae > CAJBLF01. The sequence continues at coordinate 31,786 of CAJBLF010000004.1, forward strand.
ACCAAACATAGAGAAAGCGATTCGTTAGAATATTTTTGACCGGAAACGAAATTTATTCCAGACCTCAAAATACAAGATGATGATACGGTTATTATAAAAAACAAGATCAGTCCTTTTTATAATACCTCATTAGAAAAAGAATTGAATGGAATCAAACATGTTATTGTGTGTGGTATACTTACTAACCTGTGTGTTAGAAGTTTTATTCAGGATGCATATGATAGGGATTTTAAGATAACAGTTATCAAAGACTGTTGTGTTGCCCATACGGCAGAGATACAAGAGTTTACATTCTTTGATCTTGCTCAGACCAGAGATGAGATAGATTTTACTGAACTCAGAGAGTTTGTAGAATAATATAATTTATTATTACACTATCATGGACCAGCAATTATTACAGTTTCTAGATATACACAATATAACGTATATTCCTTATACACATGAAGCAGTATTTACAGTAGATGCTGCAGATAGGGTTTTTCCGAATATTGCATGAATGCATGTGAAAAATCTTTTTTTGAAGGACAGGTATGGAAAGTTTTATCTTGTATGTATAGAAGCGCACAAGAGGCTTCCGATAAAGGATTTTGGCAGAAAGTTCTGAATCAAAGAATTATCTTTTGGTTCTCCTGAAGAATTGGTGAGAGAAATGCATCTGACACCAGGAAGTGTATCTTTATTCTGATTAATCTATGCAAAAGACATTACAGTATATATAGACGATGATATACGGACAGCACCATCTGTTTGATGGCACCCAAACATAAACACCGCAACCATTATGATTACCCACGAATGACTACAAACGTTTTTGAATGCTCTACATATATCTCCGGAAATATTCAAAATAGATACATTGGTAGCATAATTCATCAAAGACACATCAACAATCTTTAAAAAATGGAAAGACAGATTTCTCCACTCTCCATTTTTCCACCTCTCAATATATTTTTGGTGTATTAGTCTATAAAGCGCTTGAAATCTTTGATATCATCAAATGATTTGTAGACAGAAGCGAATCTGACATATACCACAGGATCTACTTTTTTCAATGCTCTGAGAACATCATCACCGATTTCTTTTGAAGTAATTTCGTTTTTGTCGATCGATCGCTCTGCTTCAAGATTATTGATGAGATTTTCTATTTTTTCTTTATCGATTTCTCTTTTTGCGAAAGCCAGTAAGATAGCTTTCTTGAGTTTTTGTCTGTCATACATTTCTTTGCTTCCATCTTTTTTGATAACGACCAATTCTGTAAATCCCTTTCTTTCAAAGGTCGTAAATCTATGTTCGCAATATTCACACTCTCTTCTTCTTCTGATACTTTGGCCATCTTCAATGACTCTCGAATCGATGACTTTAGTTTCCATACTCTGGCATTTCGGACACTTCATAAATTTATATTAACATATAAATAGTTAACAACTAACAATTAACAACTAACAGTGAAGGATTTTTTCTATTTCTTTCAATAATTGTTAGATATTAGTTATAAGTTGTTAGTTGAGTTTATTGTGGCATCAAAAATCTCTTGTTATAATAACTGATATTTTTGAGAAATCATTTGAATCGGATGACGTCCTCATTGATAATTTTCTTCTTTGTTTCTTCAATATCTTTATTTTTGGTGAAGGTAATTCGATTATCATAGCCAATTTTGAGATAGTCTTTGTTATCATCGATCTCTATTCGATGTTTGATGATTTCATTGAAATCCGCTTGAAGTGTAGTGATAATGTCAGTAATTTTATGTTCATAATAAGGATCCATATTCAAAATATCTTTAATATATAGTGATATAAGAAGTGAAGTATCTAGTTGAATTTCTTTTGTCTGCATTTCATCCTTGAGATAGGTGAGATAGATAAGAAATCCGGAGAATGTTTCTCTGATGGTAGAAAATATACCTAGGATTGTTAGGTCAGCATAATCCTTTTTAAGTAGAATAGTATGTGCTGTGATGGCCCTAAAAAACTTTTTACTGATCCAAAAATCGAGGTTATAGATATTTTCTTTGATATGATAGATATCTTGTTCGGTCAACTCTTTTTTCAAAATCTTCATAAATTCTTTGTGTTCCAGATGTACAGCGATATCTTTATATACCGATTCTATAAAATCAGTATCTGATTCACGAACCATGCTAGAAATCTCTTGCCCTATAAGTCATTTGAAGAGTTCGATTATTTTTTTGTTCTTAATATATAATCTAATATCTTTGGGATTGATGTCTTGTAAAATAGTCGCTATGAATGTTTCATCAAAAGACTTAAGAAGACTGATATTTGAATAGATATTTTTGATATTGGTTTTGTGGGGTAAGGTAAATTTCTGTTTTCATGCTCTCACATTTTCTGATGTGTGTTTGTAGAAGAACACATTTTTGCCATATTGATAGAGGAGTCATCCATAGTAAAGCAGTGTATAATTTTTTTCATCAAACTGATCATTTATTTTACTGATTCCTTGGATGATAGGTTTTCTAAATAATCTCAAGAAGAAGTTATCACCTCTAGAAACCCACGATCATCATATGAGAGTAATATAGAAATTTAGTATTTTTTCCATCATTTTGGATTCTTTTTTGATTCTTTCAGGGATTTTGAAGCTTTCTATATTTTCTACGTCTTCTCCGATAGAGGACATGAGATCATCAAGATCTTCCTTGGTTGGATTTACCTTATTATCCTCATCTCTAAAAATAGTCATCATATATTTTTGTATACCTCAGAAAAAGTTTTTTTTAAAGTTTCTGTAGTCAGTAATATAGAGGAGAAAATTTTCGAGTTGTGTATCATCTTTGCGGAAGCTTTTGATGAAGTCATCAAGGATTTTTTTATCAAAGATTTTGGAAATGACGGTATCGGTGATGAGGAACATATCAGCATCGATAAAGAGATATCTCAATAAAATATCAGCAGGAAGAATTGATTGCATGATTTTGGTTTCTACAGCAGAAAATGTTTTTTTATTAGTGTACTCTTTATGGTTAGCTATAAATTCTGCATATATGCTTTTGCTCTCACCCTTGAGTTCATCGTAAAAAAGCCAGGAATAGAGTTCTTTGTCGCTTACCTGTTCATGGACGAAGATGCTATTGAGATTTTGATAAACCGCAAACAATAAGAAAAATAATTCTATCTGATTGAGCAATTCTTTTTTGAGCGATTTGATGATATTTGGATCGATTTTTTTGCCGGTCTGTTGGAATACAAATTCATAGAATGCAAACATAGTCTCTACGAATCGATTATAGTTTTTTTCTCTATCTGTATAGGGAAATATTTTAATCCTTGATAAAAAGACAAAACTGAGAAGAAAAACTGTATAGAGAAAATTGAGATAATAATCGGGTGGATATGCTCTGAATATATCTTTGACATACAATGCAACTACTAATGCGAGATTGTTGGAGATATTTGCCGGAGAAAAGAATCTATAACCATTGAGGTTTGCTGTTGAGCAATAACTATAATAGGTATCAATATCTTTGGATTTTGGTGGATTTTCTCCAAATCAGATTTTAAATTCAAAGGGATCAAGCGTTATGTCAAAAAGATTTAGTTTGTAGTTTTCTACAATTTTTCTATTGATTACAGAAAAAAATTCTCTCGTAGAAATAAACGAGATAAACATACTTGCAGGGTTCATCGTCTGTGCAACGATTTCGTCAGGGAAAAGCGATAATAAAACTCTTTTAAAGAGTTGCATACTAGGGCGTTTTAAACGCTAAAATATTATTTCTTATCGAGCACGGTGATAGTATATTTCAAAGTATCTCGTGTCTGTCTAGGATTTATATCAAAAAGAACCAATACATTTCCGCTTGCATCTTGTTCTGTTCATTTTACTATGCCTTCTATATTGCCCAATTTTTGTGGGGTTCAATTTTTGGGTTGTATGCTGAGTTTGTCGAAGATAAGCTGAGATATTTTTTGGATATTATTTGGATCATAAAGTTTACCATATCATTTTTTTGGAGTGATAGTGATTGTTTTTGTGTCTCCAACTGCAATTCCCAAAACACCCTCATCCAATCATTGAATAACCTGTCCTGATCCTACTGTAAACATCAATGGTGTCTGATTAGTTGCTTGATCAAATAGTTCTCCATTAGAAAATGTAGCCGTATAAGTGAGAGAGACGATGTTTCATTGTTGTACATTATTTTTATTGGTACATCAAGTAAACATAAAAAAAGATAGAGATGTAAGAGCAAGAAAAGCAATAATTTTTTTCATAGTTTTTGTTTTATAGTGGATAAATACTGGTATATATGTAAGCATCTAAATATGTAATTCAACTCAAAGTATAGTGTTTAAGACCTTATTTACTGATTTTATCGAGGATAAATTTTTTCCATGATTCTTGGGGGGTACCAACACCCTTATTATCAAAATCAATAGAAGATGCTGTGGTAACTCAGGTATTGGATTGCTGCTTTTGGTACATTTCTTCAAATTTTATAATATATTCGTCACCTTGAAGCATATTGTTTTCGTGTTCGAGAAAATATCTAGCATATTCAGATCTTTCGTAATTGACCAAAAAATTCTGAGTAAATGCGAGTTCATCGGTTCTCGTCTGCTGTTCTATAGTAGCATCCTCGATGGCAGTCTCTATCGAGACATAATTTACGTACGTTTTGATAGCAATAATCATCGCAAAAATATCCAGAATCAAAATTCCATATTTAATACGATTCGGGTATTTTTTGAGAAGTGCCTGTATATGTTCCATAGCTAAAAAACAAAACGTTTAAACGATAAAACGACGAAACGATTTTTGGATATATATTTATTGGGCGCTTTTTACATATGATTCTTTATTTTTTGATCGGATATATCAGGCATATTGTTCTAGAGGGACAAAGGTATGGGGTAATGTAGTCTTAGGTTGTGAGAAGAGGAGTATAGAGGTGTATTTTTTCTTTGAAATATTTGCTTTAGCTACACAAGCATCAAGCTCTCCAGATAATATTAGTTTATCGTATTTGAGGCAAGTAGTAAGTAAATTTTTGTGAAATATCTCTATATTTTTGATAAAAATAATACGTTCATGAATATCTGGAAGCGTTTTGATTGCTGCTAAACACAATGTTTCATCATCGTCGTGGATAACGATTATTTGTTTATCTGTGTTTTTTTTGAGTTCTGCTAGGTTATGTACAACGATAGTTTCTTCTGCTATTATTTTAGTATCTGCATAAAATTGTTCCTTTGCCTGTGGGTATCACGTCAAAATCAATACTTTTGATCACTGTAGAGCAAGATTTGCTATCAGCGACATAGAATAATGTGATCATCATTCTTTGCATTTGTAATGGATGAGAGCGGGAAGGTCGCTTGTATCAAAATGATGTTTTTTATTGCCAACCTTCAAAAAATTTATATGTGTATCCATAAGATAGAGTAATTCATAAAAATATGATGTATCGTTCGCTTAATAGATAGTGAAGTATTGTTATTCTTGGTTGAAAATTCAAGCCAAAATACTAAAAACCAATATACAATTCTCACAAAAGTGGTTTAGAAATTTAAAATTTAAAATTATATGTAGATATGGCTATACGTAAACTTCCAGAATACCTCATCAATAGATTGAAAGCAGGGGAAATAGTAGAGAGACCTGCATCTATTCTCAAAGAGTTGGTAGAAAATAGTTTGGATGCTGGAGCAACAAAAATCCAGATAGATATTCACGATGGCGGAAAATCATTGATAATTATCGAAGATAATGGATCATGAATAGAATTGTCAGATATGGATCTCTTATTTGAAAGATATGCTACTTCAAAAATATATGGAGAACAGGATTTGTTTAATTTAAGTAGCTATGGATTTCGTTGAGAGGCTTTAGCAAGTATTGCAGAAGTGAGTAAGACGACTATCATTTCAAAAACAGAATACAGTGAGATAGGAAGTAAAATAACGAAATTAGGTATGGATCCTATCATTAAACATCAGCCCGTAGGATTTGTTCATGGAACCATAGTAACAATCCAGGACTTGTTTTATAATGTTCCTGCAAGGCTCAAATTTCTTAAGTCTTCTCAAACGGAATTTTTCTATTGTTACAATTACATCGTAGATATTGCACTGATGCATCCAGACAAAACATTTATTTTTAAAAAAAGCGACAAGATTATTTTTGACTTACAGCCTAGAAATTCGTTGATGGAGAGAATTATGGATATCTACAAAAAAGATCGATCCAATCATATAAAAGAGCTTACCTATCAAACAGAAGATCTTTCTTTGTATGGTATAGTGGGAAATTCACAATTATTGTTTTGATCAGGAGAAAATATAAAAATCTACGTAAATAAAAGACCGGTTCAGGATAAGGTAATCAGAAAAGCACTTATGGATGCATATTATAGGCAGATAACTCCAGGTGATTATCCATTGGCTATTTTAATGATTGATGCAAAACCTAGTTTCGTTGATGTAAATGTACATCCGAGAAAACTCGAAGTAAAATTTGCTGATTCAAGGAAGGTCTATGATATGATATATTCAAATGTCCAAAAAGCATTATGAGAAAATAGGATATCAACCATCAGTCAGCAATTTTCTAGATTGGAAATTCCCTCCGGGCAAATGCCAGAGACATCATCCATGTTTGGAGTAAGTGATTTCGCTACCGTAGCTCAGCCTTCCGTAACACAAACCACAATGTTTTCATCAATAGAACAGGAGGCGTGATGGGATAAAGAAATAGGAGAGTATAAGGTCATAGGACAATTATGGAACGCTTATATCGTTCTCGAATCCTCTGATGCTTTATATTATATAGATCAACACGCATTAGCCGAAAGGATATTGTTTGAAAAAATCAAAACATGAATACAAAATCCTGACTGACCCTCATCGGAAATACTGCTTCAACCCATTACTATCGAGGTCATAAATATTCCCAATCTCGACGAAAAACTTGATGAAATAAATGCTTTAGGGTTTGATGTTTCCAGAATTGGTGAAATAAAGGTTGCTATCTATTCTGTCCCAGAAGTGTTTTCGAGATACAAGATCGACATGGAAAAAGTGTTTAATCATATTCTATATATGGAAAAGATTACATTTGATCATATTTTGGATGATATTTTCGCCAGTCATGCTTGTAAGGTATCTATCAAAGCGGGAGATAAATTATCTTTGCCGGAGATGATAAATTTGGTAAAAGATTGATTTGCTGGTGTATCTGGACTTTTTGTCTGTCAGCATGGTAGACCATTCTTTATAAAAACAGAAAAATGAGATATAGATAAATTTTTTGATAGATAAAAATTTCACATAAAAAACAGCCACCTTTAGGTAACTGTTTCGTAATCATACAGTAACGTTTTTTTAGAAATTAGGGACATTGATAGTAAGTGTGCCAGAATATTGACCAATAGCCTGAGATCAAGTAAGGACTACTTTGAGTGAAACATTGTTTGTTATGATTTTGCATCATTCTCCGACTACACCAACCTTACCCAAAATTTCTTTAGCTCATGAAAGATTAACTCGTTGATCAAGAGAATCACCTGAAGAGAATGTACATACTCATTCGAGCTTATAAGCAGCAGGATTTTTGATGTATACGCTCGATGCTGGGATAGTTTGAGCAGCAATATTAGTTGAGCTATTAACGAGCTCAGAAGATTGGATAGTAAGTGCCCGAGTACCTAATCATTGTTTGTCTTCACAAAACCATTCGGTAGCACCACCAGTGGTAACGAATCAGGTGATGAGACTTCTTTCATCATATGATAGTCCAGTAGTTCCGAAGTCTAGGGTAGTACCATATTGGCAGTAGGAATGCCCAGTAATTATTCTCAATTTAAGATCACCACAATAGGATCATGCAGCACAGGATCATCATCAAGCTGGAGAGCTATAGAGTATTTCATCGCTAGTCTGTGCATCACTTGTTGAATTCCCATCAGCATCAAACTCAGCATAGATGGTTTTGGTTCCGTAAGTACCAGGAAGAATTCGAGATTTTGTAGTAGCATAATTTTCCCAAGTAGCACTAGCTAAATCACCGAGAGTATTAGCAAATCTCATCTGTATAGCAGTAGGGGTAGTAGAGTTATTGAGTGTTACCGTGTTTGATGTTGTAGAAGAGGCATCATTGTTGATAGTAAAAGATCAACTGAATTCTCCTCATCATTGTTCTGGTGGTAGAGTAATAGCAAAATCAGTAAAGTGATCGGTAATGAATTCTACATGGGGTTGTCATCAGATAAGTTCTACAGTACTATTGGTATGAAATTCCCAAGTGGTTCAATTATCTTCAGAATAATAGATAACTATTGGGTCTCCTATGTTTTTTCATGGAGTAGGAATACTAATAGTGGCGTTTCATCATACAATAAATAAGGGTTCTAATTCTGATCAAACACGAATAGCTTTTATTACATTATCAAGATTGTTGACAACTATATCAGTAGGAGGACTGATAATGCCCTCAAAATTAGATAGGGTAGATTTTTTCTTGAAAGCTACGTTATTGGGTATATACACTTTATTATTATTATTTTTAATATTTAAATTGGTTTTTATTATTCAGTTAGGGTTTTTTAGTAGTATTGATTTTGATCAAGATAGTTCTCAATTGTTTTGAGTATATCATTTATTCAAAAATTCATTTACTATTGATTCATTATCTCATGAACTAGGTAATACTACAAGATCATTGTAATTATAAACAGTAAAATTTCTATTCAACCAATATTGATATCATCATATACTTTGGGCAAATCATGTGTAGTTATAGATTCATGGAGTTAATCAATTATAATCGATACTAAATGTCCAATTTTCAAGATTATTTTTGTTGAAATGCATATTATAGAGTATTTGAATCTCTTGGTTGCTTAATGCTTGATTATATAACATAATATCATCTAATCTTCATTTGAAATTATAGGCACCATTACTTCAATATGGGTAATATCATAGGTAAAGTGGAGTATTTACATTATTTAATGTAATTCAGCTAAACGTACACGTGTTGCTTAGATTTCAGTTTATATATATTTTTAGAGAATTATAATTAAATACTCATACGACGTGTGAATATACTCAAGTCAAAACACTTCATGTAGCAGAATCACATGTTCTTTGTGTTGTTCATCATCAGATCCCAACTTGAAATGCTTTTCTTTGGCTAGAAGAATATCATAATCAATAATCTATATAAGGAGTATTAAACGATGTATGAGGTTTAGCAATTATTATTCAGTCAGCAACAAAAGTCGTTGGTTGAATCCATGCTGATATGGTAAATCATGTTGTCATATCCAAGCTATTGTTGTCTGTGATTACAGCTCTATCATATGTGTTTCCTCATCTAAAGAATAATGAATTTCATTCTCTTCATAATCATGTTCGTGTAGCTCATGATATACTGCCATGGTTTCAATAATTTGAGATATCTCTTAGTACCGTGGTACTTTCTCATAGTTCTGATATGTTATTAGCATTAGTCATAAAGACTAGATTATTGTTATATATATCGAAGCTTTCATTGTTTATGTTCCGATTGAATTTTTCTAAATTACTATCATTGATATCCAAAGAAATACTTACTCAGGTCTCAATAATTGTTTCTCCTTCATTGGGAGTTAGTCATGTCCAAGACATAGATCATGTTGTTCATTGATTAGCGTTTAACGTATACATATAGGTATTTATACTACTTGAATTATTAGAAGAATCACACGATATTACTTTTATTGTGGTAGTTTCCTCAAAAAGCTGGTTTGACCATGTATTTCAATTACACGTTGGATTTGATCAATTACTTGTATATTTTATAATTCATTCTGTGTTTGTACATGATACGCTGATGTTGTCTTCAAAAGACTGACTATTGGTACATGTAACCGGATCAGGTACAATAGTATCTATTCATCATCGATAAACGGTTACTATTCATTGACTATTTTCATTATCTTTCAATGTTATGATACAGCTATCGTTTCATATCTTATTGGTATTGGGTGTATAGGTAATAATTTCTCATAATACACTACAAGTTCATTTTGCCCCCTGGCTACTTATTCAACTGTAAGTTACACCTCAAGATCAACACCAAAATTCACTCGCATTCGATAATATTTTCCAGTTTCATGTTTTAGAGCTATTTCATACATTAGCATTTCATGTGAAATTATTTGCACTTATTCATACATTATTAAAAGTATACGTAGCTGTGTTGATGGCTAAATTTCATAAATAATCTCTCATATATCATGTTTTTGCAATGCTTCATGGCTGTTGTCAAGGTATGCTTAAGACATTCACGTTGCTTCGATTTGATAATTCAAAACTATACGGGTATAGGCCTAATCCTACTCATAAATCTTCTCAGTACACAATACTAAGAGTTCAATCAACACATTCATATCAAGAGTTGCTGTTGAATTCAAATGATGGTCACTGGTTATCGTACGTATAAAATTGAGATAAAGATTCTCATGTTATTCAGTTTATGTTTTTTGCTCTAAAGAATATTTCTATGTTTGACGCTGGATTTAAGTTGTTTTTATAACAAGCTCATGCGGTAGTTGTTCAACTATAATTAGCTGAAAATCGATTATTTCCATCAAGAGAATATTCACAAGATCATATATCTATTCAATTGTTGTCACTTACATTTGAACTTATGTCTATAATTCAACGATAAAAATTTTGAAAGTCCATTCATGTGGTGGCTGTATTTCATGAGTTTATTATTCATATAGTCAATTCTGGTGGATTATTGTTTTGTTGAGAAATAGTATGTATTCATCATCGATATACTTCTAATCGATCGGCAAATTGAGTTCATTCATTATCTATTACGCTAATTACACATATATCGCTTCATGTTTGATTAGGATTTGGTGTATAAGTTAATATATCTCAATTTAGAGAACATGTTCATTTTTCTCACTGTTGGTAAATAGAATCTGCTGTGATGTCCCAGTTACCACATATTCATTCGTTTGCATTGGATAATGTTTTTCGGTTTACCTCTATATTTCAAGATCAAACACTATCGCTTCATGTAAATTCATCCGAAATAACTAGTTCATCTAAGAAAGAGTAAGTAGCTGACTTTGATGTAATATTTCCAGATAAATCTCTAACGTATCAAGTCATTGCTATAGATCATGGAGTCCTCTGAGTATCTATATTTATTGTATTGGAAGTTCATCGATTTATTCAATCGAAGCTATATGGTAGTGTGTGTAGTCATACTCAAGTATCTTGAGCTCAACTTATTATGAGATATCAAACATTACACTCATATCAATTATTATCAGAGAAATCGAAATTAGGTCATGTTGTATCTGTCGTTTCTGTTTGTAAATCATATTCATCGATATTTGTTATTCAGTCACTGTCATAATCTCATTCTGCTGTTTGACTTAGATTACCAAACATTATGTATTCTCGTCAATCAGGCAATGAATCGCTATCTGTATCATTTTGTAGAGAGAATCATGAATTATATAATCTACCTATATAATCTGTTTGACGATTTACTGTTCAAGATCATGGGTCTATGACTATTCAACTTATAGTTTTATATGTGTTTATTTCCAAGTAGCTATTTTGATTTTCTTGGAATAAACGGAACTCTCAACTAGATCAATCAGTATAATCTATTCTAGCAAATACAACATCAGGGGTCCATGCTTTATTATCTGCACGTGATAATTTGAAGAATGCACGTCAAGAATAAGTTCAATCGTTTATATTATCATAAAAATTTGTTACTCTAAGAAATGGATCTCAAGTACCGTATACGAATCTTGTAAAGAATCAGCTTAAATTTATACTCGTAGCTTCTTCTCGAGTATTTTTGAACTGTTGAGTACTTATTGTTCAATGAGCGTGTTTATTTATATAATAATCCAATCAAGAAAAATATACATCATTTCATAGATAACTACGTAAGTGATGATATACCCAAGCGGCACGGTTGTATACAAGATTAGTATTAAATAAATTCGTATCTGATGGATTGTTCAGGGCCCTGGTTCGATCCATACTCCTACTCAATCAATAACTTGCTTGTTCTCTATTGTTTCTTCAGATCTTACTTACTTGAGGAAAATACGTTCATCAGGCTTCAGTAATCCACAGATCAGGTCGTGAAGCTATTGTTATCAGATTTCATATTCGTTGATGAGCTAGTTCATGCCTAAATAATGTGTCGTTTGAAATTGAATACATTCAGATTATAGTATTGTGTTCCATATAATTATTTATAGGTCGTAGTATCGTTCAAAATTTCTCATCAGGGAAAGGATATGGTCATAAGATATCTATCATTTGCTTCATCATTCATGTTGTAGTAGAAAGTTCTTTAACTCTATTGGATAGTGCAGTATTAGATGATTTTGTATATCACCATATATTTTGGCTACCACTTAAAAAAGGAGAAGTTCAACTATACACAGTAGTAAAAGGTCATATTCAGATATAAACATTGTAGGTGCTTATAGGATAGTTTTCTTTCCGATAGACAGTGTGTGTTCAATCTCAATTGTTTGTATCGTACATTAATTTTCAGTTTCAGACAACTACTTTACCAGTCAAAGTTGTAACATAAAAGTCTAATGTGGCTTTATCTCAAGGAACATCACTACAAGGAAATCGTTGATGAGCTCATAATGGTTCGTTGAAAGCATGTATTTCAGTTCATGTACTATAAAATCATAATCAACTAGTATCTATATCAAGTCTTGGTATTCAACTATACGTTACTACTACTACAATATCTCAGCTTGTATTTATATTTGATGGCAATAAGATTTCTAATCTTTTATTGGTTCAACTTAGAGAGATAGATCAGGTATACGTTATCCTGTAATTTCAAGAACTTATAGTTTGTTCATTGAATACTACTTCGCTTATTGTATAGGTATCCACGAAATCTAATCAGAATCGTTCTCATGTAATAAAATTTCTATTAGATTTTGCCGTAACAGTAGTTTTGAAATCGACAACTCTAGTGTCCCGATTTATATTTAATATTTCAATTTTATAATTTTGAGCATCTATTCAGGTATTACCTTGATAGGGAGTGTATCTGTAGGCATTTGAGCTATCTAAAAAAAGAAAGAACGAAACCAGAAGAATGCCAAGTGAATAAATAATAATTTTTTTCATGACAAATAAACCAAAAATTAAATTATATATAATTGTAATCGCTTTTGGGTATATGTCAAATTTTGCTATAATTGACGCAATTAAGTGGTAAGTATAATAATAAACAAAAAAAAGATAACTTACGGTATCTTCTTTTTGTTATTGCAAAATAAATTTTCTTTAATTCAAGAATTCAATTGATACTATGTTGGAGCACGGTGTCGGTGCACATCAGTCAGCAATTCAAACAAGATAATATGTATCAGGCTTTGTTTTGTTATAATATATATAGAATACATACTTTGATGTATTGGATATCAATCCATAAGATTCAATAGTGCTTACTTCATTTATACGTAGTATGTCTTTGTTATCTGTTTTTTTTGTCTTTATATCATGTATATCTCACAAATCTATACCTGCATCAATTGCTATGATATGTAAGACTGTTTCCCAATTCTGAGATTGGACGTTTTTTTCAAAATCCATATTAGCGTCTTTTGTTAGCATTTTTACAAATCATCCATGTGAGGTAACTAGGTCAGGTAATGGTGTTTCTATCTCGTAATAAGGTATTTCTACCTCGTTATTTACATCAAACGATTCATCTTCTACTATAATCTCTAAATTGTCAGGGTTAGCGTCGTAAATAGCAATACCCATAGAGGGTATGATAAATTTATGGAATTTTATTTTTCATATTTTTTCTCATTCCATATTGCTTATGCTTCAATCAGCTACCAGTTCTTCCATGGAATGTGTTCATGCTTTCTCAGTAATTATTTCTTCCTTATATGATTCTTTTGTGTTTCAGGTGTTCTCTGATAAGATATTGTTTGGATTTGAACAAGCAAACAAAAACATTGAACAAAAAAACGCAACTATTATGCCAATTTTTTTCATAATTATATGCAAGATATATAAAATCAAAGAAATTAATAAAATTAAATA
>CAJBLF010000005.1 GCA_903953935.1 uncultured bacterium
ATAAAAATAAGAGAAAATAAAAAAGTAACAAAAACTAAGAAAAACTAAACTCCGAACCTATGAAAAATGTAATGTATGTATTCTTTTTTTTTGCAACAGTCGTGTTCTTTGCTTGCAGTCATAATAATAGTGCTGACATCACTAAAAAAGGTAAAGTTGCTGATACCATCAAAGGTACTCCAACATTTATCGACAACCAGATTCATAACAATGCATCAAGTGTGTCGGGAGCTGGGTCAGTAATTACCAATCCAGGTGATGTTAAAATCACCAACAGCAAGTGGAACAAAAACCTTTCCGATACTGCTACTATAAAGGAAATTATGTATCATGCAGCAGTAAGTGTATCATCACAGTGGGGACCATCAAATACTGGTGTAACCTACTCCTTAGGTGAGGATCCTATGACACGATCGTTCAAGAATTACTTCAAAATGTCTTGGTCTACAATGCACTACATCAGGAAATCTGATTATACAAGTGCACAATGGGACAGTATGATACAATCTGAACTTATAAGCGGTCGTCGTACTTATTCACATGTTTGGGCTACTTGTCCTGCCGAGCCATTAGGACAAAGCAATAAGCGTTATTAACCCTTACAATCAGGGACGAGAAGATCTTTCAATGAAAAATCAAAACACACAAAGCGAGCGGATAGGATTCTATCTGCTTTTTTTAATAAGTATTTTTATGATGCCTGTAGTTTTATGCATACGAGAAAATAATATTATTCTTGATCGTTAGTATTGGTATAGATAAATTTTTTAGGTTTTGATGTAGCTTCTGACGTATCATATAATCTGAAAAGTACCTCAGGATATTTTCGCATTAACCCAGTGTCTTTTGTATGAATAAAATGATGAAGTCATTCGATGTTTTTTGTGGTATCATCACTAAATCCTATACGGATTTTTCTTGTACGTAAAAAATCAGATCAGTAATATCAATGAAAAACTCATTTGGAATGGAGAACGAAGCGTTCAAAGGAAGCGTTTTTTCTGTCTGACATAGAATCTGATAATGTCTTGTGTATAGATGTGAGGAATGCAAGATTAGAACATGGAGAATACATATTATTGTTGAGATATGTTTCGATAAAAAAGTCATCATTATTGTTTCTGTAGATTCATAAACGTTCTTTCATGCTATCAATGAGATCTTTACGTTGACTCTCAGTCAACACATTATAAATGATTTTTCTATCAGTATTCTTTAGTTCTTCTACAGAATTTCCACGTGCAGTATTCTTTTGCGTAGGACTTCCAGTTCTTTTAGCTTCTATTTGTTTTGAAAAGCTAGGTCAGAGATTACCCTTACTAATAGCATCAAAAACAGCCTTTTCATAGCTTCATGGTATCTTGAAATTAATCATAGATTCTTCTATATCGCCATTTACATGTCTGTAATGTTCTTTGTCTTTGATAAATTGTTCATATTCTTGTTGGGATACTTCGATTTTGGATCGACCATTCTTTCACAATCTATCGAGAAAAATTGTAGTATCAGTGAAATAGAGATTGGAATCTACATCGAAGGAATATGCCTTGAGCATGAAGTATACAAATAAGTAAAAAATAGTTATCTGATTATTTTTTCTAATTCTGATTGGAATTTTTTTTTGAGAATATCATATTTTTTTTGGACTTCAGGATTCCGTTCTATAATAATACCCAAATGGTCCTCATCGATAATTCTTTCTCTTTGTTTGTGGATCTGTATATCAGGCATATGGGTGAATTGTTCTTCACAGAAGCGGATATCTTTGTCATGGATATCTTTGTTGAAAAAATGATATCTTGATGTTGTGGTGGTAGGATCGATAAGTTTTTCTACATATACTGACAATCATAGTTCGTCTCTTGCTAGGAGAGCAGTAGCTAAACATTGACTATATGAAGGATTCTGTTCTGATCGATTGTGTGGATCCATAGCGGTTTCTCTGGACCAGCATTTTTCAATGGTACGAATAAAATCGTTTTCAGATGTTATCATCGTCGTACAGAAAAATAAAGCGATAGTTTTATATTTATTTTTGTATAAAATGTCAATGGTTACTGAAAAGACTAATCATTGATGAGATTTTTTGTAAATTAAAAAAAGACCGGCAATACGCCGGGATTGGAAAGAATTATTTTGCTTCATAGGTTTGTGTCCAGTTTTCAACGTTAGCTATAGCTCTTTCGTAGATTGGTGGTTGTTCCTTAGAAACTGATGTTATCAATACGCTTACTAAAGCGCTCCAGTTGGTATAGAGTACGTGGAGGAGCTCCATATCTTTGAGTGTCATGATCTCTTTACGACATCTTACCGGTTTTTTATAAGAATAGAGATAGATTTCTATGTATCCTCCCTTGAAAAAGGGGATACATTGCGAATCTATTCTCTCTACATCCAAATATCCGATATGTATGGTTGCTGAATCTGGATAGCACAATAGTGCATGTCGTTCGTTCAGAATCCCAAGATTACAG
>CAJBLF010000006.1 GCA_903953935.1 uncultured bacterium
CGTTTAATCACCTACTATATATAGTATACAAAGAAAGAGAAGCTAATATATAAAGAAAGCCAGAACTTTTTTGGCTTTTTTTTGATATGGGCTATAATAGTAGTACTGACTATCATTTAGTTTTTGATATCACATTATGACAACAAAAAAAACCAATAGAGAGTATCTTCTTACTATGCTCACTGCATTGGAAGGAAAACGAGCAGCGGCAGCTGGGCTCAAGGTTTTGGTAGAAAAGAAATTAGTAAACGACGATCAAATAATGCAACTTTTACATAGTTTTTTGAAAATAATCTACGAGACACAGAGCAAAGTTGATCTAAATGCCCTCAAGAAAAATCTAAAAAAATAATATCTTTTTTACCATGTATACCACAGACACATGACGCCATTACAAAACTTCATAGAAGAGGCCAACAAAATTGATAGCAAAACAGATTTGTTCTCAAAGGAAGACCTAACAAGTTTCACAGATCTTTTGGATACACAAGATGAATTTGATGCATTATTGGAATGATTTAACAATCCAGATACAGTGGCAGAAATAAACAAAATATGATGAATACAGGAAACCATAAAAGCATATGTAGCAACACAAAAGGAACTAGAAGACCTAACAAGTGTTTTGAGCTGACCTTACACTATTTGAATGGAAAACCAGGAGCTCTATGAGGTTTGCACACTAGGAGCAATACTAACAGGAAAGGTAAGTGCAAAAGCATATTATGAAAGTATAGATGAATTTGGAAACGAAATAATCACAGAAACAGATATAGAAAAATTACCTTTAGAAAAATGGGACGAAAAAAAGGTATATGATATCGGTGATTATAGATTTTTTGGAAATGGAAGAGTTGCAAATGGGGTTGAGAAAAGCATATCAAATTGGACGGATATTATAGAAAAAAACGATACCAACGATTGACGACAACGAAAGAAAACAGAGAAAAAAGTAGAAACATTGTCAGAAGATAATTTCGGAACGAGATATGAAACGGGAGATGCAAACACCACAGCAGAGCTTATACTCAACAGCAATACCATTAGTGTAAAAGAAACAACCACACTAGATGACAATAAAAAAATCACAGGAGCAACAGTAACTATTGCAGCCGGTGCAGATACGAGAAAAGAAGACATTACAAAGGGGAAAGAAATTTACCATGCAAAAAAAGAAGAACTCAAAAATCTAGCAAATTCATTTACCTGAGACAATAAAAAACAAATAAACGAGATATTTTTTGAGTTGTATGGTGAAAATATAGATGGAGAAACATCTACCAGCAATTTCGAAATTAAAAATAAAATTGATGCCGATACGCCACAAGAAGGAAATTATTATCTTATCGGAGCGAGAGTCGCTGAAGGATTTATCGATGTACTCAATACACTTACCTTACAAGACCCAGAACCAACACTTACTTTAGACATCAATTGGGATGAATGTGTTATAGGAAAAAGCACAAAACAAGGTGATATAGCAGACGATAGATTTCTTAGCATATATCTCGAAATAAAAAAAGAAGACATTGGAACTGGAGACAAGAAACAATCAAAGAAAGAAACAATAGAAGAAGGAGGAGATGAAGATGAAGATGAATGAATCGCAACATACAATCCTCTACCATGAGAAGAAAAAAAAGGAAAGGAAGAGAAAAAGAAACCAGGGAAACAAGCCGGTTGAAAACCAAGTGCAGATGTAGACGTTGAAAATGATGATGAAGATGTAGATGATGATGAAGATGAAGATGTAGATGGAGATGATAAAAAGATAAATAGTCCAGTAGTACCAGAAAAGAAAGAAACAAAAAAACAGACAGAAAAACCAATAGACAATGTGGAAAGTGCTGAAATAATCAGTCTCAAAAAAGAGCTTGCTGAACATTTCACCATCAACGGAAAAGCTATCAGTAGAGAAATAGACATTTCCAACACTATCGTTTTCAAAGACAATATATATACAGTAGCTATACAATGATACACCTGATTACAATTTGCTTATGATATGAAAACCAAAAAAATTGAAGTTAAAGCAAACACAGGAGGAATAAGAAAATGATTGTTTCTTTATGACGTAGCAACTCAATCTGTAGCTACAGACAAAACAGACAAAAAAGACATTATACCAAAGTTCAATACTACCAAAACCATAGAAGTAATAAACAAACAACTAGAAAGCAATGATCAAGACGGTGATAAAAAAGCAGATTATAAAGTAAAAAGCATCACGGGAACAAAGATGGAATTTGAATATGGAGTCAATTTCGTCCAAGACACTGCTGATGCTAAAAAAATAAAAATAGATACATTCACATTGGATGTAGATGACGCAAACAATATAATCCTACCAGACAGTCAAGAAGTAGGACAAGTGAGTCAATGGAAGAAATCTGAAGGAAAACTCTCCAAAGACTCAGACTTTATCTTTGATAATCAATATAAGACAGAAAGTGGAAAGAAAATACTTTATTATGCGAAAACAAAAGTAAATAATACGGGAACAACAGAACTAACGATAATGAATAATATCCAAAAGACAGTACCAGGATGATATGAAAGCATCTATACAGATCACAAAGAAATGACTAATCCAGAATTTAAAGAAATAAAAGAGGATTTTTTGACCAACAAGATTGAAAGAATTTTTGCAGGAACATTACACGAACGTCACAAAACAGATTTTCAAAACAATTGGAAAATAACAAAAGACACGAACGGAAAATATAATTTTGAGATAACCTTTAGCAAAAACGATGGAAAACAACAAACTATAAACATACCATTTACTCCAATAAACATGGGAACTAACACCAGAAACTATATATTTGGCACAACAAGCATAGAAGCAAACATAGATAATGTAATCTATGATATCAATACACCTATGATTGATGGTGTTCCAAGCATAAAAATGATAGAAAACAAAGAAAAAACATTGAACAATGCAGAGAAGAACACAAGCAAAAAAATAGTGTCTGATATTTTTTCAGAAAGAACACAAACAGAAAAAATGAGAGGTAGTGATGGTAACAAATATGAAGTACAACCACCAAAATTTTCTTTGGGAACAATTGAATTTGATGGAAAGGGATGATACAAAAGAACAATATTGTTTGGAGAACAAAAAGATGCAAATGGAAACGTTTTATTGCATGGAGAAGAAAAGGGAACAATATACTTCGATCAAGATTATAAAATAATTCATATAAATGTACTCAAAAATGGTAAAGAAGAGGAATTAGATTTTGGAAATACAGAAACCAAAGTAAACATGGAAAATGTATTGGAAGATGATGATGCAAACCAAAAATGAGTAATCCTTGCACCGACAATACTTACAGAAACAGGTAAACCAGCATCATTACAATTGAAATTCGACACACCAGCACCAAAAGAAACAAATATAAATCGACAGAACGCAGATCTTTATCTCAATAGAATTAGAGAAGAAAAAGAAACGATATTCAAAGGACTCAAAACACTCAGCACAACAGTAATACAAGATGCGAATTCTTTTAAATTACCAGACTTAAGCACAAGAGATGAGGCGAGTTATTCACAAAAAATAGTGGGACCTGATGGAAAGGGACTCTACCAACGAAGAATAGCAGATGCAGATGCAAGAGGCAAATACCTTGAACAAAATATTTACTGCAAGGTAGAAGGAAAATCAATAGCACTATGTGATAGTGATGGAAACCCAATAGACAGCATATATGTGATCGATTATAAAAACAAGGAATATTATGAGCTAAAGATAGATGCTACAAAAACAGAAAGTTTTAGTGTCAAAAAACTGGATGAAGTAGACAAGAAAAAGTTAATAAGTCTTAAAACAGAAGACGTAAAATATCAGAACACACAAGTATCATTCGATGTAAACGACAATACTATCGATTTGTTACAAAGTAATCTTACCGATAGATTCACATTTTCAAGCAATAAACATGAAATGTGTACAATATATCTGGATGATGAAAAAAAATTGGACGATAAATCATTAACATCCGGAGAAAAGAAACCACAAATTATAGAACCAAACAACGAACTCTTTGGATCATACAAGAAATATTTTGGAGGAGAGGGTAGAGAAAGTTTATGAATAGCAGAAAACGAATATGAAGATGCATTTAAGAACATTTATGATGAGTATCAAGACAAAGACACAAACAAGAAAATTATTCAAGTGAAGCTTCGATCAAGCACGGACAATAAATATTATTATGAATACATGGCAGTAAAACAAAGTGGAACAAAATTTTCTCTTGAAAAACTAGAAGGATTGGAAAAAGCCAAAGAAGAAATGAAAAAAAGATTGGATAATCTTGTGGCATTAGACAAAATGCAAGCATCGACAAAATGAGACTCCCTAAGAGGAGTAAAGATAAATACAAAAGATAATGCAAGTAAAATAGCATACCTCAAGGACAAAGCTAGTCCAGTAAAGATAACGCTTTCTGATACGGCAGGACAAACCACTGAGCCGATTGAAATAACAATGAAAGACTATCAAGATCGAGTATTAGAGAACAATATAGAGGTAGCGTTATGAAATCAAAAAATAAATTGTACAAAAGTAAAATTTGAAGATGGTATTCCATTATTAAAGATAGAATTAGTTACACAAACACAATAATCAAAGGACAAAAAGACCCGAAAAGAACACGGGTTTTTTTGGTATTCACAAAAAAGCAAAAACATTAAATATACAAACATTAACTTGACTTTTTACAATAAATAAGTAAATTTACCAGTACAAAATAAATACCAATATATGAAAATCGTGAAATTAGTGCTCGGAATGGTGTTTTGTTTAGTGATAAGCAACACCTTTGCCCAAAGCTCATCAAAGAGCTTTAAAACAATCAAAGCCCTGTATGAAGTGCAGGTAGACCAATTCTTCATTGATGTGTTTGAACTCCAGAAAACCGGAGAGATTATAAAAACCACGATGAAAGAAGAATTGGAAGCTAAGATACTCGAAGCTTTCATACTCGATTTCAACAGTTGGAAAGCTTTTGCTATCAAACACAAAGGCGAAAAAAAATTCGAGTTAAAGCTGAAGGGAATCAAAGGCTTCGAAGCAGAATCCAAAGAGTATACAAATCAGTTCAAAAACTTCCAAAAAGACTTCGTAACCAATCGAATGACCTGGTCGGAAAGTGAATTGAAAAACGTACTCACCCAAGACGAACTTCAAAAATTCATCGATCCGGTGATGAAAAAATTCGAAGACCGGACAAAAAAGCTATTTGAGAAACTGGCGAAAACATAAACGTCAGAAACAAGACATGGGGCGACCGTTATTCGGTTGCCTTTTTTTTATAAAACCATATAGTTTCCAAAAAACGGAAATAACCACATCATGTCGTTGTGTCGTTTGAGCGTTTTATCGTTTCATCGTTCAATATGAAAGTCAAAATACCAAATACGGCAAATGCACTCTGTGTAGATGCATCATGCACGGGCAATCCATGACCCATGGAATATAGGGCTGTTGAACTCCATACACGGAAAGAATTATTTCATTCACCTATTTATCCGACAGGCACAAATAATCTCGGAGAATTTTTGGCTATCTATGATGCAATCAGATATATAGAAGACAGAGAAAAACACAAAAAAGTACCAAAATACGAATGTATATTTTCAGATTCTGAAACTGCAATCGCATGGATGAGATCAAAAAAAATTAAAACAACCCTCAAATACACCAAAGAGACCAAAGAGTTGCTAACAAAAGTACAAGACGCAGTTACTCGGATAAAAACCCACGAATTTACCATACCGATTCGCAAACGAGAAACAGAGATACGAGGAGAAATACCTGCAGATTTTGATAGAAAATAACAAACAATATTGAAAGATTGAAAAGTTGAAACATTGAAATGTTCATACTTCCATATTTCCATATTTGCATCTTTCAATAGTTTTTTTTAATTAATAGGTAAACATATGTTACTCAACAACAAATATAGATATATCGGATTAGATTTTGAAACTACAGGACTTGATATCACAAAGGATGAGCCCATACAAATAGGGATTATAGAGTTTGATGGAAACGGAAAAATAATCGGTGAATATCAATCACTGATTAAGCCGGACAAAAAAACTGATGAATTGAAACATATTGTCGGATTTATTACGGGACTTTCTATAAGTGAACTGGAAATAGCTCCTACAAGAGAAAAAATCACTGAAGATATAACAAAATTTTTCTGAGAAAATTCAATTATTATCTGACATAACATCGCGTTTGATCTCGATTTTTTGAATAAATTTTTTCCCACACTCACCTACCACAGCAAAATAGATACTATGCCACTCGCACAAACAATAGTACATTATGCTCAGAGTTACGCACTAGAAGTACTGATAGAAAATCTCAAATCAGAAAAGCTATTCAACAGCATATTCAGTGATGATAATCATGGAGAAGAAAAGGCTCATGACGCATTTTTTGATACAAAAAACAGTAATAAGTTATTTCTCTATTTCGTAAAACACGTCTATGAACTCATAAAAACATATCCAAATCTCACACAAATAATCAATCAGACAGAGGGAATTTGGAAAGAAATATTGCAGTTAGAAAGCTATCAAGACATTCCACAAATGAATATAAAGTTTCCTCCATTGGAAAGAATAATGGGAGGTCATACAAGTATGTCTCAAACAAGCGAAGGGATCGATACCAACAATTTAGAAAATCAGAAAAAATATTATATTGGAAATATAGCAATCAAAGACCTTCTTACTGCTTTGGCAGAAAATAAAAATGTAATTTTAGCATTTCAAAACATTCAGAAATTAGACATTGCCAAAGCCGTACTCAACGATATGGGAATCAAAAACATAGGTTTCACCAAAGAAGATCAGATGATAAATCAGGAAAAATTCCAAGGGTTTTTAAATAAAGGAAGTTTTAATGAAGAAGAATGTATGTTTGTAATAAAGTATGTTTCTCATCTCAAGAGAGGGTTAGGTGTCTTACATTTAAACAGTCAATCAGATTATAGAATTTATTATTATATCAAAGACACAAGAAACCAGACAAAATATCCAATAGTTCTGACAACCCATCATGGATTATTCACCAGTATGCAAGACAACGAAGAAACATACAAGGACTATGATATCTGCTTTTTCGACACAGAACAACGATACAAGAGTTATAATTTTTTCCTATCTAGCCCCTGTGATCTTTATTACACGCTAAATATTTTGGAATCATTTGTCTATCAACAAAAAATAGACAACGAAATACAAAAAACAAGTAATGAATCAACAGAACTCCAAGAATTTGTAAACACCTTTCAGGTATATATAGGGGTATTATTTAATGAAAGCACCAAATTATTCATCAAAACAGAAAATACAATGGTACAACACGATCCCATACGAGAACACGGAGACTTTTATCAGAGCAATCTTTTATGGAAACAATTACTCGAAAAAAAAGAAGGACTCAAAACAATACTCCCAGAAGAAAATTATATTATAGTAGAAAAACATATCGCTCATATCCAAAAAGTTTTTGATAGTGTAGTGAACGTATTCAAAAAAATGTATGGCAACAGTGATTTTTATTTTACCTACGGTGAAGCGCAGAAGTTTACGGACCGAAAAGAGTTTACCGATGTATTTAAAAATAAAGTAATGTTTTTTAGCAACACCAACAAACAAGCAACTCCTTTGAAACCAGAAGAAACAAAGGGAGATTGACAACAAAGCACAAAAAACCAAAGCATAAAAACCGTTCCACCGATAGTAGATAAATTGGTAACCTATATTGTCGAAGAAACAAATAAATCACCAGAAAACATCTCATATTTCATCTTCTCACCAAAAAAAGACGAATCCAAAAAAATATTTGAAGATTTATGCAAAAACGATATAAACAAAAAAGCTACATTACTCGTGGAAAATATCACGGGTGGTATAGGAAAAAACATCTTTAAGGCAAAACAAACAAAAAACAAAATTATGATCTGATGATACAACTTTATTTTATTCCTCTTCGCAAACAAAGTTCCCATCAAAGAAATTATTCTTTTCAACGCAAGAGGACCAAGTGAACAATATATTGTAGATGACATAAAACGATATAACACTACAAACTAATTAAAAATCAATAACAAATCACAAGAGCATAAATCAGTATAAAACATTTTCATTATTCATCATTCATCATGACGAAAAAAACAATCATATTCATTAAATTTATCATTGGAGTAGCAATATTTTATGCGCTGTTAGCATTGAATATTTTTCACCTATGAGATATCTTGGTGCCAAGTAGCAAAGATTATATACAAATAAATACATCTACAGAAAATTGAGATTTAGAGCAAATATATCTGGAAAATACTAACATCACAAACAATCAAACATGACATTTCGCTGCTAATGATATAGCGAATCTAGAAAGCTTATGTACTAGCATAGAGATATGTGATAAAATAAATTTTAATGGCAAATTTACTGATAAGGAAAGATATACCTATACCAAAATATTCAGTAAAATAGTACAATTTATAGCAGACAATAGTAATGCAGACAAAAACATACAAGACGTAATAAAAAGCATAGAAATAAGTAAAGAAAACGGAAATAGAAGATGATATGCAACACGAGATTCTATCATCCTCAATCTGTGATCTGTCAAATCCAACAAAGAATTTATAGAACTCTCGACCCATGAAATGGGACACATCACTGATCTATGATATATTCAATGATCATCAACGAAAAAAGATAAAAACTTTACAGAATTCGGTAATGTGGTGTTTCCTATGAACGACATTTCTTTGGTATTCTATAAGATTTCATGGAACAAAGAAACTGTCAGAAAAGCTGAAGCCAAGAAAAAAGATTTTTGTAGTGGATATGGAATGAGCGACCCATTTGAAGATTTTGCAGAATGTTTCAATCTTTATACTAACCATAATAGTTTCTTTAGGCAGATAGCAAAGACAAATACCATACTCAAAAAAAAATACAATTTCATCGCAAGCATATTTGACGGACAATATATCAATTCAAACAATCAAGAACTTTCTCTCATAAAAACAAACATCACCCGAAGGCCACGAGATACCACTAAATTAACTAATTAATTTGCTATGGAGAAATTAAAAATTGTGAATTAGAAATTGTTTTTAGTTATTAGTTGAAATTTTATGCCTATCATAATAATATGAATTATATTAACCATATTCGGGATACTTTCGATTTACAGCGTAAGTATTTATGAATCATTTTCACTTACGGTAGCATTAATAGCAAAAGGAACTAGGCAGGGTGATCCCTCAAATTATTTCTATTTTTTTAAACAACTAACAAATGCTGCAATAGCATTAGTCGTAGCTTGAATCAGCTATACTATTCCCATGAGATTTTTCCAAAAAAACAAAAACATAACTATCATAGCGGTGATATTGATGGTAGTACAATTATTGGTATTTATACCAGGAATAGGAATGGTACTTAACGGAGCAAGATGATGGATAAACATACCGATTCTTTGAAGTATGCAACCAGCAGAATTTTTCAAATTAGGGTATGTGCTCTTCCTCTGAGCATGGTTGATAAGAAAACGCGATAGAATAAATACCAAGGAGTTTTTCGTTTCTTTCCTCATACTTAATGCATGATTTTTCTTTGTATTTCTATTGATACCAGATCTATGAACAGTAATGATTTTGGCCATCGTAGGATTGATCATGTGTCGATATGCTGGAGCAAAAATAAAATATGTTCTACGAATACTCTTCTGATGACTACTTTTATGACTCTTCGCAGGAAGTATAGCAGGTATGGTAAGTGATAGATTTGCTTACATTCAAAAGAGATTTACCTATTTTATAAGTTCAAGTGTAGATCCTCAAGCAAAACAGATTTGACGACAAAATGAACAAGCATTGCTTGCCATCGGTGGTGGTGGTTTGTTTGGTAAATGATATGGAAAGTGATTACAGAAGTTTTGATTTATCCCAGAAGCACAAAGTGATTTCGTATTCGCAGCATTATCGGAAGAGATAGGGTTCGTGGGAAATATGTTCTTGTTAGGACTCTATATCTATATCGCATATTATTTTCTCACCCGTCTTCGTCACATCAAAGATGATCATAGAAAAATTATTGGTATAGGTATTCTTTCATTGATTCTTGTCCAAGCATTTGTAAACATTTGAGTGAATATAAAGATTTTACCAAATACATGACTAACACTTCCATTTATCAGTTATGGAGGAACAGCATTGATGGTAAACTTTATAGAAATTATACTCCTGTACAAGATTTTACAAAGAAATAAATAGATGAAAATTCAAAAAGACAACAACAACCTTCTGACTATCTTCAACGAAAACATTCCACAAACCAAAGAATATACGTATCATGCAAGCGGATATACATTTTCTGATTTTGACAAAGGGATAATCGTTCTTCATAAAAAACAGTGGAAAATAATTAGTTTGAAAAATCTTGGAGATAATATGAATGTCGTCTATATGAAAAACAAAACATGAGAAATAATACATGATAAATTAAGTGGAATAAACAAGGCATTAAAATTATTCCAGTGATTTGATGAAGAAACAGGAAAAAAATATTATTTTATACCAGGAATGGGAGAGACAGAACAACAAGAAAAAAACACTGTACTCAAAAATTTATGAACAAAATTTGCCATAGAAAAAACAACAAAAGGAATGGTGATATGAGGAGCACAAGAAGATAGTATCGAAACTGATCTTTGGGGATATTTTTTTGGATTAATGCTGATATATGGAAAACGAGAGGGAAAGAATATGGTCAACCGCCAAAAAAACCAGTGAAATGAAGTTTTTTTGGATGATTGAGTTATACCGACGACTTGAGAAAATTTAAGCACAAATTTTTCTGATAAAACAAATGAAATGAAGTGATTAAATATTTCGAAAGCAGTCGTGTATATGGAACTGGCTTCTATCAAAATTCAAATTCCACTTTCTGGACAACATCTTGCACACGAAGAAAATTTAGATACTATGATTAAACAGTTACAACAAGAGTGAGTATTTGTCAAAGCAGATAAACTAACAAATAAGAATGGAATGGTCTACCAGATAAGTTGTAATGATTATGAGTTACTAGAAACATTTGCACAACGGTACGAAGCAGTTGAAAAGTTTGAGAAAATAAGTAAACGTGAGTTCACCGAAGAAATGAAAATCAAACTAATAGAATTTATTGAAACAAATCCTGAAATTCCACAAGACGGAAAGACAGAGGTTTTGAAAGAAATTAAAGAATGAACAATCAAGCTATTAACCAAGTAAGTTCGTTTAGAAATTAGGAATTAAAAATTAGTAATTATTATGGGGCGTTGGTGTAGTGGTTAACATAGCGGTCTTCGGAACCGTTGTCAGGGGTTCGATCCCCTTACGCCCTGAATGTAAAAAAAACTAAAATATTATACATATATACATAGCGGTCTTTCGCCCCGATGGGTCGGGGGATCCCCTTACGCCCTGAATGTAAAAAACAACAGAATAAACACAGAAATAAAACCGCGATAATGCGAGTTTTTTTTCGAAAAAACGGAAAACTACCGCGGACATGCCGACGGTAGTTTCACAAAGCAATATGCTTTATACGTGTAAGAGTAGATTGTGATAGGTATGAGTTCGAAGGAAAGATTATTCGACCTCTGCAGGCACAGGTTGGTTGAACACAACGATCTGAAAGCCGGCACGAAGAGCCAGTCCTTCGAAACCTTCTTTCTTCTCAGGATTGATATCCATCTGAATAAGCGGCCAGGTGATATCCTGATACGGTTTCACGGATGATGCAATTACGTGTAATTCCTTTTTGAGTTCTTCCACACGGATACAGTCGGGATGCGACGGATCTTTGGGTTCAAAACTGAACTGCGGGTTTTCATCGGACATATCGATTGAAATCATAGCACCCAAAATACCAAGCGGGGTAAAATCGAAATTGGGACGGGACCTCTTAACGAAGTTTTCTCCCTCCAAAAGCCGGTTGTGTTCTTCTTCCTTGGCATTCATGCCTTTGGTAAGGATACTGATCTGAGTGATGATAGCTTTTTCCAGCGGTTTCATCAAACGAATCAGGGAGTCGCCATCAATAAGCGAGGGTGCTTCATGATCAACGAATTGGCCACTTTCCAGGATCTCAGCAATCGGCTGAAGGAAGGTACCGGTGATGGATACTGCAACCAGTTCCTCGAGCGTCATGTCCTCCCATCCCTGGAACGTTTCAAACGTATCAGGATAGGATTCGGGCTTTTCGCGAGTGGAGATCTGGAAGTTTTCAATCAATGAAATACGGGAAAGGGTTTCGCCATGATCCGGAGTAGCATCCTTAATCAAGGAGAACATTAAATCCCTGATAAAGTCCTGGTGCGCGGCCAAGGGATGTGATTCCTTGACTTTAAGCAGGGCCGGAGCATGTGGACAGTCATCAAGTTCTCCGTCAATCTTACCAATACAACTCAGTCCAAAACCGGGACAGGCAATCGGAAGACTCATGATGGTTTCATTCTTCGCTGCAACAAGTGCTCTTTTGTTTACCTCCAGAAACGTGTACATTCCACGAACCAAAGGTGACATAACACCAATTACAGGTTGACCCAACTGTTTGGGATCACCGGGATCAGTGAATTTTTTGCTTTCAACGATCTTGATGATCTCTGCAAGCACCGGAACCTCGTTCCATGCCTGGATAAAATTTGCAACTTTTGTTTTCATAAGGTACTTTTTTGTTTATATGTGTCTTTGCTTTATATATTTTAATATAAAAGTCAATAAGAAATAGAAAATATGTTGTAAAAGTAGAACAACAAGCACAAAAGGAGTATACAGCAAGACAAGAAAACATTGCATTAGACGAACGATTGGGTAACATTTACCTGTTATATTTTTTATTCTATAACAAAATTTTAATGAAAATTCTTAACTGGATTATGTTGATTCTTTTAGTTGTTGGAGGGGTAAATCGAGGTTTATACGCTTGGTTAGATCTTAATCTTGTTGCATTAGTATTTCCTGATATAGTAACTAAAAGTGTTGATGCTACCGGGATAGAAAGTACAGTAACAACAATAAGTATGCTAGCAAAAATTGTATATTCATTGGTGACTGTAGGTGCGCTTCGAACATTGGTTGGAGAAATTAAAAAAGCATAATAATAAGTTTTCTTACAAACAAGAAGACCTCCTCTCACGAGGGGGTTTTGCTTTTAATGAAAATTTTATAAAACAAACGGATAGGTATCTCACACAAGAACAAGAAAAAAAATAAACATTGACATCAGAAAGAAAATACATATATAATATACATACAATTTTTGTAAATTAACAAAAAAATGATCTGTAAAAATTACCTTGGAACAAGTCCTGAAGATATTCAGAAATTCAGAGAAAATAGCGCGTTAATCTCACAAAAGCTACTAACATCACAAACATGAAGAAGTGCAGAATTTTATAAAAATCAATTATTTCCTATATTAACAGAAAAAGAAATTGAAGAAAAAGATGAAATGAAAGCAAATTTATTTAAAGAATCATTTCAGCATATGAAAAAAGCACATAGACCAGACTTGCTAGATTAAAAAAACATTTTAGTATATAAGAGATATTATGATACAAATACTAGGAGGCATAGAAGAAGATTTTTTTGGTGAACCACGTATACAAAAAAAAGTTAGAACAAACAAAGAAGAAGAGACAAAACCAATAGATTTGGAAGCTGCAAATAAGTTTTTCGGTCGAGATTTGTTAACAATTCTTGGACAAGGTCCCATCAAAAAGAATCCAAAAATGAATACCAAAGAAAATAGAGAAGAACCAAACACGCCGGAAATGGATGCTCAGATAAAAGAAATATTTTGAGAAAATCCACGACCAAATAAGTAAACAATACAATAACCAAAAACAAAAAAAACATATGGACAAGAAATCAATTACTCAAGAAGTCAGAGATATCGTACGCATAAAGCTTGATATCCCAGACATCTTTGCTGAGCAAGAGATAACTCCGGAAGCCAATTTTACCAATGACTTAGGAGCTGATTCTTTGGACACAGCAGAACTTGTAATGGAGTTCGAAAAAACATTCAACATCGCGATTAGTGACAATGAATGGGAAAACATTACAACATTTGGTGAGGCCGTAGCGCTCATCGAAAAAAAACTTGGAGTCTGATAAAAACAGAAAAAAGAGTGAGCGAGACGTATTTGTCCCGCTTTTTTTTATGTAAGCATAGCCGTTTTCCAATCCTCTACAATCTTATGAAGATACATAATGTTATGCAATGAAAGAAGGATACCTCACAACATCTCTTTTTCTTTTATAAGATGATGAAGATATGCTTTAGTAAAATGTTTGCACGTATAACATCCACAATCATTCGTAAGTGGAGTAAAATCTTTTGTATATTTAGCGTTAGTAATTTTAACATTTCCACCAGTAGCAAATGCTTGTCCATGTCTACCCAATCTTGTAGGCAGAACACAATCAAACATATCAAAACCCTCTTCTATCGCATGGGTAATATCTTCTGGAGTTCATACTCACATCAAATATCTTGGCTTATCAAGAGGTAACTTAGAAGCAGTGAATGATACAACTTCACGAATAAGTTCTTTAGATTCTCAAACACTCACTCCTCCAACAGCGATTCCATCTCGTGCATAGTTGGAAAGAAAATCTACCGATGCTTGTCTCAAATCAAGATGAGTTCATCATTGTACAATAGGAAACAAAACACCACGAACGTCATCATATTTAGGTTGTAAATGATCAAATGCTCTCTTAGCTCGACGATGAGTCATGTGCATATGTTTTTCGATAGTTTTTTTGTCCGCACCAGAAGGTGAACACACATCAAGTACCATCATAATATCTGATCAAAGATTACACTGAATATCTACAACTCATTCAGGAGTAAACATATGTTTGGATCCATCATAGGGTGAACGAAATTTTACCCCATCTTCAGTCAATTTCATTTTGACCTCATGTGTACTTTCCTCCCTTGATAAGGGGAGGTGAGGAGGGGTTTTTCAACCATCTTGAATGATAGATCATGCATCCGCCTTTCCAAGTCATAAGGAAAACACCTGAAATCATCAACTATCAGTTAAAATAAGTTTGTCCCGATTTTCAAACGTATGCAATCCTCAGGCCTCTTTTATCAGCTCATCACCGGGGCGCAAATACAAATGAAAGGTATTCGCCAAGATAAGTTTGATCTCAGGTAAATCTCAGATATATTTAGGATCTTTGAGCATATCCAACACAATTCACTTTATTGTTGCTTTAGTTCCCACAGGCATAAAAACTGGCGTTGTCAAGGTAATTCCATTGAGGGTTAGCTGTCAAACTCTTGCATTTCACTTTTGTTTGAGTATCTTAAAATCAAGTTTAGACATAGAATTTTACAGAATATAAAGCGTGAAAATGTATAGGATTATACGACTGAATTTCAATATCGTTTAGTCGTTTCATCATTTATTCGTTTAGTCGTTTTCGTTATGCTCGACCAAATCAAAGCAGAACTTGCCAAGCATTGTAAGCCAGAGGAAAAAAAGGGTTTGTTTTTTTCACTTTTTGATGTAAACGGAAAACTTCTGACTTCTCATGGAGCAGTAGAAACTGACAAAAAGATAAACGAATTCACTGATCTCATCTACAACGGTTTGCTCGCAAAAAACGAACATACTGCCAAAACCGTAGTGATCGATATCATACAATCATATATTCAAGAAACAGATATCAACAAATTACTCGCTTTACCGACAAAGGATTATGGAGTATTTCTCATAAACAATGAGAACAAAACATCATGAGCGATATTACCAGGTACCAAGGGCGTTAATGATATCAAAACAGCACTCGGCCTTATAAAACAAAAGTACGGCATCAGTGGCAATGTAAGTATGTATAGTTTTAGAACAGAAAGAATTACCATAGGATTGTAATCAAAAAATAGTTGTGAAGGGGCGATTAATAATCGCCTTTTTTTACAATTAAAACGGTAAAACAAATAAAAAAAACCCACACAATATGGCGGGTCATAGAATAACACATTACGAAGGGATAACAAGCGACTGGAGTACAAGCGCAAGGTTTTTGTGCTGATTTTGACGATAAGGAGTCAAAAGCTGTAAACGTGCCATGGCAGTATTGATAAGTGCACCATAAGCAACAAGATTTACACGATCAAGAAGACCATTTTGTTGGGCTGAAATTGATGTATAATCCAATCCCGTCATAAAGGAAAGAAAAGAAACAAGATTATCTTCATCAGCGACAGTAATAAGTTGTTGCAAAGGAAGAAGAATCTTGATGTCTGCATCCTTGACAAGAGCAATTTTAATATCTGCCTCATTCAAATGTAAATAAGCAGATAAACTTTTGGAATCTTCCATGCTGTATATGTTTGTATATATGTTTGTGTGATACACTATATACATTTTAAAACAAAAAACAATACAATGTGTTGACATATTAACATAAATAATTGTAGTTAAAAAACAAACCCCCTAATACAATGAGCATGAGAAATCTTCTTTCGATCATCGTTATGTTTTGCTTAACAGTAACAATAAGCATGACAACAAGCTGTTCATCAAACACCATCACCGATCAACAGACGTCAAATACCGACAAAACGATGACTATTCCAACAGATTCTGGGACTAAAAATCCGGTTATATGCCAACCAAAAATACCGGTAGGCAGCGAGAATTTCACCAAATTAGTGGATTTCATCGAAAAAAACGGATTTGTGACAGAAAACAAAGGAATCCCATCCGACCATCAGTACACCTTCATTGACAGCCAGAAAAACAGGCACGCATTGATAACCATCAAACGTGACGATAATGGACAACCGTCAGTTAATGGAAAGGTGAAACAGATAAGCGTCTGGGCATACGAAAAAGGAATAAAGTCCCAAGAGAAATTCTTCGGCTATGGAATAACCCAAGACAGTGTATTTAGCTTCTTAGAAGGCGAAGAACACTTCCTGGAAATAAAGCTGGGGTATGAAGAATTCACAAAAAAGGCAACTTCCAAATAAAGGAACCTTTCCCACCAAGACATTGAACAGCTAGTATCTTAGCTGTTTTTTTTAATAAAAAAATCTCCTGCTGAATCAGCAGGAGCGGGCCATAGAATAAAGGAATCAACAATAAAGCAAGGAGCTCCTTGGATATCGTAATTTCAAAGGTAATGCAGTAAGCCGCATTGGGCCGAAACTCAAAGCCGCACACTTTACTTTCGTAACAGGGCCAAATCTCATACACTACCAGAAATCACAATCAGTATCATAGACTACAACCTCATACCATAGCCACCTACTATGCATAGTAGAGAAATTAACATATAAATCAAGACATATTGTTATAATATACAACAAAGAGTTGACATATATAGTAAAATATATAGAAACAAAATATGGTTAAGGAAAAAAATAATACAACACACAACAAAGAGCTATGATCAGCGCTCACCAAGATTATCCTTGAAAACAAGGATTGATTTTTTGATTTCTTTGATATACTAGAAAATCCTATTGTATGAAATGAAGAAAGTAAAAATTCAAGTATATGAAAATCAAAAACAGAAAAAATAATATATACTACCTCTATGGCTCTAATAGATCAGAACATCCTCTCTTTACAAGAAATCGAAGAGATAATAAAGCATAATCCGTCTCTCGCTCGACATTGACAGAATAATAAATTTCTAAAATTAGGCGCAATGGTATGTAAAAAAACATGAATAGATATAAAAAAAATATTTTCTGTATGTACAGATATTTCTGTTAATATACCCACAATCAAAGACAAGAACAAACAAAACATACCAGACGACAAACGGGATGTTGTTTTTAATGAAAGATCGTTAAAAACATTAAAAAAAGTGATGTGAAACGAAAACTTCAAAGAAGCGATGGGTTGAGATTGAGGATTTGAAATAATACAAGAAATGAACATATCATGAAACATTTACCAAAGGATGAGGATATTGTTTTTTTTGTTCGACTATCATTTAGAGAAAAAAAACATCCACATAAGTCCATTAAACATATTACAGGAAATTTTTGATAAATGTTGAGAACATTGGACCATGGAAAACATATATATCATAGCAAATTTTCTCAGTTATATAACAGACAAATCTTTAGAAAGAAATAAGATACCAAATCTAGAATCATTAGATATTTTGTGTTCTCCAGAAAACATAATCTATTTCGCAGAAAACAATCATCACGAAATAATGAACTTTATAGAACTCATAAAGATGTTTAGCACAAAATGAATCATAAGCATAGACATCAATGACTATAAGGTTTGGTACGAATGAGTATTGAAAAACATAGAAGTAAAAGAAGAGATTGCAGACCTACTGGAAAAATCATCAAAAGACCAATTGAGAGCATGGGAATCAGTAATATTACATGTAGCTACAACAAAAGTTAAACATATGATTGAAGCAACATCATTACCTATAGAAATACCAAACGACATACAACAATACAATGACGATTATTTCTTTGAGAACAGAAATTCATTATTGAAAGATTTATATATATTTTCAAAGGAAGAAATCATACATTGAGATATGCAGGACCATAAATTATTACAATTTTTACAAGGATCATTGCCGAGATGATTATCACAGATATCCTTCTTTATAGACGTACTCCTAAAACTCATTCATCAAAAAAAAGAAGGAAATTCAGAACGTATTCAAGACATCAACAATAATCTTGGAAAGTTCTGGCTTCACATGTACAATCGACCATTCGAATTACAAAAAAATTTTTATAGCATATCCATGTTTCTTTTACAACACGACATACATGCATACCAATCATTTGTAGAAGATTTATCGGGTCTAAGTAAACAAAATCGCAAACATTTTGTCGAAAAAATTGTTCCATTGATAGAGCCACAAATAATGATACTAAAAGAACTTAAAATAGAAAATATCGATACAACAACAAATGAAGATGGTTCACCCAAACCCAAAAGCATAGAGATAATAAGTATCTCGAGTTTCATAGAATCGTTCTTTGAGAAAATAGGAAATTGAACAACAATAGGGGAAC
This sequence comes from uncultured bacterium, assembly GCA_903953935.1. GTDB lineage: Bacteria > Patescibacteriota > Gracilibacteria > Absconditabacterales > Absconditicoccaceae > CAJBLF01. The sequence continues at coordinate 19,135 of CAJBLF010000006.1, forward strand.
TTGAACAACAAATGAACAACGACGATAATATAAAGATATATAAAAAAGCATTTATGGAAAAACGATTAGGCATAAAATCACCAGAAGTATATCTGGAGGAATATACTGAAATTACAGAGTATGTATTTAAATATGCATGCAACCTCTCCCAAAAAAACGAAAAAAACCTAATAAGTATATGAACAATCTTAGCAACAGTAAAAAACGATTCCCGAAATGAATTCAGGATAGACAAATCAATTCCAAAAGAAGAATTTACCGATGAAGGAAATGAAGCAATAAAAGAAATAACAACAGATCAAGAAAGGGACTATCGAAAATCACTAATAAACAAGGAGACACGAATCACTTTACAAGAAGATGCATATCATACAACCACGATACTTCCACAGACGATTTGAGAAAAGATATTTAATATACAGCAGAGTTTGGAAGAATTATATGATCCCGATATCTATGAAGATCCTGATGTAAAATCATTTGCAGAGAAATTTTTTCAGAAAAAAAACAAACAAATGACTTTGAAAAATATAGAAGATAACGAAGAACAAAGTAACTTTATGAAGAAAAACATTCCCATACTACAGTTCACTGACAAGATAGAAAGCCTGAATCTAAATGAGCTATTCAAAAAATTAAAATATAATGAAGAACAATGAACACCTATTTCCAAAGAATTAGAAGAAGATTGAAAAAAAACAATACAGGATGCAATTATAATTTTCAAAGATATCGTGAGTACGTATAAAAAGAGTTGAATAGCAGATACTGCACAGATAAGAATAGAAGAAGTTGCAAACAATTTTTCTTTAGAAGTGGATGAGCTGTCTCGTTTAGTAAGTCCGACAAATGAATTCCAAAATCCGATAAAAATAAAATCACGAATTACCAATGATATAGTAGAAATAATAAAAAACATCAGAGGATGTTTATGATGCATGCAAAAAAACAGCAATAACCACACAAACCTTGATTTTATGTCACCAAATAGATTTATTATATTTAGTGGTAAAGAAGATGAATTCTGATCAAACATAGCAGATCAAATATGTATACTTTCAGAGACTGATCAGTGACTCTGTTTTATTATGGACGGACTTTATGGTGCCCGTATGTCCAATATATTACTCAATCACTGCCTTACCGTCATAGAGAAGATACAATCAGTAAAGGAACAACAAATAAAAATATTCATTCCAAAAACAAGCATCAAATCAGCAGGGACCAATACCACTCATTTCCAATCATTGTTAAACAAGGAAATTATGGACAAAAATATCCATATGGAATATACAACAATAAGGTCAGATATAGAACATTTATGATACCAAGAATTAGGTCTGAAAGAATGAAGTACAGAAGGAATATTGTTATATGTAAAATAATAAAATTTTATCCACAACAATAAAGTATGAACAACAATATATCTTATGGTCCTCACCTTTTTCCTGGATGACCAGAATTATATATCAGGAAAGGACAGATGGATATAACAATACAAGAAGCACATCAAAGAATAAAACAAACGCTGATAGCATGATTTGACCATCAACAAGACAACAATATCATGACACAAATAGCAGAAAAAATGAAATTGGACCTTGAAAGCAAAATTGATCTGAGTTTTATGAACTATGGAAACACAGAATTAGTATATCTTGCTAATATAGGAGACAAAGCAAAATTTGCCACATTGATAAATCAACCACACACGCCCCTAGGAAAGGTAAAAGAAGAATTTGATAATCTAAAAAGAATGACAGAGATAGATCCTCATTTTGTTGTAAAACCGTTAGCGCATTACCTCAATAAAGAAAAAGGACATGAGGTATATATTTCTGAATATATCGATAATGCCTATTGTATAGCACATAATAATGAACACGGCGTATACAATCCCTTGCCATATTATCACTTCGAGACATTTACGAAAGAAATAAGTAGCGAGATACACAAAATTATGATAGCATTACTTATTAATTATTATGATGAAGAAAGAGGTATGTGATTGGGTGAAACACAGATATCAGGCAATGATTTTTTATTGAGTAGAGATATGCAGATCAAGATGATCGGAGCAAGAAAATATGTAAAGATCTGATTTGATGAATATATCAGTCGTTTAAAAAAAGAATTCATAATAGGAACAAATCGTACAGAGTGAACTATAGAAAAAGACATGTTAATAAATCACAAATCCAAGAAACCAATGACCTCAGAAGAAATAGCTGAGGGAATTACACTATGATTGTACCTCAGAAAACAACACAAAAAACCATAAAATAATTATATTGACATATTGTATAAAATATATATAAATACAAACAACAAAAACAAAAAAAACACTAAATAAAATCATGCCGTATGGACAATAGGTATAAAAAAACACCAAGTGAGACAATAAACAGCAGGATAGAAGAGATAAAAAAAGCAATCAAGATAAAAAAAGCTTTTATTGCTCTCGAAGGTTGGTGGAGTATGATAAGCAGTTATGCCTTACTCTGCATAATAGCGTATTATTTTGCTCCATGGAAAGAGATTATAATCGATCTGCGATTATTCTTTTCAGGCAATGCACAGGATATACTACCAGGAAATTTCAAATTTTTGGAAGTAGTTCCCATCATCGCCGCCATCATTGTAATGGAATTATTGTTGTCAATACTTGCAGGAATTTTTGGATCAATATGTGTAGGAAATGGAGGTAGAAACGCCCTCAAATCCATGAAGCCCAACAACATATTGAAAACATTATTCATTGTGGTTGTGGCAGAAGAATTGTTTGCAAGATGGTTTTTCCTAGGATTTATGGCCAGCGATCCTAATCTGGGAAATTATTTCTATGTACTCTTAATCGCAGGAAATGGAATCTGGGCTTGGGTCCACTTATACAACTATGAAGATCCTAATAAGCGGCAGTTGATACGAGTATTGCCTCAGTTTATAGCGGGATTATTCTTCTCATACGTATATGTGAAATTCGGGCTTATGGCAACTATTCTCACACACTTCGGAAGTAACGCTATTTTGTTCGCGTCAGACAAAAATCAGATATGGGACAAAAAAGAATTACGAAGATTGTTAACATTGGTGGTGTTTGGTGGAGCTATTTTGATACTTATATGGTTACAAGTAGATATAATAGGACTATTCAAACAATTTGTACAATTTGACGAAAAAACAATCAGAAATTGGACTACAAACGATTTTTTCGCACTGTACATATCAATGTATTTTGTCATCAATACCGTATTTACGTTTATGATGTACGATAAAAACTCTTCAAGAGAAAAAAAGGAAGAGACGGTATTCATAAAAAAAATGGTAAAAATAATGGTGGCAGCAGTAATTATCATTGGTCTTGTGGTAATATTAAATTGGGGACTTTCCTTTTTTACAAACTCTTTAATCTGGAAATCATTTATATCCACGATTATAGTAGTGCTATTGATAAAACACAAGTCTCCCAATGCGGCAATGCGTACCTTCTGGACAACAATTCCATTGAGCATGGTATCCTTTACGGCACTCATTATCCTCCCATTCAGTAGTTGTTTAGTCTTCTTAATTGTCTGTGGCCTTATAGTGGAAACGATAAACGAGATAGCAAAATAACACAGAAAAAATAAAAGCTTCCGATATGTCGGAAGTCTTTTTTTTATGGTAAAAAATGGTCGGAAACTTGCTTACGAAGTAGTATATATTAGTCTTTCTTATATAAATATATGCTTGGTTTTCACTTCTTGTCCTTGATGACATCATAGGGCGTATGAACAGCAAATTGGAAAGAGTTAGAAATAATGATTGCATCAGTATTCATACGTTTAAATATCCAGTCTTCGATAGCAGCCATCTGCTGAGGCAAAAGATATACATAGATGTAATCATATCCGTGGATATCAGCAATCAGAAAATCATTTTTTAAAAGTCTAAGATCAGGATATCAGAGAAGTTTATTTAAGATTTTACCATAGAGATAAGGAAAATATTGGATTTCATATCCATCGCAATATACACCAAAGGTCCTGAAGAAAAATCTCATTGCCTTTCCATCTCCACATCATAAGTCCACAAGCTTTTTTCAACGAACTAATTTCAGATTATCTTTCATCAGACGGATATGCCTATTGAACGATGGGACATACATCGCAGACGTATTTCTTTTAAACATGAAAACGAGTAGTCCGTAGACCACTCGTAATGCAAAAAAGATTATGAACAACAAAAGCAAAGAAAATACTATCTGTTTAATTATCATGTACGTAACATAATGAAAAAAATAAAGATTAATAATGGAACTATAGATTTACGGACCATACTAAAATACGATAGTTCATACTATTACAAAATCCAATATTATTCATTCTTCATTATTCATTCTTCATTAGTTTTTATGATGTGGATTATGTACAACAACACCCTTACCTTTGCTAATCCATGCTAACCATTCAGCTCTAAGCAAAGCTTTATATTGCCAAGCATATTGGCATACGCTAAAGATTGTAGTAGTAACGATATATAAACCAACTCATGTCTGCATGCTATAAACAAATGAACCTATCATAAAGACAAGGAAGATATTCATAAATCACATCATCTTACCCATATCAGGAACTTTCTGTCCAGGAACATTAGGTGTCGCAGGTTTAGCTATCGTAGTTAATTTAGTTTGAAGATAAGTAAATATTGCAGCGATTATAGTAAGTGCGATATTTTTTGTAGCCAGAAGATCCATACCAAGAAAATGTGTATTGATAGCACCATTTTGCAATGCTTGAGCATCTACAAATCTTGCACCAAACCCATGAAAGAAACTATAGAGCCACTCTGGTGGTATCGTAGCAGCAGCCATATGTCTAATTACATAATAGAGTCAAATGAAAACCGGTATCTGGATAAGCATCTGCAAACATCATTTGAATGCTCCCTTTCCATCAGTCTTAAAAACCTTCATAGTTTCTTCAGACAATTTTTTTGGATCATCTTTATATTTTTCTTGAATTTCATTGAGTTTTGGTTGAAGCGCACCCATGCCTTTTTGCATATCATTACCAGCAAGTGTCTGTTTAACCATAAGTAATCTGATAGTAACCGTCAACAATATAATAGCCACACCAAGATTACCGCCAAAAATAGCAAGAAACACAGCCAAGATATTAAAAATTGGACGATATAAAATCTCTGTAAACAACATTCAAAGCATACGAAATTATAATTAAATAGTAAAAAATCATTCACTGGTAGTTGTTAGGTAATAGTTGTTAGTTAAATTACATAGACATGACTTCATCAGCTTTGTTTTTTATAAGTTCATCAATTTTATCATTCATGGTTTTAACCAAAACATCAATATCTTTTTCATTTCTCTTGCTTTCATCTTCACCAATTTCTTTGGCATCAAAAATAGATTTATTATCTTTCATGGCTTCTTGCCTAGCCATTCTTACACGTCATTTCACTTCTTCTCCCATAGCCTTTACTTGCTTAGAGATTTCTAATCTTCTCTCTTGCGTCAAAGCAGGAATTCTAACGATAACATAACTTCCTTCGTTTTGTGGAGTAAGTCATGCATTAGCATCATAAATAGCTTTTTCTACATGTTTCAGTTCGTTCTTATCTCGTGGTTCAATTTTGATCGTCTGTGCATCCATGATAGTAACATGGGCAATTTGAGGGACTTTCATGGGTCCATATGAAGCTTCTACAGTAATGTTTTCAACTAAACCAGCTGAAGCTCTTCCCACTTGTAATGCTTTGAGTTCTGAGACCAAAAATTGAATAGCCTTGTCCATTTGTTGACGATGTGGTGTCAAATCCATAAGTTTTTTTACGTTACAAAGTAAATCAGAAAATATAATAAGAAATACGTTCGGATTTGCAATATTAAAGAATTCAAAGTCTTCATTGTAATTCCAAAGGATTTCCTTAGTATAGATGTGTTATTTCAAGCACAATAAGAAAAAATTTAGCGTTCTCGCTCTTCATACGTCCTTATCGTGTTCCAGGACTAGTCAAGAGTGACCTGGAATAGATACACCCTCTTTGGGGCTATAAGGTATGAAGTAACATGAGAACTTTTTTTATTATATTTTTTTTCGACAAAAAATTGCCAAAAAATTGACGTAAAATTGCTTAAAGTTGTAGTAAAAACAACAACATTTAGTCAATCATTTGTCGTTCGGATAATCGAACATTAGGCTATTATTTGTCATTTTATCATTTAGTTTACACATGACAACATTTCAAGAACTATGAATCTGAGAAAAAACATTAGCAGCATTGGCGAAAAAATGATTCGTCACGCCATCTCCGATTCAAGAAAAAGTTATTCCCCTTCTTCTTCAAGGAGAAAAAAACGTTATAGGACAAGCAGCAACCGGTACAGGAAAAACCGCAGCTTTTGGTATTCCTTTGATCGAAAAACTTACCCCAGGTGGTAAGGTACAAGCACTTATCCTTGCACCAACGAGAGAACTCGCAACACAAATTGCAGAAGAAATAGATTCACTCCAAGGAAACAAATGATTGAAAATCATGGCCATCTACGGAAAACAATCCTATGAAATTCAGCACAGAGCACTCAAAAGAGGAATTGATATTCTTGTGGGAACGCCAGGAAGAATAATGGATCATCTTGGACGCAAAACATTGGATCTGAAAGATATTTCTTATTTCATTCTCGACGAAGCAGATGAGATGCTAGATATGGGATTTATCGACGATATCGAAACAATCTTCAAAACAACAAATCCTGAGAAAAAAGTGTTATTATTTTCAGCGACAATGCCGAGAGAAGTCTTACAAATAGCAAAAAAATATATAGGTGAATACGAATTAGTAGAAGCAAAAAGTACAGATACAACAGGAGAAAACACTGATCAAGCATATTTTGAAGTGAATGAAAGAGATAAATTTGAATTACTTCGCAGGATCATGGACACAGAAACAGGTTTCTACGGTATCATTTTTTGTCATACAAAAGCCGATGTAGACGGATTAGTTTCTAGATTAAATGATGAGTGATATAGTGCAGAAGGTCTCCATGGTGATCTCGCACAAAAACAAAGAGAACACTTCCTTCAACGTTTCAAAGACAAAAAAGTAAAGATACTCGTAGCTACAGATATCGCAGCAAGAGGAATAGACGTCAATGATGTGACACACGTCATAAATTATGCAATCCCACAAAATGCAGAAAGATACACGCACAGAATAGGAAGGACAGGAAGAGCAGGAAAGGAATGAACAGCTATCACTTTCATAACACCAAAAGAATATAGCAAGATGTCGTACATAAAAAAAGTTAACAAAGTTGACATCAAAAAAGGAGTAATCCCAGATATCAAGTGAGTAATTGAAAAAAAGAAAAACAAATTACACGAAAGTATTCAAGGAGTACTTGAAAAAGATAGCCATAAAAATTATGTAGAAATAGCAGATAAATTAATAGAAAACAGCGATCCTCGTGATGTAGTGGCAGCACTTTTGAAAATGCATTATGAAAGCGATTTTGATCAAAGCAAATATCGTGATATTACAGAACAAACAAGAGAAAATAGATTTGCAAGTAAATGATGAAGTTGATGACAAACTAGATTGTTTGTTGCATTAGGAAGAAAAGAATGATATAGTGCACGCTCATTATTGGAACTCATTACCAAAGAATCATGAGTCGAGGGAAGAGATATCGATGATTTGAAAATGATGGATGATTTTTCGTTTATCAGCGTATCATCAAGCAACGCAGAAAAAATAACAGGTTCTTTCGCAAACAAAACCATCAATGGAAAAAAATCAATTATCAATAGAGCAAAAGAAAGTGACTGAGGAGGAGATAGATGAGGAAGAAGGCCAGCAGATAGATGATCAAGAAGAGATTTTGGTGATAGACCAAGTTATCCTAGAAGAGCATGATCTTCTAATGGTTCAAGCTATCCAAAAAGAGAATTTTGAGATAGACCTTCATATCCAAGAAGAGATGGTGATAAGCCGGCTTACCCTAGAAAAGAATTCGGAGATAAAAAAACGTTTGCACCAAAAAAAGATTTTGGAGCAGCATCCACGAATGTGGAGAAAAAAAGTTATTGACCAAAAAGAGAGTTTGGACCCAAAAAAGACTTCTGAGCTTCATCCACGAATGTGGGTAAAAAAGATTTCTGAACTAAAAAGAGCTTCTGAGATTACCCACCGAGAAAAAGTTTCAAAAAATAAAACAACCAATCATTACGATTGAATTATGGGCATATTTATATATGGTCTACATACAAAAAACAAAAACAATAAGCTATGATACCATGGATTTTTTTCATCATTAGCACAATATGTCTTGGTGCAAATATATTCGTGCTCACACGCATCCAAAAAGTATACGTAAACAGAAATCATTTTTATGTAGATTTTCCAAACATACCTAGTGGTGTATCAAAAGGTCTTGATACATTTGGAAGATTCATCATATACGTATACATGTCAGTATGGACAACATTAGTAGCATTTTGTTCAGCAATCATTGTTTTCTCGTATGTGAGAGTAACATATGATAACTGCTTTCTACTTGATGGAATCATCACGACTATCTTGTGTATACCACTTATTTATTATTGGATACAGAGAGATTTCTTGAAACCACTCAAAGAATTCAACAAAAATGCTCAATCAAAAATGAGACAATGAATATCGCCCCTGTATATGGGGCGTTTTTTTATATCAATTGTTAAATTCATATATTTTTTTGTGTGCTTCGAATTTTTTTTCACGCTACACTACAACACAATACCACCAAAGAAATAGACACACTAAGCAAAAACATTCTCGTTGCTATAGCCTCAAAAAAACCTTCAGGAAACAATGAAATCAACATACTTGATGAATCAAAAGACCAATTGCCCTGAGGAAAAAACACACTATGAAAAAGATTAAATGTAGCGGTAAAATCTATAGATAAGGCTAAAATAAGCAAAAAAGATAGCAACAAGGAAGCTGATGATCCTCGAAACAATCATCTAGTGATAAGATATATTTTTTTCTGAAAAACAAATATCAACAGTACCAACAAAAATATCACACTAGCTATAATTCCGACAAAATAGGTAACAGCAAAAATCTGTTTAACGTCTTCCATATGGCTTTTTTCAGCCATGGGAAAGTTCTTATCCAGAGAAGATCTTCATTGAATAAACATATATACATTTTGTACGTACCCCAAAGATGATTCCGACACAACAACTCATTGCTGGATCATATACTTAGTATAAAAACTTGGAACAGAAGAATAATAAACCAAAGGAAGTAACAATAAAAGGAAAAAAAGTGATCCACTAAAAAGTGGAAAAAAAATAGTATCTATTAAACGTCTGTAAGAAAAAGCAATCATAGAAAGACTATACTGTTTTCTTTATCCAAAGACAACAAAAAGTAGCAGGTTTTTCAATTGAAAAATTATCATAGATAGCTCTATTAAAAAAACAAAAAATAAACATGTTAATGTCCAGTAAACAATTATGAAAATTTTAAAAACAAAAAAAAAGACACAGGAGTTTCCTGCGTCTTCTATAGAATATATAGTTACTGTTTTAGAGAACAAAAACAGCAACCAAGAAGAACAAAATAAATCCGCAAATGTGCAGAAATTTTGAAGCGTTTATGCTATCATCAAATGGTCCATCACTGGAAGAAAGCCAGGAGTCAGTTTCAAAAAGGGTTTCAACATCAGCAACCTTATGCTTAGTCAATACAGTGCTGAATACACCTTTCTTTTTCTTAGAGACAAACTCTTTTGTCCAGAAATTTCTTTTATAGCTCCATATAAAGAACCATAAGAAGAAGACAACAAAGAGAATATCAGCAACAAATTTGAAGATTGTGGGTCCTGCTATTTTCCATGCAAACCCAGCTAAGGCTATTTTGCCGACTTTGGTATTGGGGATGTCATTCGACTGACGAATGATAACATTAGAGAGAGTATCAATCATCAAACCGAATTGTTCGGGAGACAGAGAGAAATCCTCCAATAAGTCATTCATAGCGGTTCGTGACCAATCCTTTTCCAACGTTCTAATTTTGTCCATAATAGAAACGTTGGTATGAATAGTGATTTCGTCAATAATCTTTCCTCCATTTTGGAGATCAGAAAATTGTTTGGAGTTAAGATCCTGTTTTTGGATATAAATAATCCTGTCTTGTCCAAAGACAAAAAGGGTTATACATACCAGACATAATGATACAAAAAGCTTTTTCATAGAATAATTTTTTTTAATGTTTGGGTTAATTACTACTTACAACACACACGCTCCTATAAAAAACAGGACAAAATACACAATGAGCAACCAGAATTGCATGCTAACATTGGCATGTTTAATTTCATAACGAACGGTGTCAGCGGTAGATTTGACTTCAATTTCTCCCTCCGCAGTTTCTTCTTCAATAGGCACTACTTTATGAATACCATTTTTGCGCCATAACCAAAGAAATAGGATGGTAATTACAATGAGATAAAGGAATGTAAGGAGATATTGAAGAATTTCTCCACCGGTATAATGGTAGAACACTCCCCAAACAACCCAAAACCCAACAGGGGTATTGTAGAATTTATTAGAATTTCCACTTATCGAAGACAAACTACTATCAAGTAGCTTTCCAAGATAAGAAACAACTCTAACAAAAATACTACTGTTCTCTTGCTTTGGAGTGGCATAATAAACCATTCCTTTTTGCTTAAAGTAATCTAACGTTACAGAATCAAGCGACGATTCTTTGATGGCAATCCATTCTGTTGCGGCTGTTGAATCACTAACCGATGCTTTAGCATAGGGACTCACAACACTCAAAAGAACGAACACGAACATAAAAATTTTTGTTTTCATAAAAAATTTGTTTTGTTTAGTTGATTAATAATTACTGTTAATTAAGACTTCAGTATGTTAAAGATACTATAAATAAATATAAGATAAAGTCAAGTAATTTGTAGAACGAAAAACAACTATTTATTTTATATATTGGCCAATTGAGATAGTCATATATCCAACAAAAAAACAATACAATAAATAAGCATATCAAATTTTTTAAAATTCTACATACACCGCAAGGTTTTTGTATAAAATAAATATAGCTACCACTAATTATATGTTTTCAATTGAAAAATTATCATAGATAGCTACACTGCTACATACCAACAAATATTGTTAGTCATTAGTTTTTAGTTGTTAGTTTAATTAGTATGTCCCTAGCAAATAAATATCGTCCGCAAACCTTTGATACCATCATCGGACAAGATCATATCACAGAAATACTCAAAGCACAAATGAGCACGCACAAGCAGATTCATCACAATTACCTATTGTTTGGACCAAGAGGAACAGGAAAAACGACTGCAGCCAGGATATTGGCAAAAGCTATCAATTGTCTGGATCCACATGAGGGAAATCCATGCAACAAATGTTTCAACTGTACAACTATCAACGAAGGAAAGACGCTTGATTATGTGGAAATAGACGCTGCATCACATACTGGAGTAGATAATATTAGAGAAGAAATCTTAGATAAAGCAGCATATCCACCAGCAAACCTAAAGAAAAAAATCTATGTGATAGATGAAGTCCACATGCTAAGTAAATGAGCATTTAATGCACTCTTGAAAACCATCGAAGAACCTAGAGACAATGTATGTTTTATCCTAGCTACGACGGATATACAGAAAGTACCAGAAACTATTATCTCCCGTTGTCAGGTATTTAATTTCAAAAAGATAGACAAGAAAGAGATAGGAAAACGACTCAAAATGATTTGTGAAAAGGAAGAACTTACTGCCACAGATGGAGCGATAGAATTGATTGCTAAGATATCGGAATGATGTGCTCGTGATGCGGTAAAATATATGGATCAGGTGAGTGTTTTAGGCAATATAGATGAGGAACATATTACGAAGTTTCTTGGTGTTGCATCAGAAGTCTTAATAAAAGATTTTCTCACACTCATACAGACAGGGGACGCAAAAGCTCTATTCGAGAAAATAGATGACATCCACAATCAGGGCATAGATCTACATAATTTTGCAAAACAAACACTTATGTATATCGACCAGATTTTCTTAGAAGATATAGAATTTTTTACCAAAATATCTGAAACATTTACAGACATCATCGGAAACATCAGATATTATCCATACCCTACGATTATCTACAAGGTCGCGATACACAAACACTTGAAATGAGATACAATAAAAAATTAAATTCGCGAAAAGCGGAAAAGATTTAATTTTTTATGATATCGAATTCATACCGGCGATTTTTGATAAATAAATTACGAGTGCCAACGAAGTAATTTATAAGTTCAAAAACAGTCGGTATAGGAAGAGTGGTAACAATTTATCTATTATACAAAAAAATAATGGAAGAAATAACGTGAAATGAACAAACTTTTGAAAATATTCTTACTCAACTTATAGAAAAGATCGATAAACCATCTATCAAAAATAGCCTCAAAGACACGCTAATTATAAACAGGATAACAAGCGATACCGTAGAAATGATCACCATAAGCAAGGTTGCTCAACTCATTTTCAGTAACAAAGAACATATGAGATATATCGAAGAGAAGATGAATGAAGTCATGCAAAAACCAGTAGCATTATATATAACCTTTGAAAACAAAGATAAATATTTCGCAAGAAAATTAGAGAACCTATAATTTCACTTTTTTAGCATATAAGATATGCAACTCCAAATCGACCAGCTCTATACACATCGAGAAAAACTCCAAAAAAAACATGGAGAAAAGACACTTTTTGCTATTCATGGAGCAGGATGTATTCAAAAGCCAGATATCTGTTTCATCTTCATGAATCCAACAGGAAAGAACATTTCAGCAGTAAAAGGATGGAAATGAATCCGTGCTCCTCGACTTGGAACAAAAAATGTTCGAAAGATTTTTTTTGCAACACATATCATTTCAAAAACAACATACGACCAGATTCAAAATATGAAAGCAAATGAACGAACAGAAAATTTTGCAGAACAGCTATACAAAGAAATTGCAGACAAGAAAATATATATCACAAACCTAGCCAAGTGTACTCAGGCGGACGCAAGACCCTTAAAAGACAAAGTATTCAAAGACTACCTGACATATACTATGGAAGAAATTGCCTTGCTCCAACCGAAACATATTATTTCATTGGGTAACCAAGTAAGTTCGATACTTCTACATAAGCCCATAAGGGTTTCGGAATATAAAAATAACGACCATGAAACACTCACTATCGACAATACAACATATAAAGTTTATCCAACATTCTATCCAGTTGGACAGGGAATGAGAAATATGCCCTTAGCAATAGAAAGAATACAAAAAATAAAAAAACCCACATCACTGTAGATTTTTTTGTATATAACAGAATAATTTATCTCGCACAACACTTCACTATAATAATATTGAAATGGAAGGTCTTCACCTCCTCGAACAAAAAATGGACGCCATAAAGTCTGCGAAGAATATCGATTTGCCGGGTCATCATTTCAAGAAACATGATAAATGAATCAGCATGAATATTATATCCTCAAATAAGGTTGAGAACCTGATCAAGCATTTTCTTATAATAATCGAGTCCATCCTCCCCTCAGATAAATGCAGCTCTTGGTTCCCATTTTTTGACATTATCAGAAACGTTTTCATCAAAAGTTTTTTCGGGGATATAGGGAAGATTAGCGACCAATATAATATTTCCTTGAGGAAGATTATATGTTCCATCAAAGAGAAAAGTAAGCAGATCAGAGCGAAGAAATAAAACTTCCGCATCTTCTTTTTTGACAAGGTTATGATAGTTTTTTTGAGCAACTTCAAGAGCATCCTGAAAATGATCAGTGAAAATAGCATCGGAAAACACACCAGGATTCTGAAGCAATACTGAGATTCAAAGCACTCAGCATCAGGTACCGATATCAAGCAAGAGATTATTACTAGCTTGATCACCCTGCTCACGTATATACTCGGTTACTGCAGTAATCATATATTCTGTCTCAGGTCTTGGAATCAAGGTAGAACTATTAACGTAAAATTTCGTACCAAAAAACTCGACATGTTCCATGATATATTCCAAAGGCTTTTGTTCATCCACATACGACTTGTAAGCAGTAAGTATTTTTTGTATAGTTTCTTCAGGAAGCTCTTTATCCATTTGAGTCCACAATGATTCTCTAGAACACCCCAAAAAAGCACAGAGAAACTTCTGAAGAACAAATTTATCCGAAAGATCACCGCGTCACATGATTTCTCATACTTTCATACGTAAATAATCAAAAAATAAATATACTAAAGAATAGGTAAATAGAATAAATTAGACAAAGTTTTATATTCCAAACACACTATGAATAGCAAGTTTTCAAAGACAAAGACAGAACACCATATTCTACCAGAATTTCATAAGCTGCTTTTAGAGATTGAAAAACAACCGCTGATTTCTAGAATGATACCAGGAAGAATCTCCAGACAACAGAAATGATCATCAGAGCTCCGTTTCAAGATATCTTATGCTACAACAAGCTGAATCAAATGTATCATGAGCAAAGGCGCAACAGCACAAGAACTCTTTATTGTCTGTAATGATCAAGACACAGAAACCATAAAGGAATATCTAAAAACTTTAATCGTTTAGTCGTTTTATCGTTTTATCGTTTAGTCCTGAATTTAATCTGGCCAATCATCACAAGTATCTTGTTAATATATGTACGAATTCGGATCATAAATACAATTTTTTCACAAAAGAAAATTAAAATCTGA
>CAJBLF010000007.1 GCA_903953935.1 uncultured bacterium
ATGTAAACAATAAAAAAATTTATTTATTAAGTATATTATGTCATTAACGAATGCCAAAGAAACGTGTGCTGATATAGATAGTCCAATCAAAATACACAATAAAGATCTTATTATTGATATTGAATCACTCAATACAAATTTTTCTAAAATAATGACAGAATATATCACCAAGTTTTTACAGAATAAAAACTCAGAATATGTTGTTTTGTATTCGGGTAAACATCCTATCGTTTCTTACCATAAAGACGATTTTATCAGTGCTATAACCTATATAAAATCACATTTCAATGAATTTGCAGAAAAATCTCGAGCGATAAAAAATAATACATACACATATACATGGCCAGAAGACGCATTAATAGCTAGCAATACATTTAGTGCACAAGAACTAATATTTCGAGACATTCTTATGGAAGTAATATATACCATACCATTGGAATCAAAACCCTCAAAAAGCATTTTAGATAGCTTATGATTTAATAGATTTCGTTATAAGAAAGAGACACAAAACGTTTTACGTTTCACTCCAATATGATTTGCTGCATTAGCAATTATCTTATGACACATAAAACAAATGGACGACCCAGAAAACATTACAGCCAGCAAATCGAGGACACAATGAGAGTTTGGAACATATTATTCATATACATTAGAACACAATGACTTACCCAACGGATTAAAAATAATCCACCTATCGGATATACATCTGGATGTAAATCACCCTGAAAACATGAAACATTTAGAAAAATTCGCCAATGAAATGGATTCTGTAGATTTTGTATTTTTGACAGGAGATATGTTTCATAACGGTAATATAGATGCAATACAACAAGATGCTGCAAAAGTTTTTCATAAAATAATAAGCAAGGCAGGACAATGATTTTTCGTTCTATGAAATCACGATTATTATGCGGAAAGAGAATCAGAAAAAATCATTCATCTTTTGGATAGTGTCTGATACAAAAACAGCACCAATACATATTATGAGATCACAGAAAACGGACAAAAAATAGGTATAGCAGGATTAGATGATTACAGATTGTGAACACCAAACACAGATAAAATAAGTATTGATACTACAGGAAAAACATTTAACGTGATGCTGGAACACAATTTAGATGGATATAATCCAGTACAAGAAAAACACTCATACGTTGATCTCGTGCTTTCTGGGCACACACATAGCGGAGAGATAGAATGATGATTTGTGAATGCTACGGCATTGATCAAATGATATGAGAACAAGAATGGACAATTGACAGGACGAAAGAAACTTTTACACACAAATACGCTTTCTTATGTTTCACCAGGATTTGCCACTATCAATCCTCTTGGCGTACGTCTAGGTACCAATACGGCTGGAGCAACAGCAATAGAATTCAAAAAAATACAACAATAAAATATCTTCAAAATGTAAAAAACATAAGAATATATTTATGAATTGAAAAAAAGATAGATATTGATACCATAGTCAAACATTTATTTTTTCATTTCATTCATGAAACCAACAAAGAAAAAAATCAAACTAGGAAGATATATTGTAATCATCATGGTTATTTTGATGATATATCTATTCACAAAAAAAATATCACTTGATGCAAAAATTACCATAGAACAATGAGAAAACACTTCAAAGATATTCAACGAACTCAACACAATCGAAAAAATTGGGATAAAAATATATCTCAAAACACATACGGTGGATTTCTCAAAACTTGAGGCAGGAAATTATAACTTCAGTGGAAATTATACGAAAGCAGAATTCATAGCCAATATTTTGAAAGGATCAGAAAAAGACTATATTCGTTTGACAATCTTGGAAGGACGATCTATCTACGATATCGATGAGGCACTGACGAGAAAATGATATATCACTCCGTGAGCATATGTAGCTTATGTAAATAATTATGCTACAATTTCAGAATTGATGCAAGGATATGAGTTTTTACGCCAAATACCGGCAGGTAAATCAACACTAGAATGATTTCTCTATCCCGACACCTATAATATAGACAAGAATAAAGAATTGATTTCTCAGATAGTAAGAAAGCAATTGGATGGATTCACGACAAGAGTACGAAGCAAAGTCAGCAATCCCACAGATCGATACAAGACAATAATATTGGCAAGCATATTAGAAAAAGAAGAAAGAAACACAAGTAACAAAGCAACAGTTGCAGGAATATTTATCAAAAGATTAGATATCTGAATGGCATTGGATGCAGATATCACCTTATGCTATGGACTCAACAAATCCTATACGACATGCACACCAGCAGTAATAGGACAAAAAATAGGAGACAAGAGCAATCCATACAACACCAGAGGAATGCGCTGATTGACACCAACACCAATCTGCAATCCAACGTGGGAAAGTATCAATGCAATTATGAATCCACAGACATCAGATCATCTATATTATCTGCACGATATGGAAGGAAATATCCATTATGGAAATACCTTGGATGAGCATAATGCAAATAAAGCGAAGTATTTATAGTTCAAATTAATTTAATTTTTAATTTCAAAATATGAAAAAAATGATCTATATACTTATCGCTGTCGTTGCCATTATTGGACTCTGGTCTCTCTGGGGATTCTTCGGATCAAATGTGGAACAGACGAATTATACAGTTATCAAGAAGATGAATGGCTACGAAATAAGAGAATATCCAGCACATATAGTAGCTCAGACTACAGTACAAGATTCCTTTAATGGAGGATTAAACAATGGATTTACTATTTTGGCGACATATATTTTTGGGGGAAATACAAAGAAAGAAAGTATTGCTATGACAGCACCCGTGGTCGCACAAAAAGAAACCGGAGTAAATATATCAGAAAATATCGCAATGACAGCACCGGTAATAGCAACAACCAAGGGAGAATCACAGATAATATCTTTTAGTATGCCACGCTCGTATACACTAGAAACATTACCAACACCCAACGATCCAAGAATAAACATCGTAATGATTCCCATCAAGAAATATGCTGTGATGAAGTTTTCGTGGTATAGATCAGATGCAAAAATTAAACGTATGCAAGAAAAATTACTTTCAGCACTTACTAAAGATGGAATTATAATACAAGGAAACACATCATATGCCTGATATAATGCACCATGGACTCCCCCACGGATGACACGTAACGAAGTATTGGTTGAGATACAAGAAATTATGACCAAAAAAATAGTATTGGCTGGGGGTTGCTTTTGGGGTATGGAAGAATTGATTAGAAAACAACCAGGCATAATAAACACTACCGCATGATATGAGGGTGGTAAAAGTGAAAATCCCACTTACAAAAATCACGAAGGGTATGCAGAAGCGGTTGAAATAGAATATAATCCTGAAACAACATCATATCAGCAATTACTAAATTTTTTCTTTCAAATTCACAATCCCACAACATTAAATCGTCAAGGCAATGATATAGGTTCTTC
>CAJBLF010000008.1 GCA_903953935.1 uncultured bacterium
AATATCGATTATGAATCTATCGTTAGAAATGTCGTATTGGATATCTGATATGATGGTGATCGTAAGTATTTTGATGGAAACAATTGTTCTGTCGTAAATTTGCTTCACAAACAATCGCCTGATATTGCCCAAGGAGTTGATACTGGTGGTGCTTGAGATCAATGAATTATGTATGGGTATGCGTGTAATGAAACAAAAAGTTGTTTACCATTACCGATTTATTTAGCACATACTTTGGCGAGAAAACTTACCGAAGTAAGAAAAAATGGAACATTGGAGTATCTTTATCCTGATTGAAAAACCCAAGTGACGGTAGAATATGAGGATCAAAAACCTATTAGAGTGGATACTGTTGTTGTGTCTTCTCAGCATTCTTTAGAGGTAACTCAAGAACAGATTGCTGCTGGTATTCGTAAACATGTTATCGCTCCAATACTTGGTGATTTGATAGATGATGATACAAAGTTTTTTATCAATCCAACCGGAATCTTTAATATCTGATGACCAAAAGGGGATAGTGGATTGACGGGAAGAAAAATTATCGTCGATACGTACGGTGGTATTTGAAAACACGGTGGCTGAGCTTTTAGCGGAAAAGATCCTACGAAAGTAGATAGAAGTGGTGCTTATATTGCAAGATATTTAGCTAAAAATATCGTCGCTTCATGAGTTTGTGAGAGATGTGAAATCCAATTGGGATATGCTATTTGAGTTGTTCAACCTGTGAGTGTATATGTCGATTGTTTTGGTACAGAAAAAATCGATTTACAGAAAATAGTCGATGCGGTGAAAAATAATTTTGATCTTAGTCCTAAAGGAATTATCGAAAAATTGGACCTGAGAAATCCTATCTTTAGAAATACCGCTGCTTATGGGCATTTTGGTAGAGATGAATTTAGTCGAGAACGTGTTGATAGTATTCAAATATTTAAAAATCTATAATATATAAAAAAAGCCGCTCGTATATCGGCGGCTTTGTCAATTCTTGACTTGTTTTTTGGAATTACCTTGTAACCTGATTCCAGCTATCGTAATCGCACCAGGCGACAAATACCGGAACTGTAATGCCAGGTTTCTCGATCCATGCCATAAATGGCTGATCCATCACGAGGTCTGTATCGGACATAACAATGCATTTTCTCACTCCTATCGCAGCTGCAGCTTCCGCTTTAGCACCGGTTTTGTCCAGTGTAAATTTGGTCTGCATCAGTGCTTGTGAAATAATGTTCTGTCCTGCGTGCATTCCGATAAGCCAGGAGATATCAGGCTTACAATCCATGTTCACTTCCGGGAACGAAATCGAGCTTAAACTTGCATCAACCATAGAGTTTTTGTTGTTCATAAGCTGCTGCGCGATGGTGAAAAGTTTTTCTTCGTTTTCCGGTTTTTCTGTGATTCTGGTCAGATAAATATCGAAACCTTCTTTTGAGGTTATCCGTCCGATATACCCAAGACTGAACGGTGAGTCGAATAAGGCGATATTTTCCTTGATTTTAACTCCCTGATAATTTGTTCCGTCTCCTCCATGGATTGATCTTGACGAGGATTCCATCCAGGTCATCAGAATTTTCATGATGCTTGCAACTCCAAACTCATTTCCGCTCAATTTGCTAAGCTTGATATCAAAACCGTTCTGAGCCAGAAAATCATTGATTTCTTCTGCGGAGTACGATGCGATGGTTTGCATAGCCAATGTTTGAAAATCTGTGGTTGAAATGTTTTCCACTGTTGCGAGCAGATTTCTCTGATTTTCGTTTTTTGCAGTCCATGTTTTCGATTGTATAATCTCAAGCGCTTTTGCCAGCGCAGCGGCTATCGGGTGTACCGAATACGACATACTTTTGCTCATTTTTTTTGTTTTTTATGTTTTTTTATCATACATATTTATTTATAAAAGTCAATAGTATTTTTGTGATGTATTATTATCTTTCTTTCTATAAAATTTTGTATATTCTCTCTTTATATTTTGTTTTTTTTCATTGTTTTTCAAAAACTTTTAGTTGAGAAATGATTGGAATTGCTTAATATATCCACTAGTTTTTACTATTTGTAAATAATGTATGTTGCTTTCATGAAAAGAATTGTCTATTGCATTTAAAGAGGAGCTTATCCAAAAGAGAGCTCAGTTTTTGGGTGATAAAAACGCTTATGTTGCTATTATTTTTCTTGGTGAAGATTATTCATCTGCTACCTATGTAAAACATAAAAAATCCTATGGTGATTCTATAGGTTTGCCGGTGATTGTTTTCGGACAGAATCATACTGCTGAATATGATAGGAATCAAGCTGGGAAATTCGATGATGTCGGTATCTATATCAATCAGAATTATGATAGTGTATGAAAGGTTATGGAGTTAATCAGATATCTTAATCATGATGATGAATGTGTCGGTATTCTCATCCAACTTCCTTTGCCTGAACAATTTGAATCATACAAAGAACAATTATTGGCTGCTATTACTCCTCAAAAAGATCTTGATGGTCTTGGTTGAGTTATTTTGTGACTTTCTGAAATTGGTCTTGTCGATTTCGTTCCTGCTACACCAAAAGCAGTGTTGTATCTTCTTCAGCATTACCAATTAGATAATTTTACTGGGAAGACAGTCGCTATCTTGTGACAAAGTAATATCGTCGGAAAACCCTTAGTGCTTGAATGCATTAAAAGAGAGGCCACGGTATATACATGTAATGTGAATACGCCACCTGAACAGATCAAAACTATTGCTAAAATGGCTGATTATATCATCTCTTCTACGGGGAAAGTTCATCTTATCGATGATTCATTTGTTCGTGATGATGCATCTCAGATTATTGTAGATGTTGGATATGGGCATATTGATGGTAAACCTGTTGGTGATGTGAATATTGATGCTATCAAAGATAAGGTTGCTTCCTATACTCCTGTCCCTGGATGAGTA
This sequence comes from uncultured bacterium, assembly GCA_903953935.1. Classification (GTDB taxonomy): domain Bacteria; phylum Patescibacteriota; class Gracilibacteria; order Absconditabacterales; family Absconditicoccaceae; genus CAJBLF01. The sequence continues at coordinate 2,919 of CAJBLF010000008.1, forward strand.
GGACCTTTGACGGTCGCATGTATTTTTGATAATGTCTTTGTATTACAATCTTACTTGGATGTTTTGAAACCATATAAACTATAATTTTCAATTTCTAATTTTCAATTTTCAAAAAATACATGTTTCCATATCTGTTTAAAAATTAGAAATTTTAAATTTGAAATTAATTTATGGTTTATGATATTATCATTATTTGATGAGGAGCTGCGGGATTGTTTTGTTCCTTGTTTTTGCCGAAACATACAAGAAAATGCATTATAGAAAAAACTGAGAGGTTTGGTACTAAGGTGCTTATGTCTTGAGGAGAAAGATGTAATTTAACAAATAGTAATTTCGATCCTAGTGTCCATTATATAGGACAATCAATCAAATCGTTGCCTTCATTATTTCATGCGTTTGGACCTGAAGACATTATTGCTTATCTCCATGAGCATGGTTTGGAAACTCAAACAGAAGCCAATGGTAGGGTAGTGCTCAAAAGTTGAAAAGCTAGAGAATTGGTTGATTTTCTTGTGAATCAATCTCAAAAAAACGATACGGATTTCTTGCTTTCTCATGATGTACATGCTATTAGTAGGTGAGATGATGGTACTTTTGTTGTCACTACTTCTGCATGAATATATACAGCAAACAAAGTGATCGTTGCTACCTGAGGTATGACATATCCTCAAGCTGGTGCAAGTCCCTTTGCCTATGAAATTGCTGAGCAACTATGACACTCCCTTGCTATTCCTCATCAAGCTTTATGTGGGATAGAAACTTATGATGATTTTTCTTCTCTTGCGGGAAATACATTGCCAACCAAAATCACATTATATGCCAATAATAAAATCATTTATTCTACTAGATGATCATTATTGTTTACCCATCGATGAATAAGTGGTCCTATAATCTTTAATGCGAGCTTGTATATGGATCAAGATATCTCTCTGTATACTTTGCAGTGTGATTTTGATCTTGCTGATACTAGTAAAAAGGTAGTCCAATATTTTAAACTAGCTTCTGGTGATACGCTTCGTGATATTCGTATTAAAGCATTGAGACCTACAACAGAAGCTAAAGTTTCTGCATGATGAATTTTACTTAAAGACCTTGATCAACACTTTCAATCAAAAAAAATTCCCTGATTGTATTTTATCGGAGAATCGCTTGATATTACGGGAAATACTTGATGATATAATTTGCAACGAGCATGGACGAGTGCTTATGTGTGTGCGAAAAATATTGGGACTAGGATATAGGAACCAGGTACGAGGACCAAGTCCCAATTTTCTCAGTCCTTATTTTTTAAGAAAGTATTTGCGTAAAATCAGATAGGTAATATATGCTATAACAAAACATAAAACCACGAAAAGTGGATATGCGATTCTTCGATTTTCTGGACCTGTCATCATGCTTCGTTCTGACATCCCTCCTATACCTGCGATTACGGTCAATGGCATAAAGATTGAGTTAATAAATGTTAATCTTGTTACACTTTTGTTGCTCTTTATGCTAAGAAATGTGTTGTATGCTGACATGAGTGAATCATTTTTCTCTGTCAATATTTTTATAGTTCTTACTATTTTTGCAAGTTTAGCTTTGAGATTATTAAAATATGTCGAAAGATGGTTTTCGTGAAATTGTGCTACGTGTTCTATCAATTCATCGATAATGTCTTCCTGTGAAAGAAAATTATGTTTGAAAAATATTTTATCTAAATCTTCACTTATCAATTCATCAATCACATCTTCTCACTTTTTTTCAATTTTCATTTGAATATCCAGTAGTTTTTGCGAAGAAATTGCAAGCGATTTGAGTGTTTTGTCATAGAAGGCATCTATAATCCTGTAAAGGATATAATATGGTGATGATTTATATGATCCATCAATAGATTCTACTTCTTTTGCTATGTCATTAAAGGTAGTGTTTAATGTCTCAGATTCTATTCCTGTCGTAGTGATTATCAGATTTTCTCCTATGATAGCATCTAATTCGTTGAAGGTATATCTAGATTCTTCTGGTATGTATTTTGTAAAGGTCAGTGCCATAAAGAAATGGTTGCTACTGGTATCAATCTTTGATTGTGCGTTTATCTCTAATATGTCGTCTACAATCATTTCATGAAAAGCGTACTCTTTTGCGAGTTTATTTATGGTTTCTTTTGCAGGATTTTGTATACAGATCCATTGTGTTTTTCCTACTTTGAGTGTTTTTTCCATAAGAACTGTTGAATTGTAAAATTATATCTTAATTATACCTAGAATATGTATTTTATACAAAAAACAATGGTTTTTGAACATTATTATACACCATTTTTTATCAAAAGTTACATAGATGTTCGTCTCGAATATGTCATTTGAAGTTTTAAAACTATCTATTATGGGCTGTTTGATAACCCATGGTTTGCAGAGATATATTAAAACATACTATTGTAAATATTATTATAGGTGTTTCTTCTTTTTACTTACATAAATACCTTTCTCTGACTATATATTTTGATTTGTCTTGCTTTCTGGGGTATACTTATATTACACAAACGACTAAACGATTAAACGTTGAAGCGTTGAAATCGAAATCATTTACCCTTTTATTGCAGTATTATCATGGAAAACTTCAATGCTAAATTATCGAGTGAATCAGTTCGTAATGTACATTCTCTTATCCAAAAAATTGAAGGAGTATGTAAAGAGATTGAAGAAGGTCTTGCTAAGTGTTTTGAACTTACTGGAGATTCAGTAGCACAATATGCTGTTACTACTGCCAATAAAGTAGAATCAGAATTTGTAAATGTTGTTATTGATAATATTATTAAGATTAAACTTCATCTTGGTGATCTCAAAAAAGCACTCAATCAAAAAATAATCACCGATACCACTACAATTGAAAAAATTATTGGATCACTTCAAGATACCTCAGCTACCTTACAAACATTTTTACTCGCAAA
>CAJBLF010000009.1 GCA_903953935.1 uncultured bacterium
AAACGGGCTTGTATTGACGTGTCCTTCATTTTCGCGCATCGAGCGAACACCTTCCAGGTCGAAAGTTTGGCCGTCCAGAATATAATCAACGAGCCCTTCTTCGAGCGATTGCCTTAGCAGGGCATCCTAACACCTTGTCAGTTTACTTTCCATTTGTAGGTAATATAGGAATCGAACCTATAACCTCTCACGTATCAGGCGAGTGCTCTAACCAATTGAGCTAATTACCTATTTTGCTGGCCTGGAAGGAATCGAACCTTCATAAGATGATTAACAGTCATCCGTAATAGCCGTTATACGACAAGCCAATTTGTTGTGGACCCTGTAGGAATCGAACCTACTCCTCTAGTTCTTCAGACTAGCGTACGCACCAGCTATACCAAAGGTCCAGTGTCTCCCGTCACTCGTATACAAGCCATGGCATTACGGGAGCGATGTTATTCCATATTTGTGGGACACTGTGGAATCGAACCACACCTTCTTACAGAACGATTTTACAGACCGCTTATCACACCAGTGACTGAAGCATCCCAATTGTACCTCGTAGTAGAATCGAACTACTGCCATTTCCATGTAAAAGAAATACGCTTCCATTACGCCAACGAGGCAATTTTTGTACCCCCACCAAGAATCGAACTTGGATTCCTATATTAAAAGTATAGTACTTTAGCCGTTAAGTTATAGGGGCAGTTGCCGACTTTCTAGGTAGCGGCACCTTTACACGGCCGTCGACTCTACTTGTGCTGGTCTGGATGGCAGGATTCGAACCTGCGTGCTCTAGCGTCCAAGGCCAGCGAGATAAACCGGGCTCCTCTACATCCAGTGGTGAAGGGATTATTTTTTTAAAGTAGAATTCGCCCATCTCAAAACTACTGTAATGTCCGTAAGCAAAGCCATCGGGCTGGTTCCCTGTGCTTGCGTCTTGCATCGTTTTCTCCGCATGGATTTCTCCACTACTTACTAATAATGCTTTCTTTACTAACCGTCCTACTTACTGATCAAGTGTTGGGAGAGGATTTCAATACTCACAATTATTTGTTGGCTTACTAGGATTCGAACCTAGACTAAAACAGTCAAAGTGTTTTGTGCTAACCGTTACACTATAAGCCAATATTGAGGAAGACGTGGGACTCGAACCCACAACAGTATTACCTGCTACCACTTTTCAAGAGTGGCTCCTGATCCAGCCGGATGCCTTCCCTGTATTCTATCCAATATGTCAATGAACTCTTATTTATTTCTCTACCTAAAGATACGATCTTTATTTCTTTCTAGCAACTTTTTTTTAATAAAAAAACTCGAATCTTTTTTATTTGATCCGAGCTTCTTATTAGAATTTATATGTTATAATTAATTATATCATATCTCGGTCTTAGTTGTTTTCGGTTCGTTATTATACGTAAAGCCTACAATCACATCCCCACATAACGAATCCGACCATATACTAATGGCTCTCTGCGCTGTAAGATTAAGTTGATGTATGTTTTGTTGTGCTTTCATTTTATTTGTTTCTATATATAAATATATGAACTTTTCCTTTCCAAACCAACTAATGGTTAATTTATTTTAGAATAGTATCTATTTTATTTCCTATCGTTTTATAAACTGTTAAATTCTGGTGAGGTTCATTCTTTCCTATTGCTGGATTTATTATGATTCCTCCTTGTTGTTGGTATTTTTTATAATAATTATTTACTCTTTCTTCTGTTATTCTTCTATTTCCTCCCCAACCCCATGATCCTTTTATTACATAAATAGTAGCATTTGGAAAAGTTCTCTTTACTGCTTTGAATAGTTGTTTGATATTTCCTGTTTGGAAATTGTTATTTGTTCCTATACATAAAACTATATTTTTTATTTCAGGAGATGTTTTATAATTCAAAACCATTGAAGTCAATTTATCAACTCCTATGCCTCCCTTCCATAATGATCTCACTTTTTCTACCTTAACTGAATGTTTGTCGATGTAAGGTGTTTGCGAGTCTCCTATTATGATATTCTGAGAATAACATATTAGAGGAATGAAATATATTATGTATAATAGTTTTTTAATAATTACCGTTCTTTTGATTAATTTATCCTTTTATTAATTTTTTTGCTGGTTTGCAACCATCCTTATCAACTGATAAGATTTTTGATTCTAATCTATCTACTCTTGAATCTGTATGTCTAATACAGTCATTGAAGATATTATTTACTCGATCAATTTCTTGATCAATTCTACGATTTACTAATTCATCGTCTCTATGAACCCACTCTTCTATATTTCGAATGCTTTGTTCATTTTGTTTTGCTAACTTTGCTGTCTTAAACACTACCACAACTACCCATATAAAGGCTACTGCACT
>CAJBLF010000010.1 GCA_903953935.1 uncultured bacterium
ACAAAGAGAAATCTGACATGATACACGATCTTTCTCTAATGCTTTGAGATCGGCAATGCGTGAGGATCCAAACATTATTTTCGTAGGAGAAATACGTGATAGAGAAACTGCAGAATCTGTTTTAAGTTTGGCTGAAACAGGACATCTCGTGTTTTCTACCCTTCATACTAACTCTGCTGCCAATACCGTCAATAGATATATTTCGTTCTTTCCACCTGAAATACAAGATAGTATCAGTGATAGATTAGCTGAATCTTTGATAGGAATTCAATCTCAATTCCTTGTCAAAACAAAGGATGGTAAATCAAGAATAGGTATTTTTGAAGTTATGATCAACACCATATCAGTCAAAAATAATATCAGAAAAAGAGCAGTTGATCAAATCGATAGTATTATCGAAACATCATCACTTATAGGAATGATTAATCTCAAAAAATATACTCAAAGACTTATAGACAAAGAAATTATCGATCCAAAAGAAGTTGAACGATTATTGGGATCTAGTCAAGAATAAGTATTGATTATGTGTGGATACCTTAGATATATATTTATGTTTTAGTTGTTTTGTTTTTATTACATGGATATTCCTTGATCATATTCGTGATGAGGTCATAAACAACACATCTCACGTAAAGAGATAGAAATTATGAAGAAAAACATGAAGAAAGTTCCTATCATCCAATTAAAAAAAGAAATATATCATACAAAAGAACTTAATGAAGTAGAAAATATACTAGAAAATATACCAATTCATCAATCAGATAGTATAGTTTCATCATCTACTACTCCTATCCCATCTCCTTGATTTGCTTCAAAAATTATTTGATTACGACAACATTTTATATCCCTTTTTTCTTCATCATATGGCAAATATGGATCTCATAAAAAGTAAACTTCCTCAAGATCTTCGAGAAAAAGCGGAAAAATTTACTATACCTGATGAATTTCTTTCGAGTATGCCAGACATTATTATCTTAATATTACACTCAAAATCGATGGATACCCAAGAGGAAAAACAATCTCGGTTTAATCTCCTCCCCATGATGAATAAAGATCAGATGGATAAATTAAGTGATATTCTCACAAGAGAAAAACAAAAACTTGATGAAATAGAAAAAAAATATGAACAGAAAAAAGACGAACTCAAAAGTAAATATACACAAAAACGAGAAGATATGGTCTATGCTAAAAAAATCGATGAAATCAAAGAAAAAGAAGCGCAACATACAGAAATGGAGAATAAACAAGCAGATGATTTACTTACTCAAATATAATTTTCCATGAAAAGACTTCATCATAATTTTATCTACCATCTCAGATCATATAGAACATTTCATTTTATGTTCTTTACCTTTTTGTTACTTCTTACTTCTGTAGGTATATATCTTGTAAATGATAAAATATATGCAGCAACACAACCAGATCTTTTGGAACAAGCATTTCAACCTGCATTTACTAATGAAACTATCATTAATCTCTGAGCAGGAAAAAATGCTGTAGGTAATGAAATATTAAGAGAATGAGTGGGTTGAGAAGTTAGTTTTGGTGCTGGATGTGATATTAATGGACAAAAAGTCTCAGAAGGTGATATAACAACACAAAAAAATGAAGCAGCATACGCATGAAGTGCAGCATCTTTTTGTGAAAATATTTTATGATGAACATATAGTAGTTCTCTTATCCAAGGTTCATTGAGTACAGAAGCACCTTTAATTGTTAGAATAACAAAGTTTATTTTGAGAATAACTATGGTATTGGCAGTGACTATGGTAATTTTTAATGGTATTATGTGGATAATAGAATCTTCTAAATGAGCTGATGTTAAAGATGCTAAAAAAAATCTCACCTTACTTGTAGTTGGCTTGTTTATAGCTTTGATGAGTTTGGGTATTATTAATCTCATTAGTTCTATAACAGTAAGTTCTTTAGGACAATAATATTTATCTCTCTATTCTCTACTATGATTAAAAACTTTTTTCATGGAATTATCTTTACTCTGATAGGATTAACAACCCTTTTTTCTACGTATGCTATTGTTGTTGATGTACCTCCTAGTTGAGGACAAGGAGATATAAATCTTGTATGAGATACAACCACTATTCAAACAGATGAATCCACTATATTTGATATTATACAGACTATTAATATGTATTTACGATTTTCTATATGAACTATATGTATGGGAGTGTTAATTTTTTGATGAATAAAACTTATTACAGCCAATGGTGATCCAGCAAAAATGAAGGAAGCAAATAAACTCTTAATGTGAGCTCTTATTGGTATTTTAGTAGCAATATTCTCATATGCTATAGTAAGGATTATCATAAATTTATTATAATGTGATAGTTTTTAACATTTTTTTATTTTACCATTTTCATAAAAAACATCCCTAACTGTTTAGGTGGTGTTTTTTTGTCTATATCTTGTCTATTTTATATGTACTACATAATAGATATAATAAAATACTTATTGGTGGTATTTATTAACAATCTGACACTATAGTATTTCTTTTGTTTTTAATTGAAAATATACTTCATATCTATTGTTTTATATCTTTTTAACGTATTGTTAATAATCTGTCCTTACTATAATTATATTA
>CAJBLF010000011.1 GCA_903953935.1 uncultured bacterium
ATGCTTTGTCATTCTATCATAACTATCAAAAAATAATCTTTTTAAAATTTAAAAAACTTAAAAAATGGCAAGACTTAGTAAAATGTTAGAAAGAAACTTTCAAGACTCTTATCCTGAGATTGGAAATCCTGAAATCAAAATGAGTTACGATTATTTAATTGATGTAAAATGACGTAGAACTTGTTTAATAACCGGCAAAAATGAACCAGTAAAATGAGGAATATATGCTGATGATTGATGATGATATGTTATATCATCAGAGGCGTTGCTCAATAGAGACTGAACAGAATGACTCATTAGTTTATGAATAGCTTTTGGTGATGCCATACTTGATGGTGAACCCACAACAGAAGCGATGGATGTTGCTATTAAACATGTTTTAACAGAAATAGAATATGGTATTAGATATGCAATCGAATGTGGCAGTAAATTAAAATAAATTTATTTTATCAATTTGAATATATGAACACAAAAAATTTTATCGCTTCTTTACTAGATCATCCTAAGATAAAAGAAAACTTACAGTACCAAAAGCTTCAAAAACTCTTTGGTGCTGTTGGTGTTCATAATGTTGTATTGAAGGATCAGACAACCTTCTATCAACTTGATATTTCTTTTCTTGGTGATGTCAAAAATTTTGGACTCTATAAGAATGAGCTAGACTACTGACATATCACTCTCAAAAAATATGGTGGTAAAGTTGATTTTCAAGTTATAGTTACAGGTTTTGTTAGAATTTGGAAGAGCGATTGTGAGGATATTTTACTTAGCAGGAGTGATAAAGAGACTAAAACTGTAAGGATCCCTGGACCATTAACCAATGATCCATGATGAACAAAAACATGACAGTTGAAGAAGCTAGAAAAATATTAGGACCTGTTTGAGATGGTATTTCAGATGCTCAAATTGAATGAATGATTACTCTTTTTAGCATGTTTTCTAAGCTGGCTATATCACAACATATTGCTAGCAAGAAAAAGAGTATAAAATCCAGTTTAGAACTGGATAAATTCAAGTAAAAAAGAGCGATTTTGTATTGCTTTTGGATGGTAAATTACTATACTATTTGTGATAAGAAAAGCTAGTTATAAACTACTGTATACTGATTTTATTTCTTACTTTTTTCCAAGATGTGACGTTATAGAAAAAACAATCCTTTGATGAATTTTGATACAGCTTCGGAGAAGATTGTAAATGCAGTTGCAGAAGTTGCAAAACCTCAGATTCCAATTGCTATATCGTATGCCAGAGTATCTTGAGACGGCCAAAAAATAGATGGCCAAGAAGAATCTTGTAGAGGTTGGTGCGAGGCTAACGAAGATATTAAAATTATAAAAACTTTCAAAGATGAAGGTATAAGCTGAACAGTATTGGATCGTAAAGGACTTATGGATGCAATAGCATTTTTGGAAAAAGAAAATAAAAAGTATACTAAAATTACGCATTTTATTTGTACAGAATTCAGTAGAATTGCCAGACCCGATGAGGTAATTCAGTGAACACAGATTGTCGCTAGAATAGAAGCGACTTGAGTAAAAATCATTACTACGCTGGAGCATAGAGATACTTCGACTGATGAGGGTAGGTTAATGGATGATATAAAATTTAGCATTGCCAGGTATGAAAGAAAAAAGACCATGAAGCGTGCGAAAAATGGGATGGTTTCTATGGCCTTGAATGGTGGTTGGCCTTTTTGACGTGTACCTCCATGATATATGAAAGTTGGAGAATGAAAAGATATGACTATAGAAGTGGATGAGACAAAGGCAAATATTATTTCTAAATGATTGGAACTTTTTGCAAACAATGTGCTTGTGTCAAACTCTGACTTATTGGGTTATTTTAGATGAGAAGGGTTAACAACGAACAAAAAATTCTATACAGGGAAGCTCTGGCTTTCCTTTATAGAAAAAACCTTTGACTTGCATAGACTCTTCTTTTACGCTTGATATGTTGTATATCCTGATCGATGAATCAATGAGCCGATCAAGGGGAAGTGGCAAGGCATTATTTCTTTGGAATTGGTATATGATATTATCAATAAATTACAAAAATGAGGAGTCAAAAAGAATACTCGCAATACCAATGCTAGTAGTGAATTTCCTTTGAGAGGGATGATTACTTGTCCATCTTGTGCTAGATTTTTGACGTCTTGGTATTCCAGAGGAAAGGCAGGCAACCGCTTTCCTTACTATTGATGCTCCAACAAATTCTGTCCTCAGAGGGAGAACATCCCCAAGAATTTTTTGGAAGAAGATTTTAAGAGATTGGTAAAAAGTTATGAAGTACCAGCGCCATGTATCACTATGTTTGATACTATGATCAGAAGAGATCGACAGGATCTTAAAAATTTGAATGAGCTTAAGAAAGATCAAATGAGATGAGAAAAAACAGCAATAGACAATAGATTGAGGAATATAGAGGAACTGATGCTCAAGACAAGAATTGTTGACCTCTATACAAAATATGAGATAGAATGGACCGAACTAAATAAGGAAAAGAAGGTGTTGGAGGAATGTATTAGTGATAAAGTTTTTACGGATAATGAGATTTTTGTTTTGTCTAGTAAACTCAAGGGTATGCTGGTTAATCCTATTGCCTTCTGGAAAATAGGTAGTAATGAAATAAGGCAATTACTAATTGGTGTTCGGTTTGGGTGATCTTTGAAATTTTCAAAAAAAGAAAATTACCGAACACTCGGTAACTCTAGTTTGCTTCAGTATTTTCATGACTTTTACACAGGCGTTAAAACCTGTTATTACCCAGAGAGGGACTCGAACCCTCACGTCCTTACAGACACCAGATTTTGAGTCTAGCATGTCTACCATTCCATCATCTGGGCATTTTAACTTTAGCAAAAAATGTTCTGGACGGATGTATGTTTACTCAAACGCAAGAGGAATTCAACCAAAAATTTTGTGGTATTTTTTTCTTTATTTTTTGGATGGATAATTCACTTCTTATCTGATTATTTTCCCTTTTTTGTTGTAACTTTTCAACAACATATATTTGATCTCATTAATTGACATTGTTTGTATAATAAGTATAGTATTTTCACAAACACAAAAACAAAATACTCTTATGGAAAATATGTCTATTAATCAGCACATTGCTTTATTTATACATATGTTGCAGTCGTTTGCCAACATCTGTCAAAATAAGCTTAACCATTTCGCTTCACATTCACCTAGCGAATATGAATGTGGCAAATCTTGCTTTCAGCAAGGGGAAATCTCATTGGAAGAGATATCTAAACATCAATCTGATGATTATATAGTTGTATTTCATCTTTTCCAAACTCAGAACATGATTCAAGAAATTATTTCCTCTATGCAATTGAAATCCAGGAAGAGTGTGATACCTCATGTATGGTGGTCGTATTCACTTGGATATTGGTATGGCACAGGAACTCCTCTTGTTAATCATGTTTATAGTGCACATCCTGATGCGTTTGTCTCTCTTTATCCTATGCCATATATACACGATATGGTTAAAAGATTCTTTGAGAAGCGATTGGTAGATATCCAAGAACATCCTGGTAGGCATTATATCTTTTACGACAACTTGATTGCATTGTTCGCTAATCGTGTATGGTGGATGTGTTATAAAGACCATCTTTATACTCTTGATTGTAATGCTGTGTATTATTATGTCGGTGAGAAACTTGAGTGTTGTGAAAGATGATTTATTTTTACACCAAACTCTCGATATTTCGGGGGTTTTTTTATTATGAAGGTTTTTGTGCTTATCCATAAAAAAATCCCTTTGTTTTTCGTAAGATTCAATTGATTTTCTACCTTGATTATTTACATATTATGTGATGATTGTTTTTCATCGTATTTTTATCCGAACAGATTGGATAAAATCGACGTTATTCCCAATATCGGAACCGGCGTCTCTTTTTACACGATAATTTGATCGAATCATGGATTTGAACAAAGTTATGATTATCTGAAGAGCTACTAACAATTTGCAGGTCAAGACTATCGAAAGCAGTTGAACTTCTGTAGTGAACTTTACTGTTGCAACCAACAGAAAATTCAAAAACAAAGAAGGTAATGTGCTTGAAGATGCTGAGTACCACAGATGTGTAGCCTATGGTAAATGAGCTGAAGTATTGGCAAGGTATTTGAATAAAGGCAAAAGGATTTATATTGAATGAAGACTTAGAACGAGAAAGTGGCAAGACAGCGAAGGGAAAGACAAATTCTCTACAGAAATTATTGTTGATAACTTTATCTTCTTGGATCCTAAAGGACAAGGAGGTGATGATGATCATGTCTTGGATGTAGCTGATCCTGTAATTTTGGAAGATGATGATGTACCGTTCTAAATTATAAATTTGATCCATGTTAAATTATTAAACGACCATATACGTCGATGCTTGTTATGTACACAAAAAGTATCAGTATTTTTGAGTCAATTCTATTTTATACATTAGGTTGATTGTGTGATGAAATTTACAACAAAATTAAAATATTTTCTTTTAGATCTTTTTGATATGATCTCTTTTTTGGTATTTGTCTGAGGTATTGTGTTGTTTATTAGGTTTTTTGTTGCTAATCCCTATACTGTTGTTTGAGCAAGTATGGCACCTACCTTCTCAGAAAATGACTTTATTATTGTAGATAAAATAACGCCAAGATTTGGTCAACTTGAGAGAGGAAATGTTATCGTCTTTGTTCCTCCTGGTAAAAATATTCCCTATATAAAAAGAGTTATTGGACTTCCTTGAGAGACGGTTAAGATAGTGCATGATGGTGTGGAAATCTGTAAAACAGAAAATGATATAGAACAATGTAATACACTTCCCGAGCCATATTTAAGCTGAAGCAAAACAGAAGCAAGATGTGGTGTTAGTGAATTTAAAGTGGATACATGATGATTGTTTGTGTTAGGTGATAATAGATGATTTTCAACTGATTCTCGTTGTTGTTTTGGACTTAATTGTTATGATTGATCTCCATATACTGTACCTTTTGATCATATAATTGGTAAGGTTTATGTCAGATTTTTCCCCAATTTTTCTACGTTCTAATGATATTATTTATCTCTATACAACTTATAGGGATAAGGGCGAAGTGAAAGTTTAGAAAAAAAACTTCCTACGTCTTATTTAATCCTTAGTGTATCTCTATGAGAATCTTTTCAAATTTCGACACTAGGCTAAGACAAAGAATATATGAGGAATATCAAACTAACTATGGCATTGATAATGTCTTATGTTTTTGAAGAAGCACATTATATTTGTACTATAGGATTCTTATTCCTCTAACACTATTGGTGGTGGCTACTGTTCTTTGATTGATGTTTTTTTATCAACGATTGGATGGGACGTATTTGAACTATATTATTACTGTCTTTGTTATAATAGATATCGTCTTTATGTTTCCTATTATCGGCAAATATGTTGATTATATCATGGATTTTATTGTTGTGATACCAAGTTCAATCATGATGTATGATCAATGAGGTATCCTTAAAAGAAATATTCATACTATCAGTGCCCTCAGTATCAAGGCTATTTCTATAAGCAAATCATGATTGCTCTATAGTTTGTTTGATAACTGAGATATTCTCATCCTTACTGAAGGAGATACTGAACACGATGGTGAAATTAGATTTCGTTGGATTCCTGATCCTGAAAAGAAAAAAAATCAGATTGTTAAAATTGTTGGTATTGATCTTAAGGCCAATCAAAACCCTATGATATAAACAATAAGGGATATGGAATGAAAATCTATGACCACATATCAATTCCTATATTTCAAAAAATTTATATTTTAATTATGTTTTGATGAAACAAGAACAAGAAACTCCACGTATACCTTATGATATCTATGAGTCTCCTCAAGAGATTGTTATTTTGCTTCCTTTGGGATGAGTCAAAAAAGATACCCTTAAACTTAGCATTAAAGATTATAGACTTGTGATTTCTGGAGAAAGAATTAAACCAAAAATAAAAGATCATCTGATTCCTCTCAAGGAAGAATGCTACCGATGACCGATAGATCAAACCATTGATCTTCCTCCCCAAGTGTATTTTGATAAGATTCATAGTAAATTGACGCCAGATAACACCTTGCAAATCATTGTACCAAAAGCACTGGTGCCAGATAAAATTTCACTCGAAGTAGAATATGACAAGTAAATGTAATTTGCCAAAAGGTCCGATGAATCGGACCGACAAATAGTAACGAAAAGTAGCTGTGGATACAGTTATTTTTTTTCGTCTATTTTTTTGTGATTATGGTGGATACATATCCACTCAGTATTCACCAGGAAACAAAGAAGAGATAGTTGATCATACTATCTTCAAATACATGCAGAAACATTCCCATAACAAGTAAACATACTCGTCATATATTAAGTCATCTCCAGATAAGATATATCATTTGTGTGTTGTTGTTTGTGCTTTTTAATTTTTTTTCTATTTTTCTTGCTAATCGTGTAATCTGAAATATAAGCATTGTTCGTAGGATGAATCCTAAGGTCCCGATATCTAGCATTAGTTGAATATAATAGTTTTCTGGTAAGATTGTCCCATTATAGTTTACTGCTGGTCCTGAAGTACCTAATCCATATCCGCTTGGTTTGTCTATGACGTATTGGATACTGCCGAATTTTGCTTTGATGTGGTCTATGGTAGATGCTCATTTCAAAATACTTACTCCTACTAATCCTGCCATAAGTACGATAAGAATTCATCGTGCTATTTTTTTATTTTTTCTGATCCATTGAATATTTATGAGCGCCAATCAGACTATTCCACCAATATATGCTGTCCTTGAGAGGGTTAATATGATTGCTAGTATCCAAAGTATACTTACTGATGTATTGAGTATGGTGGTAGTGTTTGCTTTAAAAAACTCTTGTATGGACCTGAATTTCTGTTTGCATATCAATATAATCATAGGTAAGAATGCAATCAAAAAATATCCATAATTGTTTGGTCATGAGAATATTCATTGCCATCTAGATGTTCATTGATATCCTGTGAGATAATATATTGGTGGTTTGACTCCGAATTTAAAATCATTTAATGGTCAATATCCTATGTGAAGGAATATGTCTGGTCGAATAAATTTTAATCATTGTCGAATAAATCAACCGATGACAGTGATGATCAGTAAATATTTTAGAAAATTTAGGAAATGCATAATGTAGAATTCAGAGTTTATACCTTTGGAATCCTTTTTACTCCAGAGATATCATATATATGTCGCTGAGAGGAAAATGAAGATATAGAGGAGCCCATATTTGATGCCTACAAAGATATCGTAGACTGATTTATCTCTGATGAACGATATTCCTACACCGAATATCAATATACCAATGAAGGTGATTCGTGGTCGTTTCCATGTTTTGAGATATGCTATAAGTGTTTTACTATTGTATATTGCTATGATGACAAAAAATATCATCCATACAAAATCTCTCAATAAGGCAGGTAGCTGAGGGAATGTTCAACCAAATATTCCGTATCAGATTATTGTTACCAGGAGATGATAGAGTACTATGAAAACGAGAAATATTTTAAGGAATCTGAGCATACATACTGGCTTTAGATTCTAAATCTAATTATCATTGTGTATAGTGCTTTAGTATTTGAAAACAATGGAAAATAAAAAAATACCCATCTTCGCAGAAATGCTGAAGACGGGTAGTGTAGAGGCATTGATACATGTCTCTATAAATATTGATAGCAGCGAAACCGCCATTTGCTTGTTTTTTGTACGAGCCATTGGCCCAAAAAGAAGCTAAGGCCGCCGATGAATAATGTCGCTGCCAGATAGATAAACTGCCATGCGGTCACATCGTAGTTATAACGGAAGGACATTGCGCTGTCATAACACATTATGGCTGCGAAAATGAAGGTAACGATTGCAATACCCATTCCCCAGAGAATGTGCTTGTCCTGACCAGCATCGCTGTACAATTTCCAAATACTGCCGTTCATGAACCACCATAAGGTGGCGATCGTGAATACGATCATATTAAACAATGGAATTTCTTGCATAATTTTTTGGATTAATGTGCGTGATTTTTCTTATTTGTTTGTCTTTTATTTATATATATTTCCTATTGTATGTCAATATTAAAAAATGCTAACCCCTCCTGATTTCAGGAATACGGATTAGCAGAGAGGATATTTACATATATACTTAATCTGCCGCATAACGAATCATTTCTCCTATATAGAATGCTCCGCAAACAGCTAAAATTATACATGCTATAACACCTGTTTTTACCCACCATTGAAAGAGATGCATGAAATAATCATTCATCAGGGATTGGTGTATTTGTCCATCGTGTACTGTTGGTGGTAGAGGAATCATTATATAATAACGAATCGTAACCACAACAATGATAATCGTCAACGTTAGGATCGCTAATATGCTATCTTTTATCTTCAATCTACATTTGTATCCGAGGATAAAACTGATTGCTATTGAGATCACACTAATTACTAGTAGCTTGTCCATACTGTTTTTTTTTATTTTACCTATATATCATAAGTATTTTATTCTTAAAGTCAATTTTGTTGCATTACAGAATATTTTCTTATAACATATTGAAAAATTTTGGCGTATCTCTATACTTAGTACTATATCCTTTATTCTTCTCTAAACATTTCATGAAGTTGAGTATCGTTATACCGACCAGGGGAGATCAGAATATGAAAAATATCATTGAGTGTCTTTATCATCAGACTTTCAAAGATTTTGAAGTTATTTTTGTTGTGGATAAACATCTCAAAGACATTGGAGAATTTACTTCGCAAGATAAAAGAATACAGTATATAACTAATTTAAACTCATCGTTTCGTACGCAACGTGATGATAAAGAACCTATGATTGGCTGAAACGCCAGTACACTTAGAAATTATGGAATAAAATCTGCAATCGGAGAATTCATTCTTCTTATGGATGATGATGAATTGTTTGAAGATAATTATCTAGAAAAAAATATCTCACTGCGATCTCATTATAGACCTATTATAAAAAAAGATTTTGTTTTGACTCCTACCTTGATGTATAGGAAAACCTGACACATCCAGAATCAATGATTTTCTCATTTTAATTATCGACTTTCGAGACCTATTGCCCAGATATTGTGAGAAAAAGAGCGAGATTATGTACAGATGTATTCTGGAAATTCACTTTTTGCTCCAGCATATATATTCAAGGACGTGCTTTTTGATGAAGAGTTGGATTTTGTCTATGAAGACTTAGATTTTTCTTATAGAATTCATCGTGCAGGGTATCCTATTATTGTCCTTCGTGATCTTCATATTCATCATATGGAAAGAGAAAAAAATAAACTTGAACAAGCACGAGTTGGCAATCAACATGCTGCGTATAGGAAAGCAAAACATAGAATGCTTTTTGTAAAAAAATATGGAAATATGATTGATACCTTAAAGTTTTATCTGCTTGGATTTCGAGGTCAACCTCTATGGCTTATGATCAAGATTTTGCGTTATGCATCATGAGCAACAAAAATAAACCTTTTGAAAGCTCTTTGGAAAGGTACGTTTTATTGGGCGTATACTAAAAAAAAGGATAGCTAATACGCCATCCTCTCATGCTTGTTATTTTTCTTTCATTATCTTTACGATTTCAATTGAACGTTCGAAGTCCTGGTTTTCATTTGCTAATGCAAGTTCTGTCTCTAGTTCTTCTCTGTTCATGTTTCCCAGTTGTTTTTGGTTTTTGAGTTCTTGGATTTTGGTATTTATGAGTTGATGAATTCTTTCATCTCCTGCATAATTTACCATTTCTCCTGTCTCAATTTGTTCCTCGGTCAACGGTAGAAATGTTTTTTGAAACATCTTCAATTCTTGTAATGATAATTTTTGAATTTTTTCTTTGATCAACCTTCTTATTACCTTTACATTTCCGATATACACATCATCACCAGGAACATTTTCAAGCATCGAATTGTTTGCCGCAAGAGCATTAGCTAATTCTTCGACATCCATTCTTGGATACATTTGCTCTCTGTAATTTTCTGGATGATATTTTTCGGTATCTACCTTAAAGGGACCAATACTGTTTTTTCTTTCCATTATTGACGTCCGTTCTTCTTCTGTACACTTGTTGTTGTAAAAAGATATTGCTATATCAAGATCTATTTCAAAGTCATCTATGTTTGGACCAGTCCTTTTTATAGGTATTATGTGTTTGTCCTCCATTTTGACTTCAGAAATACTCATACCGGTATTGATGAATATTTCTTCATTGTTTACGATCATGATAGCATCTGTTGACAGAAACCCTTCTTGTCCTACTTCCATTTGGAACATAAGAGTGTTTACGAGTACTTTTCCTTTGATTATCATATATGTATATGTGTTTGGTTTTGTTTTTTTTATTTTTTCGTGATTTTTTATATCAATATACTGATATTTGTCAATTCTTTTTTGTGCTATTTCGTTTTTTTTGTTTTGTGAAACTTTTTGTACATATATATACTGTAGAGTATAATCAATACTATGATATTTGGTATGAAAATTATTTTATTGCTTCGTGGAATACCGTCAAATTTATAGTTGAATATTGGCCAAAGAAATGGTGTAGCAAAAAATGCTAGTGAGTGTGTTGGTATATCTATGAGAATATGAAGTAATCGTGCAAAACTTGCTTTCATAGGTTTCTTGTATATTCGCCAAAGTGCTCAGAACACGATACCTCGAATAATTAAACTATGAGTTATATTATATATTGCGTCAATGTATTTTGCGTCTATGTTATGGTGTCCTGCTTGACCAAATATGCTTCCGCTTCCTCCTGATAACATAGTGATGATGTTTATTGCAAATGGCAATCCAAACGTCAAAAAATCTGGCAGTATTCAAAATCCTATTGAAAGCCAGAATTCCTTTCTATTTTTGTTGCCGAAAACAGCTCATCCATACAGCCCGTGAGAAATGATATCCATATATCGAATGTAGAATGTAAAATTATTTTCCGATTGCTCTTTTCGGTAGTTTTGTATCAATCTGTGGAAAATTATTTATTACCCGTTGTGTGAAAGTATTACTGTTGCGTCGAATCCGTCGATAATTATTTTTGTAGGGATAGTATGTGATTTTTTTATTTATGGATTCCACTATTTTTTGTGTTGTTGATCCTTTCTCTCCATTTATATGGAAAATTAACCTGCTTTTGAAATGGGTTTTTGTTGTTCGTAGATATTTTGTGATTCCTTGCCATGGATCTAAGAAGTTTTGATGTATATATCCCATTGAGGGATGTTTTTTATTTTTAAAATGACCTAGTTCTCGACGGACTATATTTCCTTCATGGTCTTTCGTTACTATTCGCGTATGTACGAAATAATTTACGGGAATTTTTGCTGGACAAGAAAAGATGAAGAAGTGATATCCTGGTTTTTCTATGAGTTTTTCAAAATCTTTTTTGTTCATAGGTATTGTCTAAAGTAAATCCTTAACTATTTTCTCCATCTTGATAATTTTTTTTTGATAGGGATATACTTTCGTCGGTACGCCTAAAAAGCTTGCTAGTAAAAACAAATGTAATCTACTGCTTATAACCATACTTGCTTGTGCTAGTGTCTTGGTAAATCCGTCAAAATCTTCTTCCCAATCCAATATACTAAATTGCTGATTTTTTATTTCTGCTCCTGATTTTATTCTCTTTGCATATTGCATATCATCATATTGTGTGTTATTACCTTTGGCAACTGGCACATAGAGTACTTCATATCCTTTGTTGTAATAACGTTTTACCTCGTGGATAATTTCTGGAAGAAACTGTTCTGCATTTTTATTGATATTAACCACTATGTATTTTTGCTGAAATGTTGCTGTTTTAAAATTTTTTGCTGATTTTCGATTGTATGCAAAAAAGCTTGTATCCATAAAGAATTCTACATCTTTATATCCATATTCCTGTAATGCGTGAACTGTCTCATGATCTCTTGCGAAGATATGTTTTGTTCTTTTAAGGAGTATCTTGAAGAGGATTCTGTTGAAAATTTTTTTTGGTAATTGAATGCCTCACATGAGATAACGTGGTTTTTTTAGGCAGGGGATTAGTGATGCTAACCGATATCGATAGGAATGTTTGTTCTCCTCCGTAATGATTTCTCCTCATCCGATAATCACTGCGTCAACTTCTCTGTATAATTTTCGTTGTGTAAGTTTGCCTTGGAATATATATTTTATCCATGAACGGATGCCTTTGGGTATCTCTGTTACAAAGGTTATTTTTTTTGTGTCTAAAAATTGATTGAAGAATGTTTTTAATCGATTTGGATCGTAAGCTGCAATCGTTATTTTTTTCCCCTCTTTTAGTAATATCTTTACTGTTCATAATAAAATCAGTTCATCTCCCATATTCTTGTAGGATCGATTGCCGATGATGAGGATATGTTTTTCTGGAATAGCTAGTGTGTTCGTTATTTTCATTAATAACGTCTAAACGATAAAACGTTGAAGCGTTCAAACGATTTTTTTGTTCGTTTCGACGTTTATTCGCTTCAACGTCCACTATAGCAGTCCTTATTAGTTATTCAATAGAAAATTTATGTTGTTGTAGGTTGTTCTTTCCAAAATTTGGGAGTTATACTATTGAGATATTCACAGTATTCTTTTTTGTTTTTTTCTAATGTCGATGAAACTTTTTTAAGTTCTCCTCACCATCCTGCAGTCATGATTTCCGTATCAAAATCTGTCGAAAATATTTTTGCATTATCGAAGGTGATATCGTCACCTGGTGTGGAAAGATAAAATGGTTTTTCAGATACTGCTTGTTTATCTTTACAGATTACCTTTATGCGATTGGTTAGGTTAGCTGCTTTAAACATTTCCATGTAACTATCGAATTTTGTCTGTGTATTTAGTCACTCCATTTTTTTGTTATCCATATCTATCTTTGTTGTGTATCCGTAAGTTTTGAATTCTACTATAGGTCATGTTCCTATGATATCCAATCCTGTCTTATCTGCTGTAGGCCAAGATTCATAGAATGTATTCAATCCCTTTAGCATGAGTCTTTCTTTTTCTGTATCCGTGTTTGCTATCAATTTTATCTTTGCTACTAATCCTGTTTTGTCTGTTACCGTTTCTACAGTTTCAAATACATCTCCTCTGTCTGCTAATTTTTCCAAATCATCTATTGTTCCTTTTGGATCTGCTACATATGCTGTGATGAGTGACATAGTTTCAGGGTTTATTCTCAAATATCATTTATCTTCCATAAATTTACCTACAGAGAATAGTCTCGTAGCAGCATCTGCTGCTGTTTCCTTGAAGTCTTTTGTCGGATCTTTCGTTAAATCTTCTATTGATGTAATTCCCATGGAGCGTAGAGTAAGGTCCATCCATCCGTTTTTATCTGTTTTTCCTACATGTTTTTTAAGAAATTTTGCTCATGCTTTCTGATTATCATTACCTGCTTCCAATGTTGCAATAAATCCCTCATATTGATCTTCTTTGATTTTCATCTTTCCTTCACTAGTTTTTTCCAAAACACTTGCCATTCCTTGGTAGGTCATCTTATCAAATGCTCACATGAGTCCTATAAATCCTTCTTTATATACATCTTCTTGTTTTGCCTCTCCGTTTGTATCAGGTGTTCCATTTCCCCGACCAAAAAGATTTGCTAGTTTTCATGACATAGCCCCTCATTTGAAAAGGCTCATTGGTCATTCTCCTGTTCGTGCTTGTGATCAGAAAAGAACGGCTGCAGGTATACCCAACCATGCTCGATTTGATCAATCGTATATTCATGTCTTTTTTTCTTTATCGCTTTTGAATATCATTTTAAATGCACTGGAAACCATTTTCCATCATAAAAACACCATTCATCCTGTAAGTGCAAGATTTCCTACGCCTCCTCGAAATTGCTTTTGTTCTGGTTTCATATTGCTTTGATCTAGTCGATATTTACTGACTCCATTTATTCCTCATTTCTCAAATGCTTCTCCAGCACTAGTATAGGTGTTTGGAGCTTTTTCTGTTCCTGCCTTTTTTTTATCTGCGTCTTCTTTTCCTGTTCATTGTCCCTGTGGGTCTGTCTCTGTTGCTGGTTTGTTTTCTGTTGGTATCACCGTCTTAGTCTTGTTTAACGTGAATAATTTTGATAATGTTTCATCGTTTTCTACTAATTTGAAAAACTCATCCTTATGTTTTGGTATGAATGGATGTTCTGAAGGTTTGAAAGTATCAGGATTATCAATTACTTTGTTGATATATTCTTCTAAATCCTGTAGATCTTGTGCTAATTCTTGTTTTTTTGCTGCATCGAGCGATATAGTATTTAAGATAGCATATTGATTATTTAGTTTCTTGAGTGTTTTTTGCATCTGTCTTGCATCTTTTTTATCATTAATGATTATTTCGTAGTAGGGCACTGTTCCTGCTTCTTTGTTGATTATACTATTTCTTGTCGCTATAAAATCTGATTGTTCATTACCTATATCTTCTATCCACTCGTTTAATTGTTTTAGTGTTTCATTTTTGTCGAAATCATTAATATCTCCCATTTCAACTTCTTTGATTTCTCTTCTCCCATTTACGGTTTCTCGTTTTATTTTGTATTTATCATTCTGATGTTGATCAAGTAATTCTACTCTTGATTTCATTCTGTATAGTCTATCTAGACGATCTTGTACTTGTGATACATATGATTTTCGTAGTAATCTATCTGTTTTATCATCTTTTTTTACTTTTTTTGAATCATCTTTTTCTTGTTCTAAGAATTTTATATTTCTTTCTATCTTAAATTTTATGTTTTCTATGCTTGTTTCTCTTTGTTCTGATGTTTTCTGCTTGTTGATATCGACTTTGAGAACATCAAGCTCGTCTTGTGTCGTACTTTTGATATATTCTATTTTCAATCATGTTATCTTAATTAATACATCTTCTTGTGTCTTTCGTGTTTCTTTTTCTTGGCAATACTGCCTTACTCGTCTTTCTATATTTGATTCTGCTATGGTAAATGCATTTTGTTTGTCGATATTGAAAATGTATCTATCTTTATCTTTTTTGATGCTAACTCTTGGATTGTCAAAAATTGCATCAACATTTTTGATCATCAATTGTTGCTTGAAATATGTGTATGAATTGAAATGAGGTAGGTTTTTACTTTCTCATTCCACTGCTTGTGGTGTGTCTATGTATTTATTCTGCATACCCGTAGCATAAATAAAAATTTATACACCTAAGTATATTCACTATCATTGAGAATTTCCAAAAAACTTATACTAAACAAAAAAATAGGGTTGACAAAAACCCTAAAAATCATTTAATCTGTTATTTGTTCTTTATTCGTTGAATGCAAGCTCTTTTTTGATGGTATTTTCAAATTCTATAGTATTTTCATTGGAAAGTTTCTCTGTGAGTTGATAGTATTCTGTTATTTGTGTCAATAACTTTGTAAATTCTTGTTTATCTATATTTATGTTGTCATGGTGTTTTGGTAATAATTTTTTAATATAATTAATATATCTGGTTAAATTGATGTCTTCTCCAAAACTAAAGATATCTTGATATACGTTTTCTAATTCGAGTTCTTTGATTTCCTCTTGATAAAACGGTATAAACATACCCACTACAACTATAGTATTCATGTTTTTTCTTAGATGTACTAGATCTGTTTCTTCGTGTCTGGTTTTGAAAAATACGTGATATATTTGTTTTATGAGGTGGTCGTTTTTGATATCTTTAAGTAAAAACGTAAGAAATTTAGCATACTTACCATTGGTTGCTTTATCGTTTTTGATATCTTGACCTACTTGTTGAGCTTTTTTTTGGTTGTCCTGTATTCTTCTGACTGCCTCTTCCGTGACTTTGTTGTTGTCTTCCCTTACTTGTCCTCAGGCATTTAACTCGTCTAATCCACTTCCCCCTATCTCATCTGCCATGATTTCTCTCTAGTGAGTAAAACTTGCTTATATATGCATCGAAATGTATGCTTTTGTTCTTGAAATTCAACAGCAATTGTATATATAATCACCACACGATTTTTTTGTTATACCGAAAACACTGATGGTGAGGTGGATGAGCGGTTGAAATCAGCTCGCTGCTAATGAGTCAGACAGTAAAATGTCTCGCGGGTTCGAATCCCGCCCTCACCGAGTTTAACTAAAAATTAACAACTAACAATTATTGAATAAAAAAATATTTCACTGTTAGTTATTAGTTGTTCACTGTTTGTTCGGTTTATGGCTCTGTAGCTCAGCAGGTTAGAGCGCGTCTCTCATAAGGACGAGGTCGGGAGTTCGAGTCTCCCTGGAGCCAATTCAATAGAACTATTCAGCAGGTTAGAGCGTCCCGACATATCGGGAAGGTCGGGAGTCTGCCAGAGGCAGATAAATTCGAGTCTCCCTGGAGCCAAATAGTCTATCATACTAACAACCAATACTTATTATCTATTTATTTGCTGTTAGTGAATATAGGAACCGTCATTCAAACATAGCTTTATTTATTATTATCTTATTCTTATGGCCAAAAAAAAGTGATGAAGAATCGTAGTTGCACTACAATGCAAAGACTGCGGTAAAACCAATTATCACACGAGTATCAACAAAACAAATACTCAAAAATTGGAATTAACTAAGTATTGTAAGCAAGATAAGAAGAGGACATCTCATGTATCGAGAGAAAAATTGAAATAATTTCCTTATCTCATCTTTTTTTAATTTTTTTATACATTCCATATGTTAGTTATTAGACTTTCCAGACATTGAAGAAAAAATTTAGCTGTATATAGAGTTGTTCTTTCAGAACATACTAAACCAGTAAAATTTTGATATAAAGAGGTGCTATGATCATATGATCCTTTGAAGCATGTTTTTACGTGTGACGTAGAATCTGTCATTTCATGGATTAAAAAGTGAGCTCAACCCTCAGAAAGAGTTGCAAAACTTTTGTTTAAAGAGACAAACAACGAACTTTTCAAAAAATTTATCGAACATAGAGAAAGAAAGGGAACAACAAAAAAAGAGGAAAAGAAATAATCGGATTTTTTAATTCTTTTTTCTTTTTGTCATGAATGCTGTATATGCAAATGCTGATTTTCAAAATATTATATTAACCGTTTTGGCTTTGGTAGTCATTTTGGTTATGATTTGATGTATATATACGTTTATTCGTGCTATCATTATGTTTGTTTTTTCTCATAATAAAGAAGAAAATAAGAAAAAGTGATGGAATAGTATCAGGTTTATGATTATTGGTGTTATTCTTACTATTTTCTTATTGTTCTTGGTTCCTTTAGCATTGAGACTTATGAATGTTCCCAAATATGATGTCTATACTCCAGTAAATGTATTTGGTAGGGCTGGTGATCTTATAAATTGATTGTTTAATTTAGGTAACGTAATCAAAGAAAGCCAACAGAACAGTGAGCTTAAGTGACAATTTTATCAAAATACAAATTCTTCTACTACCGAATCTCCTGCGCCTATAGTTAATGATACTTATACGCTTTAAACTTGGCGTATCGTAAAATTGTTTGAAAAATCTTTATAAATCATTACTGTCTATTCTATCTATATATTTTAAAATTTTGTCTTTTGAGATGAATAAAAAATTTAATCTTCCTGCAAAAGTCTCAAGATTTGCTCAAAAATTCTGAAGATTTACCAAACACCAGAAAGTGTTTGTTCTTTATCTTTGGGCTCTTGCCTTGTTTCTTATTATATTGCCTTTGATTAAGATTTCTCCTGTAAATGATCTATCTCATTCTGTACGATTGTTTAATGGTAGTTTATTTAAGAGTTTGTTAATTATATTAGTGAGTGTTGTCGTCTTATTGAGTTGGAATATGAGTTTCAAATTTAAGAATTTTGTCATCTGATACTTTGGTTTCAAGGAAAACGATTCACTTTTCAATTTTGGTTTTTTATGGATTATAGCAACTGCTTTTTTGGGAATAGGTGATGCTATCAATGTTGTAGGAACTACTACACAAACTATTAAGCTTACTTGATCATATTATTTCATCCAATTGTTTTTGTTGTTAGGATTGGTTCTTACTTTAATTTCCGTCCTTAAACATGCTAAAGATAATGCTAATAAGACAAAAATAGTTAATGTTGTTGATGAAGATGCAATGAAAGAGGTACACCAGAAAAAATCATTCAAAGGTCTTTTTGACGAAGAAGAATGAGAAGATGATACACAATTACACCATACACATGAACATCAATAATTTTTTTATCTATATTATGTATATAACATGGCAGGTATAAATGATAAATGCATCGGATGTGGTACATGTTCTTTGATGGCTCCTGAACTGTTTAAAATGGAAGGTATTCCTGCTCAACTTATAAAACAACCTACACCAGAAGAGAAGGAACAGTATGATCTAGCAAGAGGCGCTTGCCCTGCAGATGCTATTGAAGAATTTTAAATTATTATATATGTTTATTGTTGTTGAAAATCGACAATCCATGGTTGAGAAAACCTATACTGGATTGTTTTTTTCTTATCTCGTAAAATTGCTCTTACTTGATCACTATTGGTAAGATCACTTGCATAATCAGCAAATTGGCATGGACACTGATTACATGTTCCTATGTTTGGTACGTCTACACATAACTTCACATCTTGTGGACAATTTTTACATGATTCACCCGGATCTATGATCCCGTTTCCACATACTGAACCACTACATATGCCATAATCCTGAGGACATGTTTCACAATCTTCATTAGGATCTTGTATTCCATTTCAGCATATTCCGCAAATAGGTACATCAGCTGGACAATTTATACAGTTTTCACCTGCAGCCTGGATGCCATCTCAGCAGAATGATGTACATATCCCTACATCAGTCGGACATGTTACACAATTTTCTCCTGTATTTATTATTCAATCTCCGCAAGCAGGTAATGCTATACATAATTTTACATCTTGAGGACAATTGGTACAT
>CAJBLF010000012.1 GCA_903953935.1 uncultured bacterium
CAAGTTTGTACATTTACATCATCAAGATAAAGTTTAGTATTTGCTAATAAATAATCATCTCAAGCAAGAGCAGCTATAACAACCAATTGGCCCGCTACTGGTTCTGTTGAACTAATACGAGCCGTTACGGTTGGGAAAGCATCAGCATAAACCAAGCCAATAAAAACACAAAAACCAAGAGCTCAAAGAATAACAATTGAAAACAAATTTGTTTTTTTCATTATATATTTTTCTATATAAAAACTACCTGATATATAAAGTTATCATAAAAACTTTCAACATAAAACCCCATCATTATATAAATAAAATCAATAACATATAATTACAGCAACACTATTTACAAGAATTATTTTCCAATTATTTATCACTACTTTGCTGATATATTTATACACATATATCCTTGAATTTCAAAGGCAATAGGCTATCTTACAATAGTAGCATAAACTTTATAATATTTAGATAAATATGGTTGTAGCATACGATATAAAAAGTCCAGAAGCAATATTACAGTACGCTAGACATCTCCTTCATAAGACGCTGAGAGAGTTCGTAGATAAACCTATTGTAGATGGGATTGAAGATAATATAAAAAGAAAAGGATGATACTGAAACATGATAGAGAAGTATTATTTTTGATACGAGCCAAATTCTAGTAAAAAACCAGATTTTGAAGAAGCTTGACTTGAGCTAAAGACATCCCCATTAAAACAGTTGAAAAATTGAAAAAAAGTAGCTAAAGAAAGGTTAGTTATGAATATAATAAATTTCATGGAAATTGTTAATGAAGAACGAGAAACATCCAGTTTTCTGGAGAAAAATAAAGGTCTTTTATTGATTTTCTACCTTTACGAGGAGAACAAAGTATTTCGAGATTATATTATAGAATTGGTTAATATTTGGAAATTCCCGCCAAAAGATTTACTTATGATTCAACAAGATTGGCATACAATTCAAAATAAAATTAAATCATGAAAAGCTGATGAACTTTCAGAATGAGATACGTTCTACCTTTGAGCATGCACTAAATGACAAACTAGCTTAAACAGAAGAGAACAGCCATTTTCTATCATAACAGCAAAACAGAGAGCATTTAGTTTAAAACAATCTTATGTAAATAAGATAATAGAACATTTATCACAACAAGAGGAAAAGGAAGAATCAATACTAACAGATCTCTCAATATTAAAGAAAGAATCATTTGAAGAACATATAAAAAATAGATTTGCTGATTTTATATGATTGTCACCTGAAAAAATAGCAGATAAATTATGAGTTTCATTAAAGATAGAATCAAAACAATATCTTGCCATATTAGCAAGACAAATACTATGAATAAATTGAAACAAAATAGAAGAATTTGAAAAAGCTAATGTTACTATGAAGGTTCTAAGGATACAAACAAGTGGTGTTCCTAAAGAGTCCATTTCGTTCCCAGCATTTAAATATAAAGAAATAATTAAACAAGATTGGGAAGATTCTGAAACATTAGAGATGATAGATAAAAAGTTCTTCTTTGTTATTTTTCAATATAACGAAAACAATAACTTATCTTTAAAAAAAGTTATGTTTCGAAATATCCCTTATAGTGATTTAAATATTGATGTAAGACGAGTGTTTAATGAGACGAAGAAAAGAATTCTAAATTGAAATATTGAAAATCTCCCTAAAATATCAGAAAATCTAGTAGCTCATGTAAGGCCCCATGCAAAAAACAAGAAAGATACTTATGAAGGTCCTGATTGAAAGAAATACATGAAAAAATGTTTTTGGTTGAATTCAAAATATATAACTAAACAGATACAATAATAATTATTTAAGTTTTGACACAGCTAGGTTAAGTGCATATAATCAAGCCAATACTCTTATAGGAAAATTAGACTTACCATCTATTATTTTTTTGTTCTCAATAAGAATATGATTGAATTTGTTTTCAGGGAAAAATTTGTCCAACATCTCTTTGATATATTCTAATAATTGGTCTGGATTAAAGTGCTCAGAGTTAGACAATAAACAATATCTTTCTTGCATTTCTTTTGAAGAAAAGAGACGTTTTTTAAATGTATTCTCTAATTCATTAATAAATTTTTGGAATTCTTTTTCTTCCTTTAATTTCTCAGCTATTATAGAGTCTTTTACTTGTTGAGATTGTGCACTTTTTCAACTTCATCGATGAAGATTACTATCCCACTTATGTTTTCATTTTCCAAAATCAGAAGATTTATTTGATAGTTCCACTCTTAGGTTTGCAACCTTAAGATAAGGTATATGTCTAGAATAATTAGCATCAATTTTCTTGGGAGCCTGTTTTTTTGCATTACTAGTTCTTCATGTCAAATCAATACTAGCTTTAGTATCAGAATTTTTAATGAATTTGGGATTTTTTAGTCATTCTCTTTTTAGAATAGCTCATGCAAGAGCCGAAGACATTGGTGGACAAACAGCATTTCCAACTAACTTATATTTAGTAGATTCATTTCATCATGTAAATTGATAATTTATAGGGAATCCCATAAATGAAGAAATTTCTCTTATGGTTGGCAATCTATAGCTTATCCATTTTCATTCTTTGTTCTTTTCAGCTCAAAAGATTATTGATTCTCTAGTTGAAGCAGATTGCGTAGCTGTTACAGTTCTACAAGTTCTATTAGTTCTTTCAGGGAAATCCATTTTTCACATAAAGCCATGGTCTTCTTTCAATCTCTTAGCTCTCTTCCAATCATGTTCACTTATTGTGGTATCATAGAAATGGTCTGTTAATTGTTTTTTAGGTATAATAAATCAATATATAGGGTCTATAATTTCACTAGATACTTTTGAATCTAAAGGATTTTTTAAACTATCCATAACAGTTTTTATAAGAACTTCCTTTCATTCATGCGTTTTTTCAGGAACAGGATAATCTCCACATACAAACCTCTTTCTATTTTGTGGTGCTCAATAATCTGAAGCTAACAATATATGTTTTTGTGGGATTTTTAGTGAAGGTCATTTTCATGGTAATCATAGCTCTTTCCAAGTATACTCATCTTTTACATAATCAGCGGAGTTCGGAACATTTTCCATTATTCGATATTTTAATGTACCCTTATTTTTTTTCCAAAGCACTATCCTAAGATATTGTTCTATAAGTTGTATTCATAAACTTTTATCTGCCTTTCCAGCTTTATTTGAATAAGAAAATGATACACAAGGAGGAGATCATACTATAATATCAGTATCTGGAACAATATCATCGATTTTATCAGCATCAATTTCAAGTACATTCATAAATGTTGTTTTCATTCCAGGATGATTCAAATCATGTGTTTCTACTGCTGGTTTTCGATTATCCAATCAAAAGACAATCTTGAATCATTTTTGTCTAAATCATTCAGAAAATCATCAAGCTCCACAAAAAAAATCTGCTACAGTTAATTTTTTATCCATTTTTTTCCAATAGCTAATCACGTAAAAACACCTCGAACGTTGAGATCATATTGATCTATTTATAAAATGCAATAGATCTTTTATCTTTTAAGAACTTGACTCTACTGATCGTCAAAGATCGTATTGACAATAATAAAGAATGCCTAAGCTCCCAATAAAGAATATAATAATTTTTTCTAATATGTAATATATAAACCTCTATCCTCACTAATTTTTCTAGATCTTATATATTCCTCCATATATTTTTTCTCCTTATTGGTATATACAGAATTACTTCTTTGTGGTAAATGATGAATTCTAATCATATCATCAAGTCTTTTGTGTAACTCAAAAATATTAACGAATCCTTGCTCGTGAGCATAGTATCAAATATTCCATATAGGCACGTAAATTTTCTTATCTACTAGTTTGCCCATTTTCTGATAGATATAGCTCGAATTCAAATTTAAACCCTGAGGATACCTAGCTTTTATAAGCTCTTTTATCTTCCTCTCTACATATATCCTTTTTCATTTCTTATCTATCATCTCTTCTTGGATAATTTTCCATCTATTTTTAAATGATACCATAGTGGGGTCAATAAATAATAAAACCTAATATGCTACTTTTGACACTTTTTACTATAAACTACTGGGGTTGTTTACAGTGGTCGCGGTAGCTCAGGATTTCATTCTGATTTTTTCACGACATGGGGTCGGAGGGGAAAAGCTTTTGGGGGTTGGGCAGGTAGTATATATACCACACCCAACCATAGATCATAAAAAATATTAAGCAACCACCAGATCACCAAACAATTCTTTTACCTTGTCTTTATGATAATACTCTACATGTGCGTAGATAGCATTTATGTAATCTTTGCTTTTTATGATAGCCGATTTATACAGTTCTAATGCTTGAGGATTAAGTGTTTGGCTTAGTGTCCCCTCTGGGTAAAAATAAGATTCTCCAATGGAGGATTTTTTTTATTGAGAAACATAAAAAATTGAGATACCAAAATTTTTTATGATTTCGAAATTATATCGACACCAGTCGATATAAAAAAAACTGTTGAGCATACTCAACAGTAATGGCATTATGCTATTCTTCGGCGAAGAACTATCCATGAACCGATAAAGATTATAAGACATCCAAACAGTCCATTAACAAAGGGATATACCAGCTCTACAACAGATTCATACCCAATCAGTGTATATATACACGTGATTATCCATCCGACAATGAAAAGAAACCAAGGGAATAAAGGTTCAGGCTTCTTTTTTAAGATGTTGTCGATAATGGGAACGAACCCAAGTGCTATTATAATCTGAACAATAAGATTAGACCAAATAGCATTTCGAGTAACAATCCAGAGCACAAGACTGATGACGACAAGGAATATGCAGATCCAATCGATTGTTTTTAATGTTTCACGATGGTTCTTTTTCCTTTTTATAATACCTATAACAAGAATAATAAATGCACCCAATGGCATTATTGCAGGAGCAATCCAAAATTTGGAAAAATCTATATAGGTAATAAAGTTGATGAAATCTGACACAAACCAAATCCCAAAAGCAACAGGGTGAGGAGTAAAGTCAGTAACAAGCAAATGTCGAACATAAAAGAACATTGCTACAGTAAAAACAACGAAGATGACAATGTCTATTGGTTTCATAAGCTACGCATTTTTGTTTTTATATGTGTATATATTTACAAAGAAAAGTCAATGTTGGTTTCAAAAAATAACAAAGTAAAAAAAAACCTGCATAAATACATGCAAGTCTTTAATCTTTCTGGGATAATTACGTCATTCAATCAATGTACATACTTCTTTTTTGAAAGTAAAATTTTGTACTCTCAAATAAGGAGTCCAGAATTTTACTGCTTCATGTTTACCTGCTTTTTCTAATGCATCAATAGCATCTTTAGGTAAAACCTGATATCCTCCAAGATTTTCGGTACCAGATCTATTACCAAGAGGTTTTTGGGAATCCTCAATTCCAAGTAAAGGAATTTCTATACCAACCCATTGTTTACGAATATGTTCTGGTGCAGGCCCAGGAGGGGTCGAAATAATCAAAATTTTTGTCATAAGGCATTTTTTTATGTTTTTATCTTGATAAATATTTAGGAGAAAAAGTCAATAAAAGAGATTTTCTTGTTTTTTTCATCATCTTAGTTACACTTTTATAAGTCAAAATTTTTATTCATATATCATGGTATGTCCAAAATAATTTTAGTCTGAGCATGATGAACAGGTATGTCTGGAGTAGCATGAATACTCAATGATTTATGATATACCAACATCGTCTGTATTGACGCCAAACAAAGTGAGCTTACTGATAAATTACAACAAAAAGGACTCAAAGTTATCATTGGTCATGGAAAACATAAGGTGCAACTTGGAGATGTTATTATTTATTCTGAAGCAGTCGCTGAATGTGAAGAGGTTCTCCAGGCAAGAAAAATCATGAAAGCCAATAAAAAAGTGATGGTAATTCTGAATTATTTTCAATTTCTTGGAGAGATATCAAAATATTTTACTAGTATATGATTTACAGGTACCAACGGGAAAAGTTCATCTACTGCCCTAGCGATACATACCGCAAAAAAAATAGTACCAAATTTTGGACTCGGAATATTGTGAGCACTCGTACCAGGGTTCAATACCCAAAGTTATGTAATAAACACTAAAGCAAAAAAAGATATTAAAAATATTTTCGATTATGTTTTCACGGGAAAAGCACTTGAGTACAAAAACATAAAGAAACGAAGTTTTTTTGTCGAAGCATGTGAATACAAAAGACACTTCCTGTATTTAGATTTAGATTATGCAATAATCACAAGTTTAGAACTAGATCATACCGACTATTACAAAGACATGAAAGACTATCTTTCAGCCTTTAAACAATTAGCAGATAAAGTGAGAAACAAAATACTAATTCCCAAGTGACTTAAAAATGCAAACTTTAAACTTCAAACGAAAGAAATTCCCATAAAAGAAATTCCGTTTAATCACATTCGAGGAAAACACAATGACATCAATGGATCACTCATTCTAGAACTTATGACAAAATTATGTAAAGAACCAAAGACAAAGATATTGAGCAGCATGAAAACATTCTGATGACTTCGAAGAAGGATGGAATATCTAAAAACAAACGAAAACGGAGCAAAAATATTTAGTGATTATGGGCATATGGCCTCATCTATAGAGTTTGGATATATGGCATTGAAGCATAAGTTTCCTAACAAAAAAATATTTGTCATCTTTCAACCACATCAAATAAATAGGATACTTACCTGACGAAAAGATTTCCAGAAAGCATTAAAAAAATATGACAATATTCTGATTTACGACATCTATGCGGCAAGAGAAAACATCAAAGATTTTGTCGATCATCACGCATTCATCAAAAAAGAGAATATTCACACATTGAATGACTTAGGCAATCATTTTGCAAAAGAATGTTGATGAAAGTATACCGACGATTTTTCAGTCATCACCAAAGAAATTCAGAAAGCACAAAAAGACAGTGTTATTGTAATATACAGTGCGGGAGATATAGACTATAAAGTAAGAAAATTTTTAGGAAAATAAAATACAATCACAATGAATCTAAAAGAACTCAAAGCAACAGATTTTCAAGAAGGACAGAAATATAACTTCATCTTCCCAATAGGAGCAACCGAACAACATGGTCCATTTATTCCATTTGGAACGGATACATATATTACAGATTACATCATTGAACATGTATCAAAAAAATTTCCAGAAATAATAATTTTACCAACATTAGAATTTTCAAGATCACAAGAACATAGAGGATTTTATGGAACATTATGGCTCACTGAAGAGACATTAGAAAAAGTTATGTTTGATATTTGTAATTCATTGAAAGATAAAGCTAAATATATCTTTTTTTATTCTTTTCACGCCAATGGTGTATATATCAATAGATTTATCGAGAAGTATTCCTTTGAAAACATAACAATAATCAATCTTGAAGAATCAAACGATGAGGATGAACAATATATTGAAAAAAATATTCTACATGGCCCATTAGATTGACACGCAGGCAATTCAGAAATATCAAATATGCTTATAATAAATAAAAAACTGGTACAATTACCACCAAAAGATTATACAAAATTTCAAATAGAAAACCATTTTGAAACAGACAATCTAATCGAAAAAAGTCAAAATGGAATAGCAGATAATCATCCAAAATGGACTATAAGCAAAAAAATAGGACAAGATATCCTTGATATATATGTAAAAAGAATAACGAAAAATATCAAACAATATTTAAGAAAATAGGTTTTGATTTTTTTTAGCATATCCATACGATTAAAAAAAAATGGCTAATTTTTCTAAAAACAAATTAATAAAAAAAATATGAAACAGAACATAAAAAAGATTGTCCTCACAGGAGGTCCTTGTGCAGGTAAATCGACAGCAATGAGCATTATCACCCAGCAATTGGAAAACATAGGATGGAAGGTTTTTATCTGTCAAGAAGCGGCAACATATCTCTTCAAAGCAGGTACTGAAATTTCTGAAAAGGGTTTGTCACCAAAAGTATTTCAAGAACAAATCATCCTTCACCAAATCCACGAAGAAAATTTTCTTCAGACCATTGCTCAACAACATACGTATGAAAATGTAGTGATGCTTCTTGATCGAGGAGTTATGGATGGTATGGCATATGTACCAAAAGAAGAATTCATAAGCATTCTTGAAAAACACAAGTATGATATCGTATCTATCCGAGACAAAAGATATGATGCAATATTTCACCTAGTAACTGCCGCCTATGGAGCAGAACAATTCTACACCCTAGAAAACAACGAAACAAGAAAAGAAAGTATAGAAGAAGCAAGAATGATAGATGACAAAACAAAAAATGTATGGATAGGACATCCACATATGCGAGTCATTGACAACAGCACTTCATTCAAACAGAAAGTAGATCGACTCATCAAAGAAATTTTTTCTGTTTTAGGGCTTCCTATACCACAAAGAATCGAAAGAAAATTTACCATAGAAATGCCAGATATCACAAAACTCGATATCCCCTATCAAGTAATAGATATTCAGCAGCATTACCTTCTAGGGCACACCACAAAAGAACATACGCGTATCAGACAAAGAGGTCAGAACGGATCATACACCTATTATCATACCAAAAAAATCAATATCCGAGGAGGTGTAAATATAGAATTGGAAGATAAAATATCACAAGAACAATATTATGATCTACTTCCTACAGCCGATCCAAACTTAGTACCCATTGTAAAAGAACGAATATGTTTCTTGTGGGAAAATCAATATTTCGAAATGGATATCTTCAAAAATAGATGGAAAGGAACGTGCATGTTGCAAATCAAACTCACAGAACAGCAACAAGAAATAATTCTTCCCCCCTGGATCAAAACAATCAAAGAAGTAACCGAAGATAGTCAATACAGTAATTATGAATTAGCAAAAAAATAACACAACGCTAACCTTGGTATCTCAAGGTTAGTTTTTTTAAACAATTTATTGTCTCTTATACATCCCTACAATTTGAGATTGTGCCAGTATTTTTCCTCACATAAGTTCAATCAATCTTTCTTTCGAAAATCACGATGAGAGTTCTAATGTTTCTGATAAGGCATACAATTTAAACACATATCTGTGTGCTTCATTGGGTGGACAAGGAGCTCATCGCGCCTGTTCTCACCAACTATTTTGTCCGAGAACTCATTCATCAAATATATCTTGAGAGACAATAACATATACATCTTGCGTCAAAGGAATATTTGCCAAAAGCAGATGGTCTCGCACGCCAGCAGGAGCATCAGGATCATCGACGACAAGAGCTAGTGTTTTGGTGTTTGCAGGAATATCTTGTATTTTTAAGGTTGGAAAATATCCTTCACCATCGCAGGTGTATTTGGATGGGAGAAATCCATTGTCAATAAAATCAGTGGAAATATTCATGGTAATAGTTTGAATAGGTAAAAGAATTCATGAATTACACGTTACGTCCTGAGGTTTTTTTCCGAAGGAAAAAAATCCAGAGCCATTAGCACTAGGATTTCCATGTTTCACTAAAATGTTACCATCACAAATTCGCGTATCTTCAGGAGAAAATAATCTTATTCCTGCAAGAACAAGAATGCAGACAATAATCAATATAAGTCGTAAACGTTTTCTCATACCAGAATTATACATTTCTGACTTTTTTTTACAAACGAAATTATTATCATCACAATATAGCTATAAAGTCAAAATAGGCTTTAATATTTACGCTTTACGCTAAATTCATGCTTTTAATTTGAGATATTCACATCAATACACGTTACCAAGATAAGATTCTGTGATGACTCAGAGATGTTTTTTCTACATATCCCGACGAAAAGACTATTGTATTTTTCTGAGACTATGTCTACCATTTTGCTTACGATAGAAACGCCTTACTTCAGCTCTATAAATTATTCTTAGAGTTGTTTGAACAAGGGAAAGACGTATATATACTTGCAGGTAATCATGATCGATTGGGAAATTCTTTTGTCTTTGAAGAAGCACAAAAAGCTTTCAATATAATACAGAGCTCAGAGTTTATTAAACAAGATTCAGAATGAGGAAAAATACAATTCATAACTAAACCGACAATAACAACTATAGAAGGAGAAGACATATTATTATTACCATTTTTTCTTCCTGAAGAACATGAAACAATTACATATAATCCCAAAAACGAAAGACTCAAAGCTATTAGCGATTTTTCTACCGTGCTCGAAAAGTCCACTCACAAACATGAAGCATTTTCATGATATATAAATACATTTCTCGCTGAGCAAATTGATAAAAATCCAAATCTTACTATTTTTCATCATTACTATATTAACGGAACATCTTTTCCATGACAGAAATCAAAGTTCAATTATAAAGACATAGCACTCAACGATCAGTTCTTAGATATACCAAGTATAAAGCTTATTTCAGGACATCTCCACCAACCATTCACGCATACAAATTATTTATGTTTAGGAAGTGTGCGATCTACGAGTTCATTGGAAACCAACCAAAATAAATATGTCTTTCAGTACGATACAACAAACAAAAAAGTTACTGCATTGCCGTTGATGATAAATCCACAAGTAACCATCAGAAGCACATGAGCGGTAAGCACAGATATATTACTCACAGAGCTTCAAACAATCAATGAAACAAATAAATGATATTTTAGTTCACCAGCATGGAATATCCAATTCAAAGAAGATCTACAACCAAATTTAACAAATATTTCACTGACACTCAACGTCGAACATATCGATTACGACAAGATAGATGAACTCATCGAGCCAGATCTCCGTACAGCATGCAAAGACATCAGACTCAAAAAAGATATAGAAAATATGGATAACTTATTAAATAGTTTCAAAGTTTCATCAGATGATCTCAATGGTTTCTCTGACCGAAAAAACATTCTCCAAGAATATATGCAAAAAAAATTCGGGAATGATTACCCGAAATATGAAAAAGTACTCAAAGAACTTAAATTACTATAAATATGCTTGTATATATGACATATTTATTTTTATAAAAAACTAGTACGTCCCATTGATCTATATTCAATTTCTAATCCATCTATGTTTTGAGGGAGTATGTCATGGTTGATTTTTGCAGCAGCATAGAGATTAATAATTAATTGTTTTCCTGTTTCTGTGTTAGTAAAACCCATAGCTTGTAGCGCCTTTTCTACTTTTTTCTTTCAAAGTAAATCAATCAATGTGTTTTTAACGTTTGCCATGAGAACTCTTTTTTCAACATCTGGATTAGCCTCTATGAAATCAACAATTATCTGATCATGATCTTTTTCCATGATAATATAACGAATATATAAAAACTTTGTTGTTTTATATATTTTTTTGTTTTATACTATTTAGTAGTCATCATATTCATCTTCTTTTTCAGAAGTTTTCTTATCCATATATTCTTTCACTACTTCACTCAATGCCTCAGCAATAATAGCCATTTTTTCATCATTGATAGTAGTCGATTTATCAGAAGAAACTGACAATCCAAATTGAGTTTTATATTTGAGGATTTTATCAGCTTGTTTCTGAGGAGCATTGATATTATCAAAAGGATATTCTATACCATGTTCAAGTTTGATTACCAAATCACCTTTGGAAAACAACTTATCCCAAAAACTATTTTGAGCATGAGATACCGTTTCTATCTTGCTTCGTTCAAAAAAATCAGTTTTATAATCAAAAAGTCATTCTCGCATAAACATGGTAATACCACCAGAAGAAAGAATCAATCAGTCTAAATAAATATTGAGGAAATCAATAATATATTTTACAAAAAAACCTATACCGAGTATTCCAAAGAACCAAGGCAAATACGGCCAAATGATATATCTATCCAAAACAACAAACAAGACATACAAAACCAAAAGAAAAATAAGTGTCCTTAAGGTCAAAATTATAAATACGCTCGCATTATGTCAAATAATATGAAAAATAGTATCAACATCTACATATTTTCTCATAATCTGTTTTCTCAGCATAACCATCAATAAAGACTTGAGCTTTATGCTCTATGCTTTAAGCTTCAAGCTAAAGTTATTTAGTTTTTTTGATAGAGTCCATTTTCTTCTGTTTCTCCAAGAATTTCTCCATTCTTCCTTTGATAACTTTCTTGATTACTTTATCTTTGTTGAATGCTGGATGACACTGATAACAAGTTTCCACTTTAAGTGGACCAGGAACTGTAGTATTTACGGTAAATTTAGCACCACAGATACAGTTAACATCTACATCTTTAAAATAATTTCCATGTATTCATGTTTTCATTGGTAATAACGTAACAAATTAAAAGGGTTGAGATTTGGAAAATTAAAATATTTGGTTTATTGGTGGACTAGCTAATTTTTTTAATATTTTAATCTTGTACTATTTTAATCAAATAGATTAACGAGTGTATTGGGTATGAAGCGGATCATAATCAAATAATTCCTCTGAAGTGAATCGATGGGTGATTTCAGCTTTGGCTTCTTCTATATTTCCTGAAGCATGTACAAGATTAGGAATTCCTATTTGTGAATCGTTAGCATAGGTATAAGACATATGTGCAAAATCTCCTCTAATAGTACCAGGAGCAGCAGATTTAGGTTCTGTTGATCAAACTATCTTGCGAACATATTCAACAACTTCTACACCCTCAAGCACTATTGCTATAACAGGAGTTTTCATCATAGTAGCAACGGTATCATCAAATATTTTTTGACCATGTCTGGTAATCATAGTTCAAATAGTCTCATAATGATGAAAGAAAAAATCCTTATCAGGTCTAAGCATCTTCATACCTACAATATGAAGTCATGCTCTCTCAAAACGGGAAATAATCTCTCAAGTCACACTACGACCTACACTATCTGGTTTCAATACCACTAAAGTTCTTTGTACGTGAGTCATGTGATTTAGGGTAACAACAAAAAAATAAAAAGATTTTTTTGAATACTAAGGTTTTGTCCGAAATTTTCAAGCTATTTTGTCAAAAGACTCAAAAAGGCATTTCCATATAAAATATAAAAAAAAGAAAAAGCATAGTGAATGATGTAGCTATATCATTTAGTATTGAAACGACACCTCCATTTGATATATTTTATCATAAGACTATTCGTCTGATTTTTTTAGCGAAACATATATCAATTTTTATCTATTTGTCTGTCTTCTTATGAGCAAAAAACTACTCTGACTTCTCCTTATTATAGTGACCGTATGTGTCATATTTCCTGCAAAAGCAGAAACTACGGGAAATTTCCAAATAATAATTGATCCGATAACAAAAAAAATAAGTATAAATACAGGAACAGGAACGATAACTACCGGAACGATAACAACAGGAACAGTAAGTACTGGGACAACAGCAGGAACAGGGACAACAGGAAACGTCAACACAACAACTACAACATATACAGGAACAGAATTTGCACAAGCATTGGCTTGGATGTATGACAATGAATTAACAAAATATGACAATGAAATAGACTACAGGCCTGATGATGGATTAACAAGAGAAGAAGCTGCCAAAATAATCGGACAAGCATTTATCGCACTTGGATATACACAAAGTATCAAAAACACACTGTGTACATTTAGTGACACAAGTACAATAAACCCAACACTTGTAGAATTCGTAACCAACGCATGTAAACGAGGAATATTTAAAGGTACAACAGACAATAAATTTTTTCCAACACAAAAACTCACAAGACCACAAGCGATGGCATTATTAGTAAGAATTTTTGAAGGGAAAGTATCAAACGAAAGTAAAATACCTCGATGGGGAGAATATTATATCAAGTGACAAGCACTATGACTTACAACACTCAACAGCCAAACATCATTTGACACAAGCATCACGAGAAGAGAAATGGCTATATATATCTACAGATTCAGAAACATAGTCAGTAATGAAACCATAAAACTTATGATGCTCAACAAATTAAATGGAATAGTAGCTACAGGACAAAGCATAAATAGTGGGATTTTGGACAGTTTTTCATCACTAGCAGATTCCATCAACATAAATAATGATCCTGAATTATTAGAATCAATCAGATGGATGAACGACAATGGATTGACTAACTTTAAAACCATTGCCGAATACAGAGCATTTGAAATATTAAATAGAGAACAAGCAGCAAAGATTATAAGTCTCTTTGCAAATATCTACAGCTTCTGACAAGATAGTAGTGGAGCATTACCAAGCGAATGTATATTCAAAGACATCTCAGACGCAGATTGATCACTTATGACCTATGTAGAAAAAGCATGTCAACTTGGAATCATGAAATGATCAAATGGATATTTCACACCAAAGGGAACAATAAACAAATCACAGTTTATAGCTGCCATCATAAGACTCTTTGAAGGGAAAAAATTAGATGAAACAACTATACCTCGACGAAAAAATTATTTTGAAAAAGCACAGGACATGGGAATGATTGGTCCTGCTGATGCAGTCACATTTGAAAATCCCATTACAAGATATGAAGTAGCATTATTTCTCTACAGATTCAAAGTAAAATATCAGATACTCCAAAACATAAACAGTGAAACAATTCAGAATCAAATTGTTAGCACCGTTCCATGATCTATAACAACAGGAAGCAATAATATGCCAGAATCAAATGTATATGTCGATCTAAATCTATTACAAAATGGAAATTTCGATGTATGATACATAGAAATATTTGGCCAAAGATATAAGGTAGTAAAGTCAAATACCAAGATATATTTCACCAACAATTTTGAACGATACGGAAATATTTTTTCACTTGATAAAGAAGAAAAAATCTGAACCACAAAATTTTTGATTAGTAATCTTGCAATTCTAGACGGAAATATCAGATTTGATACCTGAAACGTAACCTATGTTATAAGTCCAATCGGAAATACAAAAGCATATTATAAAATCCAACAGAAATAATTTTTATTCTTTTCAAAAAAAATCATGGCAACAAGTACACCAGCAACTAAATCTCACGGACGAAGCATTCTTAGAATTTATTTTCTTCTTATGACACTTGTAGCAGTAATAGGAACATTGGTTTCTCTAGGGTTTTTACTGTACGCTGTCGGAAAAAAAGTAATCATTACCAATGATGAATATATAGTTGGAGAAAGATATTACGAACTAGATATGTGTACTCAGGGAGTATCTAAGCCTACAGTCGCCAATCAAAACAACATGGCATATCCAACAGATACTGAGATAGCAAAATGTAAGGAAGATAAAAAAACAACACTTATCCAGGCAAGAAACGCAACATTCAAGACTGATGTACTTGGCGAATCAATTTGGACAATATTATTCTTCATCTTATTGATGGTAC
The DNA here is from genome assembly GCA_903953935.1 of uncultured bacterium. Lineage (GTDB taxonomy): Bacteria > Patescibacteriota > Gracilibacteria > Absconditabacterales > Absconditicoccaceae > CAJBLF01. Next base: position 15,306 of record CAJBLF010000012.1, read on the forward strand.
ACTATCCAAGATTTATGAAACTCAACAAAAAAGACTAATAAATAATGAATCTATTAAAATCGTTTAGTCATTTTAGCGTTTAAGCGTTGAATGTATGGAAGTAAAGAAGATAAACACGGATAAACTAATGAATATCAATCACACAGGCAGACCAGATACTTTCGATGAATTTATTGGACAAGAGCATATCAAGGGTGTGGTAAAAACAGCAATAGAAAGCTGAAAAAAAAGGAAATGACATATGGGTCATATTCTATTTTCTGGTCCCAGTGGATTTGGGAAAACAACAATGGCACATATCATTTCCAGACAAGGACAGGTAAATATCAAAGCAGTAACATGATATGCGATTACAAAACCATCAGAAATTATAAGTATTCTCAATACACTCGAGAAGTGAGATATTTTATTTATCGATGAAATTCATAGGTTAAAACCAAACATAGAAGAAGTATTATATATTGCGATGGAAGATTTTGTCATCGATATGGTAATGCCAGAAGGTGGTAATGTAAGGATACCAATAAACCCATTTACTCTTATCTGAGCAACGACCAAGTCTGAGTCGTTAAGCCAACCAATCAAAAACAGATTTGTCTATCATTTTCATTTCATGGAATACACACAAAATGAAAAAGAAACAATCATAAAAAAATATCTCGATAAATATGAAATCAAAACCAGTGATGAAATTATTTGAAAAATTAGTGCAAAAGTAGGATCTGTACCAAGAGAAATTCATAATCTTTGTATCAAAATTCGCGACTTTGTTATCACGCGTTCTCCTGTTGACAAAGAGGGGTGAGGGGAGATTTGAAAAACATTAACTGAGACCCTTCGAGAAGATTTTCTTGCTCACAGTCAAATCGAAGAAGGCGGTATGACTCCCCTTCACGCAAAATATTTAGAAATATTAGAAAAAGCAGATAGACCACTTGGGGTGAAAGCTATTGCCGTACAATTATGAGTCAATGAAAAGGCTGTTGAAGAAGATATTGAACCATTATTATTGAAACTTTGAAAAATTGAAAAATCAGGTGCTGGAAGAATTTTAATTAGTTAATTATTTACTCTATAGTTTTTATTTAATAAAATAATATAATGGACACACAAACAGCAGCAATTGCTACACAATGAGCACAAACAGCTTTTGTACAAGGAACAATGGTTTTGTTGATAGTACTTATGGTACGAGATATGATATGGAAAGGAATAGCACTTTGGAAAGCGGGAACAAAAAAACAATTAACTCGATTTATCATTATATTTTTATTGAATACTTTAGGTATTCTACCAATCATTTATCTGATATTTTTTCAGAAGAAAGAAGTAGAAATAACAACAAAAACAGCTCCAAAAGCAGCAAAAACTACCAAGAAAAAGTAATCATTCTTTATCATAATATGCCCGCTAATGCGGGCATTTTGCTAAAGTAAAATTTCATCCAAAAACAAATCAAATCAAAATAATATGAATGCTCATTACACAGCAAAGAGGTGTTTTTTGAAATCGAGATGTTCTATAATCTTAAGAAAAGCTCAAAGAGAAAGTGTAGTAGGATGAAAATCAGGCAAGGTAAATGTTATTTTTTTGGTTTCAAGGTGTTCTGGCAAAAAGGCATCATATACCTCAGATTTTTTATTAAAATAATGAAATCACAATAAAGCAAAAACCATTATGTCGTGATAATTATTAGCATCATATGTGTCAGATATAATATTCTGTTCCTGAAGAAACCAATCATAATCATATTGACCATCAAGATCATATTTTTTGGAAAGCATCGATGTTTGAAGATGTTGTTTTGCAAGAACATGTTCATTCTGTTTTTCATCTTCCATATCAAAATTAGTATGAAAAGTACCAACGTTTTCTTTTCTCACTTGTTGTTCTGCATATTGCTTAGCGTCAGCAACAAGAGGTCTAATGCTTTGTATAGTAGACTGCAATCACTCTCTAATAAATCTTAATGTTTTGATATATTGGGTTACTCTGATAGGTTCTTTATTGGAAACATCTGGAACATTAAGAGGATATTGAGAAAAAAGCTTTAATTGAGGTTTGACAATTTTTATATCCTGATCCTTATCAGCATACAACCAAAATATTTTATTTATGTATGATGATTCCCAAACTCATGTACGACAAAAGTTTTCATACATATTATTTTTGATTTCTATAAGATTGGGTACCAGAGATTTATCTTTGATTTCTGTGGTCATAAGTAGTCTTCACAAACGTTGTTTAATAGTAAATTTCATTTGCTCCGGAGAAGCGTCATCAGCATTCTCAGAAGATAAAGATTGATCAATAGTAGGCTGTGCTGGTTGTTCAGGAGTATTAGGTAACACATCGTCCATTGTATACAAAAAAAATGATAAAACGAAGTTGAAATTATATTCATTGAAAAACATTTGTCAAGCACTATGAAAAAAGAAAAAAACTGACGTAAAGTCAGCATTTATGGATACTATGGTGGGTGATACAGGACTCGAACCTGTGGCCTCTTGCACGTCAAGCAAACGCTCTAGCCAACTGAGCTAATCACCCATAACACACGTTCGTGTGAATTTTAAATTTTAAATGCTAAATTTTAAATTAAAAACATTTTTTCGTTATTAGTTTTTCACTATTAGTTATTAGTTAATATTGACCCGACCAGGAGTCGAACCTGGGTTACAATCTTCGCAGGATTGTGTCCTATCCACTGAACGACCGGATCATACATTTAACATAACTTTTATTTTCAATAATACAACTATGAGTAGAATTTATCAGTAGTAAATAACTGGGTTATCCCGATCTGTCGGGATGTCCTATCCACTGAACGACCGGATCAAAACAGTAAATTATTAGCAATAATCAAGAATAAACAATATTTGACGTGTCAATTCATGGACTATCGTCATATATAATAGCGCATAAAAAAGCAAGTCTTTCATAGTCAATTATTCATTACTCATTTTTCATGAGTTTTTCCAAATACCTACCAAAACCAAAAATTTTATCTTCAGACCATTTCTGAGCCATAAGTTGAATCCCTGTTGGCAATAAATCTCATTGATCTTCCACCATTCCCATAGGTATGGACATCGCTGGTAAACCTCACATATTTGCTGGAATAGTGTACATATCAGCTAAATATACTTTGAGAGGATCATCAGTTCTAGAACCAATTTTCCATGCAACCTCAGGGACCGTTGGAGTAAGTAGTATGTCATAGTGTGTAAATATAGTATCAAATTCTGCTTGTAGTTCCTCTCTCGCTTTTTGTGCTTTGAGATAATATCATTCATAATTCGCTGAACTTAAAACAAAGGTACCAAGCAATATTCTTCTCTTCGCTTCGTCACCAAATCACGTAGACCTAATAGTTTCATAATATTTTTGAAGCGTATCGACATCCATACTATCTGACTGGAGACCAAATTTGATTCCATCGAATCTAGCAAGATTAGTACTCACTTCTGCAGGCATCAATGTATAATACATCGGCACAGAATACGCAAGCATAGGCAAGCTAATATCTTCCACAACAATTCATTCTGCACGAAGTTTTTCTATCGTAGCCAAAAATATTTTTTTAATTTGAGGATCTAAACCTTCTCATAAAGCTTCTTTAGGGACTCCTATTTTAAATCTTTTACATTGGTCATTGGTAATTTGTGATTGGTCATTAACAAAATCATCTGCCCTCGGATCACTTTGTGAATCTTTTGGATCAAATCATGCAATAGCCTTGAGTAATATTTCAGCATCATCGACAGTTTGTGTCATGACTCCAACCTGATCTAAACTAGATGCCATAGATTGTACACCATAACGAGACACCATTCCATAGGTTGGTTTTATGCCCACGATACCACACCAAGCGGCTGGCTGACGAATACTTCCTCAAGTGTCAGTTCACAAGGCACCAATAACTGCTCACGAAGCAACAGCAGCAGCAGATCAACCAGAACTTCATCCAGGAGTTCTATCAGTTCCATAAATATTTTTGGTCTTACCAAAATAGGAACTTTCCGTAGTAGATCACATAGCAAATTCATCCATATTGGTTTTTCCTATCATCAATCATCCATTTTTTTCTAAGTTAAGAAAACACGTAGCACTATAAGGACTAACATACTCCTCAAGTATTTTGGATCAACAAGACGTAATATAATCTTGAGTAAGAATGATATCTTTTATACCAATAGGTGCAGCTTTCAATGGTCTGGAAGCAAATTCATCAAGATGAGTCTTTACATAATCTTCATGAAATCTCACAAAAGAAAAATAGTCAGCATTAAGTTTTTTTGCTGTATCCAAATACGTAGTAACAATAGATTGAATATCCGATATATCACTTTTTATATAGTCTTTGAGCGTTAGATGCATTCTACAATACAATAATAAATAAGGGTATATTAGTTGCCAAAACCTTGAAGAATAAGATTAGCATCACGTTTATCTTTGGTAGAAAGTCCGTTAGATGAAGTAGGAGTAGCTGGTTTTGTGCTAGGAGACGGTGATGGTGTAGGAGGAACAATTACCGTTGAAGGAGAGGAAACACTACCAGTAGATTGTGTTCATCACGTATCACTATATCACGTATCACTATATCATGTAGTAATTGGCTCTTGAGACAATTCAGTATCAGTAAGCAAAAGTTCATCATCACCAGTAATTTCAACAAGAGATCATGTAAGTTCAGGTAGTGTACCTGAAGCATCAAGAACTTGTCAAGTAGCTACAATCACCTCACCACTGAGAGAAAAACGAGTACCTATAGTATCATTAGAAAACGTTTTAATATCGAGCAAAAGTTGGTTTGCTGCTTTTGGACTAATTAAACGATAGATAAAAAAAGCCAACACCAAAAGAATGACTACAAAAATAAATCTTTTGACGAATCTCATGGGAATTAGATACAAAATAAATGCAGAAATACTATATATATTTAGAGAAAATTTGCAATAGTAATTAGACAAAAAAAACGCACAAATTAGAGGTTGGAAAAAGGGAAATTAGCTTTCATGTATATGTTTTGGACCTTGAATTAAAAATTTCTATTGCCTACCAGGTTTTTTTCAGTACATACAAGGTATGCTCAAATCGATACTCAAAAACTCAATCGATTATATGAAAAACAATCGCAAAATCATAAGATTAACATTAGCGACATCATTTTTTCATTCATTGATTGCGAGCTTATTGATTATTCTCAACATAAACACGCTATTTGCAAGAAACTACGAAAATGGACTTTATGTAGGCAAAGTAACTGAATTTTTCATCAACGAAATAAACAATAATCACGTAATAAATCGAGTAATTGGGATAGCAATTGTACTGTTTATAGCATATTCACTAGTATATCCAGTAGGATTGACAGCCATAATATATTATCTCAATGACAAAAACAAAAGCATCAGAACTGCACTCAAAAAATGAAGGGAAAATTTTTTTCCTATGTTTGAATATGGAATCGCCTCCTTAGTAATATCTCCCACTGTATATCGATTAGCTTTACTCAAGATAGTTGTATCTGGAGGTTTACACGGAAGTTTCACTATTTTTTTGTTGATTCTACGATTCGGAGTCATGAGTATAGTAAACGCACTAAAGGTGTACACAAGATATATAATGACAATAGAAGGAAAATGAGTATACGAAGCCGTTCTCAAAAGCTGTGATTTATCATTTAAAAACATGAAAGAGACACTAAAATATTCAAGAATACAGACTATTCTTTTGGTTAATTTCTCGATTAATCTCCTCGTCATTCTTTTGATACCAATCATGATAATATATCTTGCCATAGTATTCAATATTATCCAGTATCCTGGGGTTAAACGAACAGTATATGGATTATTCTTTCTAAGTATATTGTTTGGATCGTATGCAAGCTCTATGATAAGGGCATTTTTTGCCTATTTTTGGCAGGAAATATACAATAATCTTCCAAAAAAAAACTAAAGTAACTATTATTATATAATAATTCATGAAAAATGGCTTAAAACACAATCAAAAAGCTGTTTTTTTTTGTACAAAATAGTGTTTTGGGATATACTTAATCTAGACTAAAGCCTCAAGCACAAAACCAAAAAAAAATACATATAAAGATGAGGCCTTAAACTTTAAACTTTAAGCTAACTATATGGAATTAGGTTTATGTGAACAACTCATTCAAGATCAATACAACAAAAATCCAGCAACCTTGGAAAATATTTCACAATTAACAAATACAGCACGAGCAAAAGATAAATACACATGCATACAAATGATGTGAGGAACAATTCAAATAAAAAATTTTTTATTAGGAAAAACATATACTCCCGCACCTACAATACAGTGACCATGATTTACTACAGTGCCTAGCCAAGTAGACCAACACGCTGCTCAAACGACTGCAACAACCACAACAGCCACAACAGTTACAGGACGACACGCAACAGCATTACAATACGGAACATATGCACTTGATTGAGCGATTGGATTTGTCATTATTATGCTTTTTTTGGTCATAGTCAGAAACATGACAAGATTTTTTTATGATGTATTCAACTCAAATAGAATAATCTACCTCAAGGTATTGCTACCAAGAGGACAAAGCAAATTAGACCGCGAACAAGAAAAAGAATTAGCAAAAGATATGAAAGAAAAAATAGGACGTATGGGACAAGTGTTTCATAATTTTCACAAAGTAGGAAATTTAAGCACAAAAGAAAGTATAATGAAAAATCTATTTGATAAACCCAAAACCACGCTCATCTACAACTATGAAGAAGGAATACTTAATTTTATCGTAGCAACCTATCCAGAATACCAACAATTACTGGAAGGAGCGATTGCAGCACAATTTCCTAACTGCTCTATTGAAAGGACTATAAAACCCAAATTTTTCAAAAAAAAATATAGCGATATCATGCCAATTAGACCAAAAAAAGATCCAATATTTAATATCAAAATATACAAGCAACAAGCGGATGACCCTATGAACAACATCATCGATGCAATAGGAAAAATATCCAGATACGATACATTAAATATAGTCATACCTATCAAACCATTGGGCGATGAATTCAACAAAAAATCTCAGAAAGCAATAGATAGACTATACAAAAATCTTTCTGTGTATGAACATGGCACAGGACGGCGAAAATACCTTATCATGCCACGAAAGCTTATAGGATTTCTTATTAACGGACCAAGCAAAGATCTTTTGACATCAAGAAAAGAAGAAGAAAGTGTTACTATGGTACGTATGGTAAAAGCAAAAGAAGATTATCTCAATGCTATGGGAGAAGAATCAGCACTACCGTTTTTCAATTCAGCAATATTGATTACGACAAGCTCCGATGAAAAAGCAAATCTTGAAACAAATGTCGATCAGATTGTAAACGCATTGACTGTCTATGGAGATGAGTATGGAAATGAATTAGAAGATACACAGGGCAAAGCCGATATGTTTGGATGGATATTCAAACCACTTCGAAAAATTGCAGTCAATAATTTCATTACAAAGTTTTTCTTTGCAAAAAATATATTCTGAGTAAACGAACTCACTTCATTATTCCATTTTCCAGATGCTACCTATAATCGTTCGCCTATCATTTCATGGATGCAATATAAGGTATTACCAGCGCCGGAAAATCTTCCTATACCAAAAGATTTCAATGGATATATCATGGGATGAGTATTGGCAGAAAGTTATAAATGAGGAAAGCTTGATACCATACTTGCTGATTACACAAAACATCGAGCGGTAGGTGAAAAGATACACAATGAAGAGATATTGGAACCAATAGAAAAATTTACGCAGGAACAATTACAAGGCAAAGAAATTATAGAAAAAGAGGGAAAGAAGTTTGTAAAAACAGTGAGACAAAGAAAATGATTCTGATATAAATTATTCAAAGATGCAATTTTATTGGGAACAAACATTTATAGAAATACCCTCTCACCAGTGTACATGAAGAGAGATGATAGAATGAGACATCATTATTGTATCGGAAAGTCAGGTACAGGAAAATCCGTCTTTCTCCAAACAATAGCAAGACAAGATATCCGAAACTGAGATTGATTGTGTCTTATTGATCCACATGGCGATCTTGCAGAAGATATGCTTGCATACATACCAAAAGAAAGAGCAAAGGATATCGTATATTTCGATGCGTGAGATGAAGAAAGACCGATGGGATTAAATCTGTATGAAATTAATATTTTGGATGAGGCAGATAGAGTAGTAAACGATGCTACAGAAATATTTATCAAGATGTTTGGTCCAGAAATTTTCGGGCCAAGACTCCAGGAATATTTTAAATACGGAAGCCTAACGCTGCTTGAAGACTTCGAAGACAGACCTACCCTTCTTGATATCGTAAGACTCTTCACTGACGAATGATATAGAGAATATAAATTAAAAAAAGTAACAAATCCTACGGTAAAAAATCGACGAGAAAAAACATTTAATGCCATGGGCGATAGAGAAAAACAAGAAATTATACCATATTTCTCAGCAAAATTCGTATCATTCAATACTAATAGGTTGATTAGAAATATCATTGGACAAACAAAATCTGCATTTAAGTTTGAAGATATCATGGACAATAGAAAAGTCTTGATCATCAATCTCAGCAAAGGTAAAATCGGAGAATCAAATGCAAATCTACTTGGTATGATTATTGTATCAAAGATTTATACGGCAGCGATGGCAAGAGCAAGACAGAAAGAAGAAGACAGAAAAGACTTCTTCCTATATGTGGATGAGTTTCAAAACTTTGTATCGGGAACATTCGCAGATATCTTATCTGAAGCAAGAAAATATAGACTATCACTTATCATGGCACATCAATATATCGCACAACTAGAACCACCAAAAGGTCTTGGTGATGCTGGTGGTGGAAAAAACGATGTAAAAGCAGCAGTATTTGGTAACGTTGGTACGATGCAATCATTTAAGGTTGGTGCACCAGATGCAGAATTTTTGGAGAAAGAATATGCACCAGTACTTTCACAGGAAGATATCGTAGGTATAGCAAACTACAAAGCATACGTAAAGTTAAACATTGATAACGCGACTACTCGTGCATTTAGTATGAATATGATCTACACAAAAGATTATCAAAACAAAAAAATAGTTGCTATTCTCAAAGAATATTCAGGAAAAAAATATGGAAGAAAGAGAGAATTTGTGGATGCAGAAATGGAAGCAAGACTTGGAATAAGCACAGACGAAACAAAACTACCAGAAACGCCAGCAGAAGCAACAGGACCAGCAGTACCTACAACAACTCCTCCACCTGCCGAGACCACTCCTGCAAAATAATTTATCTAATATAATACATTTATTCAAACAATTTTTTCTCTTTGTGTTCAAAACTAATAACTTAATAAAAAAAAACGGAATACTCCGTTTTTTTTATTATATCTTATTTAACAACACAAACAATTAATATCCACTAATATTGTCTGTATCACAATTCAAAGGATCATTTATACACTTATCAAGTGCTGTAGTTCTTTTTGCTCTTTCTTCGGCAAGTTTAATTGTTGCCTCAAAAGTAGCATCGGTAATCTTAGAAATCGTACTACCAAAAACAGGAACATATTCTGTCACGGCAGTAAGTCAGTTTTGAAGTAGGACCGCTCATTTGATAACTTTTGCCTTATCAGCAGTCAATTTACCTTGAGCAACAAGAGTATCAAGCCCATCCATTTTTGTATAAATACCATTAACCTGATCATATACTCATTTTATTTTTTGATATTTTTCTTCAAGAGCATTATATGCTTCAGATCATTTATCATATTTTTCTTTCATCCATTCTAAATTTTTCAAACTCCATTTGAGTTTATCTCCTCCATTTTCTTTAATCCAATCTGCAGCTTTTTCTTTCATAACATCAGTGGCTTCATCCTTCCCTGCTTGTACAATTGCCGTCATTTGTTCTTTAATAGCATCGACAAGTGTATTTGCATCATCATCTGCTTGCTTGATAGCTTCTTGTTTGTCTGCAATAGATTTCATTTTATCCAAAAGAGTTATAACATCAGCAGTAGGATTAGCTGTTCTAAAAGCAGTATATTCTTTAGAAATAGAAGAACTTACATCAGCGTCATCTATTCATTCCATAATTTTTTCTCTTTGCTCTTTGATATAGGTATTTTTTTCTTCTGGAGTCAAATAGGGAAATAGTGCTTTTTTGGCTTCCATTGCTTTTTGAATTTGTTGTTTGAGTTCAGCATTATCAGGGTCATTTTTACTTTGTTCAGTAAGACTTTCTATAGTTTGATCTTTCATTACCAAAGCATTAGCAGAACGGAACGTTTGATTACATTCTACATATCTATCTTTTCCTTTGAGTAAATCACATCACTTGGGATCGTCTTGTTCACCGATTACTTCAAAAATACAATCAGCTTTTGTATAGGACATTTCTCCTCATTTAATTTTATTGCAAATACCATAATCACCCATTTTAGCAGCAACCATCATATAACATTTATCTCTTGGAGGGTTTGATCCATATTGTTTAAATTCTTTTCCACTGATTTTAGCACACTGACTAGGATCAGCATTATCTACAGCTTCACTTTGATAGCAATGTTTACTATCAGGACTATCAGAACAAGGATCATCATCTCGACATCAACTCAACAATGGTAATGTAGTCAGAACAACTAACAATAAAAATAGTTTTGATTTCATTGTCTCTGTAAAAAAATAAAGATTTTTGTTAATATAGAGAGAAGTTTAAAGAAAACAAGAAATAAAAAGAATTTTATAAAAAATGACCATGAACACCTCATAGCCATTTTTTTAAATGAAATTATTTATTGAGCTCAATGACATTTCTTATATTTCTTGCCAGAACCACAAGGACATGGATCATTGGGTCTTGCTTTATCGCCTGGCTGGGGAACAACGGGTTCATCAAAAACATCAGGAGTTCACTTTGGTTTATTACTATCATCTACTTCAAAGACTTCAAATCCATCGGTATTTTCATACACCATCTTTTCTGGTGCATTAGGTTTTTCCATTTTCACTTCTTTGACTTCAGAACTAACTTTCTGAAGCATCTTAAGATACTCTGCTTCGCTTTGTGAACTCGCCATAATGACTTGTTGAGCTTGATCTTGTTGTTGGACCATAGTAAAATCAATACCAGCAATATATGCGGTTACATCAAATTTGAGTCTATATAATAAAATCTGGAATTTTTCAAACGCTTCTGATTTATAAACAATCAAAGGATCAAGCTGAGCATATCACATAAGACCCACCTTATCTCTAAGATACTCCATTTCATCAAGATGTTTGATCCAAAGCGTATCCAAATGATAGAGATACACCTCCTTAAAAATCTGATAAAGTCTATCTACATCCATCATAACAAATTTAGCTTTGAGTTGATCGAGCATAAAGAGTGAAAGTTCTACCTGAAGGTGATCAAAAGTCATCTCTTCAAATATCTGGAACTGTTTGTGTTCAATTTTTAGAGAAAATTCCTTGTCCATTACACGGAGAAACTGGGCAGTTGATTGTCACAAGGTCTTAGCATTAAGTATTTGTTGACGAACGATATCAGCCATATTTTCTTCAATCTCTAATTTGATCTGTTCGACAAGATATCTTCTAAGTTCTGGATCATTCTCACTTCACAAAATATCATCTCTTTTTTTATAAATAGCTTGTCTTTGTTTATTAATCACACTATCATAGTCGAAAAGATGTTTTCTTGTACCAAAATGCCATCCTTCCATTTGTTTTTGAGATCTAATAATCGAATTAGTAAATTGTTTTTGAGTAAGTTCAAGCGTCTCAAGTTCTGTTTTTCCAAGAAGCATAGATGCTACTCATTGTATTCTTTCTCCTCACATTTTGCGCATAATAAGATCGTCTAATGCAACAAAAAAAACAGAAACACCAGGATCACCTTGCCTACCAGCACGTCCTCTCAACTGATTATCTATTCTTCTTGATTCATGCTTTTCAGTACCAAGAATAAACAATCAATAATGAAAATCTTGTTCAATAGTTTCTTTAGCTTCCACATCAGTAGGCTTAAAAAACAATGTAACAAATGACTCGATAGGAGTTTTTTTAGTACGATTAAATTTTATTTTCATAGAAACACCAGCATGATTGATTCGATCATTTTCAGCTTGTTTAATCAATTCGTCACTCATACCAAGTTCACGTCTAAGACCATCCATCGTAAGTTCAAATTCTATAGATGAATAGATAGCAAGAGATAATCATTTTTTTTCAGTAAGTACCTGTTTTTTTATCCATTTAGCATAATTATCAGCGAGTTTATCATTGAGTCAGGCTTCAAGTTTTATATCCGTTCCTCTACCAGCCATATTAGTAGCTACGACAACACTCTTGTATTTTCCAGCTTGAGAAACAATATGTGCTTCCTGTTCATGAAATTTTGCATTCAGAACATAATGCGTGATAGCATCTTTTTCTAAAATTCTAGAAACATATTCAGATGTTGCAATATTTGCTGTACCTATGAGAATAGGCTGTCAGATATCATGAGCAAATTGAATATGTTGTTTGACAAACTTCCACTTAATAGATTCATTATAATATACTTTATCATTTCTATCTACTCTGATAGTAGATCTGTTGGTAGGGATATCCAAAACAGAAAGCTCATAAATCTTTTCAAATTCTTCTCCTTCTGTCAAAGCAGTACCTGTCATACCACCAAGTTTTGTATACTGCTTAAAGAAATTTTGATAAGTAATTGTTGCCAATGTTTTAGATTCTTTTTGTATTTTAACACCTTCTTTTGCCTCTATTGCCTGATGTAATCCTTCGGAAAATCTTCTTCCAGGCATAGTACGACCGGTATGCTCGTCGACAATAAGCACCTCATTATCTTTGACAATATACTCTTTATCTTTTTCATAGACCGCTTGAGCACGAACAGCATTTTCAATATGATGAATCTCTTCATATCCAAGGTCCTTATAAAGATTTTCAACTTTAAGTATCTGTTCCAATTTTGTTATACCCTTTCAACTCAATGATGCAGATTTTGTTTTTTCATCAATATAATAATCACCATCATCTTCTTGATCTTTGCCTGTTTTAGATTCAGTAAGAAGTTCTTGAAGAAGTCATTTAGATACTTTTTTCTTTTCCGTACAAGGCGTCAATCATTTTGCAATTTGTGCATAATATAGATATTTCTCAGTTGCTTCAGCATTAGGCTCTGAGATAATAAGTGGAGTTCTTGCCTCATCAATCAATATACTATCTATTTCATCGACAATAGCATAATGAAGTGGTCTTCGGATAAGCGATCTTTCTTTCATAGATTTCACAAGATTATCTCTTAGATAATCAAATCCAAGTTCTGAATTTTCTATGTACGTAATATCTTTGCCATATTCTTCTCTTCTTTTTTGAAGAGGAACAGTTTTAGTAACACATCCAGCAGACAATCATAACCAAGCATACACATGTCACATCCATTGGGCATCACGAGAAGCAAGATAATCATTGACAGTTACCACATGCACTCATTTACCAAGCAAAGCATTGAGATACACGGGCATTACCGCAACCAAAGTTTTTCCTTCTCAAGTCTTCATTTCAGCAATAATACCTTTATGCAAGATAATTCATCCAAGCAACTGTACGTCATAAGGAACCATATTTCGAGTCAATGTTTCTCATTTAACCTCAACAGACGATCCTACCATTCTCTTACATGCTTGTTTAACTGCAGCAAAAGCTTCAGGAAGAATATCATCTAATGTTTCTCCTTGCGTAAGTCTTATCTTAAATTCTTGTGTCTTTGCTTTAATTTGATCATCAGACAAAGCATCGAATTCAGAAGAAACTTCATTTATTTTTTTGACGATAGGTCGAAGCTTATCAAGCTGTTTCTGATTATAATCACCAGCTATCAAATTAATGAGTTTTGAAAACATATCTTTTTTTTTCAAATGTTAAAAGAATTATCCGCATGAGCGAATAGTTAGTACATAATATAAAATTGAACAAATAAAACAATGGAAAAAACAACAAAAATCTCGCAATAATTTAATTGACTTTTGGGATAATATACATATAAAAGGAGAACAAAAAAAAAAAGAAAAAACAATTAAAAAAAACCAAGATATGAAAAAAATTCACGTTATTGCGACCAGTGAAGGAGGGATTTTGGTTATACCATGTCCTAGTGATCTGCCAAGAATGTTAAAAGGAAAAGAGGCATCGAAGGAATGGTTCTATAAACCACCCAAAGGATTCTATGAATTTATTCATGAAAATCCTGAGGAATTAAAAGAGTTTATCAATGCGTTTGTTTATTGGATTGAGTTTCGCGTAAAAAGACTTACTGAAGATTTAAAACGCTTTGAAAAATTTGAAGAAAGTGTTAAAAAATTCAACGACAATCTCCTAGCAAAGCTTCATGGGTTAGCTTCAAGAATAGCGAAACAAGTAATAAAAGTTCTGAGGCCGAAAAACCACTATGATGAGTATCGTGAAAAAAAATTAAACGATATTGCACCAGGATTGGGAACAAAAAAAATAACGAAAAAACAACAAAAAACAATCGCTGCATTACAAAAAACAAGATCAGAATACGAAATAAACCATCAAACAAACAAAGATATCATTGTATAAAAATCTCCTTGATATTCTAGAAACATGAAAATAAAAAGATGGTAAACAAAAATACAAAACACAAAAAAAACATGAAAAATTCATTAAGAAACACATTAAGAAACGCATTAAAAACAGGATTTGAAAGCATGGGATTTCAAATGCCAAACTTCATCTTTGGTGTATCTGGGACAACATTTAACCATAAGAAAAAAGATGAAAAAGAAAGAATCAAGCAAGCCAATTTCCAAAAAAAAGTAATGAACCGGAAAAAAAATGGAATAGGCAGAGGAAAATAACAAGCAAATGATCCAAAGATTGTGAGAAGCGTATGTGCTTCTCTTTTTTTGTATTACCCTTGTATCTCCAGACAAAAAGCATACATACTAAAACATATCATTTTTATTTCCTATCACTCACCTATGGTAATTAAGAAAAAAACTGTTGTAAAAAAACCAGCAACCAAAAAAAAAGTAATTAAAAAGAAAGCATGTGGATGTGACTGCAAATGCAAATAAATTAGCAAAAAAACATTACCAAAAAAGTCGGCATATGCCGATTTTTTATATAAAATAAATGTATATTTTTGTGTTTTGTCCAGAAAAAATTTTTTTCTCAAAAACAGAAAAACAAAAAACAATAGGTAAAAACTGGATTATAACAACTAAAAATATAATTTAAAGAGGTATTTGTTTTTTTATTTTCTCTTGCAATTACCGATAAATAGCATATATCTGATACGTATATCTCTTTTTATCTTTTATTATTACTCACAAATGGCAAAGAAAGTTGCTAAAAAAGCTGCTAAAAAAGTAGCTAAGAAGGTAGTTAAAAAGGCTGTTAAAAAGGTAGTTAAAAAAGCAGTTAAGAAAGCTCCTAAAAAAGTTGCTAAAAAAGCAGTTAAAAAGGTTGCTAAGAAAAAAGCTCCTAAAAAAGTTGCTAAAAAAGCAGTTAAAAAAGTTGCTAAGAAAAAGGCTCCTAAAAAAGCTAAAAAAGTAGTTAAAAAAGCAGTTAAAAAATTGGTATGACGAGCTGCTGCTAAGAGAAAAAAGTAATCAGATATTTCATAGCACAAAAAAACCTCAATCAAATGAGGTTTTTTTTATTTCTGTATATCTAACGATTCTTCATGTATTCTTCTTCGAATATCAATGATAAAATCTTCTGATAATCATTTTTTCTTTCCCTCTAGTATACGTGATTGCAATAGACTATCTCGTCTTACAGCATCCAAAGATGGCAAACTATGCTTTTTTTTATAAGATCAAATATCAACTACAGTTGCAAATCTCTGAACAAGAAGATCAACAATTTGTTGATCAATAGTATCGATATCTTGTCTTAATTGCTTCAAAGTATCTTGCATAAAAAAAAATAGAAATTAAATTTTCTCTCGTACTATATCAGTTGATTTCCCTCTTTGTAAAAGCCAAATGAGCCTTTTTTCTCTAAGTAAAAAATCATTGTTTCATGTGTAAGCTATTTTTACAGAATATATTGTTGATTGTTTGAGATTAAGAGAGTCAAATGTCTTTTCAAGATTTTGAAGGCCATGGAAACGAATTTTTTTAAAATTCAAAAATTTGGTAATCGTAGTTTGATAGTGGAAATATCAATAATTTAAAGGAACAATTGTATCCACCATTGCGTCTTTAAAATATCTTAGATCAAATTTTATAATTTTGTTTACAAGAATATTAGAATAAGAAAGACTTGTAAGATAGTACTTCCAAAGTGGTGTTTCTTTTGCTCGATACACAAATGGAAAATGAAATTTTTTGATAGATTGTTGATTTGCAACAAGTGAATATGTTTTTGCTATGTCTTTGAATAATGTTTGAGCTACCTGCATATCAGCAAAATCTCAAAAAAGCCCCAATTTACCCACAAGTGAATAAGTAAAACAATAGTCAAACAAATAATTTTTAAAAAGAGGAAGAAGAGGTACTTTAGTTTTTTTATCTAACAAAGATAACTCATAAATGGGTGGTACAATAACAGTTTCTACACCCTGTTTCATCAAAAAATCAATTCATTGTTCTACATATGCTAATGATTGTTCAAATGTCTTATCACCATAAGGCCAATGTAAAAAATCATAATACACAACATAATCATGAGTATATTTTGAAAGGAATTTGAATAATGATAATGTTTCAGATCATGAAGTTATTATTCATATTTTCATTCTATTTCTTTTTTGAGATAAACGTATTGTGCAATCAAAACTACAAGTTCTTTTTGCGTAGTAACAGTAGTAAATTTATCTATGATAGCAACTTGTGTTCTAAGCAACAAAGCATATGAGTTAAGTTCGGGAGTTGCAACACCACTCAGAGCCTGAATCTTGACCAAAGATTTCTGAAGTCTTATTTTATAAGGCATAATTTTCACAACAAAATATTGTACTGATTTTTGAAGAAGATTGGATTCAAATGTCTTTATATTAGTCAATATAGTCATTCTAGAAAGTTGTAAGGTATCCAACAATGTTTTTTTCTGTTCTTTAAGTGTCTTTCGATAGTCCAAATCACGACCTTTATTGATATATGTCTGTATCTTCATAAGATCTTTTGCTGTCGCCACAATCAAGTGTTCTAAAGAGACTATAGTATCATTACATTTATAATAGCCAGTAGTTTGTTTGAGAGAAATAGTGACTTGATCTTTTTTTATTAAACAAAATAATCAGTCCGAAAGATCAGCATGGACCATTCAGAAACCCAGAAATACAAGTATCGCTCAGAAAAGTATTTTCTTCATTACCATGCCACAAATAAAAGACAATAGATCATCATATCAATTAGTTATTCGCTCATTTCATTAATTAAATTTTTGATACCCAACCAAAAATACGTATCAGGATATTTTCATGATTTGATACCAGCGTCAAGTTGTATCAATCCAGTATAAAACATTTCTATATTTTTTTTGTTCGCTTTCAAGATTCATATTTTTGCATACTCATTTTTGACCTGCCAAGGATTCATTTTGAGAAATGATGCAATATCTTTACTATCCTTAACACCATTTTCATCTAAATCCATCATAAAAAGATAGAATTTCATAGCCCGATAAAGCATACCAGCAAATTGATTCCAATCCGCTCAGTTTTCTTGGATCTTTTGTAAAATACGAATAGCCTTTCTCTTTTCAGTAAACAAGGCCTTGAGCAAACTAAACGAATCTGTCTCCACTTGTCAAAAAACAATATGATCTATCATAGCTTCATCAATTTTGGGGTGTTGTTTGATTTTTGCCCAAGTTTTAAGTTTATCACATTCAAACCAAATACGGTAAAGATCTGACCCAACTTTCATCAAAAAATATTGAATTGTTGCATGATCAATAACAAATTCATGAAGTTCATGAGTAACAAAAGACTCCAGATCACTACCCTTGAGTTGATTGAATTCCTTGAGAGTTGCATGTTTTTCAAGAAATTTATATAGCCTCAGTCTTTTGTCGGGAACAGAACTAATGAAAACAAGTAACGAATCATCGGGGATTTTACCTTCAGCCTTGATGAGTCCTTCGACAAATAGAGCAAGACTTTCGTTCTGATCTTCGCCCAATTTAGTCGTAGCATCAAGAGGCAACCCATTGATCAGAATAAGTTTTTTGGTAGTAAAAAGACCACTGCTATAAATCGCCTGTTTAATAAGACTTATATCTAAATTATCTAGACTAAAAGAGAAAACACTATCCGATCAAAATTTTACCAAAAATCATTCTCTCCATCTTTGAAGTTCTTTATCAAGGAGATAGGTCTCCTGTCCAGTAAATAAATATACATTTTGTAGCATAATGATATCCGGTAATTCAAGTCAAAAATAGCATTTTATCGTTTATTCATTGTATCGTTTCGTTGACTAAATTCAAACAGAAAAATTCTTTGTAATTACAAGCAAAGTAAGTAAACTCACCACCGTTTATATGGTAGCATGAGTGATGATTTTTTTGAAGAAACTAAACAAATTCCTAGCAAAGATAACAATAGGTGGGATAAAAATATATCAATATACAATTTCACCTGACAAATGATTACCGTCATTTCGATTAAAATGAAGAATATGCGCCCATGAGCCACATTGTAGTAAATATAGCATCAATGTGCTCAAAAGATATGGATTTCGGCCTGGAATTTTTTATGCTACAGATAGAGTTTTACATTGTACGGCCAGTATGCATAAGATATATAATCCCGATCATTATCGCGTGGTTTTTTTCTCTTCAGCGCCTATAGGCGTACCTTTTCTTACATACTTAACAAACGATAAAAGATTTGATGTAGTATGAGTAGTTACCCAATGCAATAAACCGTCAGGCAGATGAATGGAGATGTGCGAAAACATTATTAAACAAGAAGCCAAAAAGTTACTAAAGACCTCCTTGATAAAGGAGGAGGTATCCGCCGATGCGGATGGAGGATTTATTGCAACACCAACGAAATTACATCCTGAAAAATCAGAAGAAGGGAGGACTTTCACAGAACGACTCAAAGAAAAAAAGCCAGATCTATTGGTTGTCATAGCATATGGAAAGATTATACCGCAGGCAATCTTGGATATACCAAGAATAGCACCCATCAACATACATGGATCAATTTTACCAAAATATCGCGGTGCTTCACCTATCCAAGCAACATTACTCAATAACGATAAGGAGACAGGTATTACCATTATGAAAATGGATGCAGGCATGGATACCGGAAATATGATAGATATTCTCAGATTTACGATACCATTTGATTGGACTACCAAAGAATTGATTGATGAAATGAAAAAAATAGGTCCAAATTTTTTGAATGATACCTTATGGAAATACGGGAAAAAACTATTGGGAGAAGTAGTACAGAAAGAAGAAAAAGCAAGCTATTGTGGAAAGATTGAAAAAGAATCCTGATTGATTGACCCACGAAACGATACCCTCCAAACAATTTACAGCAAATATCGTGCATTCTTTCTTCGACCCAAGATATATTTTATATTACATGGCAAAAGGGTTATTATAGAAGAATTACAACTCAATGAACCCCTCTACAATAGCAATGACGAAACACCATTATTCAATGACAATCAACTCAATCCAGCTATTCAGGACATTCAACTTAAACCAGAATGAAAAAAAGCAATGGGCCGAAAAGAGTTTGTAAATGGATATTTTAAGCAACCATGAAGTTAAAGTATCTTTAATAGAATTAAAGAAATAAAATATTTTTTATAGCCTTTTCCGAGATCAATGAATACAAATGGACTTCTTGAAGTGTTTGGCAGTTTATTTCCGATTCTTTTTATCGGTGTTATAGTAATCATCATAACAACAAACGTAAGAAGAAGCAACAAAATAAAGAAACTGAAATCGGGAGAAATAGCTAGTAAAGAAATTAAATGAACAGTAAGTGAAATAAAATACACTCCTCCATGAAAAAACGATTCTTGAATCATTAGGTCTCGATATGTTGTTGCAAAAGCTACCAACCCCATAACAAATGACGAAATGGAATACGAAAGTGATACTATTCCATATAAAGATACCTGATTTAAAATCAGATGGATGTGACCGACGAAGGAAGACATACAAAATGTATTTGAATATGCGAGAAGATTTATCAAAGAATGAGATACAGTCAAAATCCATGCAAGCATGGAAAATGCTGATATTTATTACATGGAAGACATATCGGAAAGAAAAAAAGAAAACATCACAGAAAATATTATCGAAAACAAAGAAGACAATACCAAAACCGAAGAAAACATATCAAACAGTATAGCAGAATTAGGAAAAAAAATAGGTATGATATGAGAAAAAATAAATATTGGTTGACCAAACGGGGATGCTTGAATAACAAAATATATCAAAATATTTAAAATATATACAAGTATCGCAATATGAATATTTATAGGAATACCAATTTTGATACGTTTACTAAAAGATACTGATTGACGAAAACTACGTTTACCAGAAATGGATTGGGGAATGAATATACCTATAGGGTGATCTTATGTATTACGAAGTAGTATTGTTTTACTTATAGGTTTTATTATCTATAAAGTAATCGTGTGATATAGATGAATAAAAAAATAAATAAGATTTTTTATATTTTAAATACACTATCATGTGAGGAACTATCCTACTGATTATCATTGTTTTCTTATTACTTTTATGAATCAGGGTCGTAAAACAGTATGAAAGAAAAATTGTATTTACACTTGGAAAGTATTCTGGTATTTTGACTCCAGGACTCAAGTTTATAGTGCCTATTTTTCAGACCACATACACAGTAGATATCAGAGAAAAAGCAGTTGATGTTCCTAGCCAAGAAGCTATGACGAGAGACAATATTTCTTGCAGTATCAACGCAGTAATTTACTATAGAGTAAAAGAAGAACAAGTAGATAGATCTATCATCAATGTAAAAAATTTAGATTACGCAATGACCCAATTTGCACAAACCACAATGAGGAATATCGTGTGAAAATTTGAACTTGATGAATTACTCGCAAAAAGAGACGAAGCTAGCGCTGAAATCAAAAAAATAGTTGATGAAAAATCTGAATCACGATGAATAGATGTGATGTCCGTGGAAATCAAAGACATAAATATCCCTGACGACTTAAAAAGAACAATAGGAAAACAAGCTGAAGCAGAAAGAGAAAAAAGAGCAAAAATCATCACGTCTGAAGGAGAAGTATTGTCCGCGAAAAATCTTCAACAAGCAGCAGAAATGCTTTCTACTACTCCATGAGCATTACATTTGAGAACCCTACAATCTATCAATGACATAAGCTCGGACGCATCAAATACAACCGTATGGATGATACCAATAGAAGTAATGAACGCCATCCAAGGTTTAAATAAGAAATTTAATGAAAAATAAAAAGAGAATAAGACAACAAGAACTGATTTTTATATTGAAATATCCAAAGATATAGTTATTATCTCTCCATATGAGACATAAATTTTTACTATTTATTCAACAAAAATGCTATTCGATTTCCAAGCATTTATTGAAGAACTCAGAGAGAAACCTGAAAAAAAACAGATCGTAGAAAAATACGAAAGTTTGTTCGGTACTATCCAAGGAGATATCAAGGATCAGATATGGTATACGGAATATCTTACAAAGTTTGAAGCACTACCATACGAGATTCCTGAAGAATTGAAAAATGATTTCGACTGGGATCTTTTGGAACAGCTAGTAATTTGATCATTCAGTAGTGATTACGAACTCAAAAAAGAAGAAAAGAAAAAGGATAAGGAATTGTATATAGCAGTAAAAAGCGGAGATCAAAGCGTAGTAAAAACTGTATCTGAATTACGATCATTTCAAATTCTTAGACTATATGAAATCTACATTGAAGAACAGATGAATCTACATGCACTCAAAGCAGAAGATGAAAACGAAAAAAATACTATCGATCAAGAAAGAGAAATGAGACTCAAAAGATGGGAAGCCGTCAGACAAACAATTGACAGAGATGAATTATCACAAAGAGCTAAACAAGAACAATCAGGAAAAATGGAAGACTTGATGGGAAAACTCTAATCACAAAGCAAAAATCAGAAGCAAAATATTTTCTTCCGGCAGCAATGCCGGATTTTTTTATATTTTTTTATATACCAAGAGAAAATATAGATAGTAAAAAAAATCCGTGGTAGATACCCACGGAACAATGTTATTGTGTGATAAATTTTTCTTGTGGAACATACGCCACGAATATGGGCTTATTTTTATACCGGATATCTACCACAAGACCATGTTTGATAGTAAGACTATAGGATCTTGGCGCGCTACTAGCACAGCAAGTAAGAAGAATTCTACTGGTTGCAATTGTTTCTGCACGAGCTTCGACACCAATTTCATTGAGCTTCAATTTAGTCAAAGCCTCTGAACTTTCTACATACACCTGATATAATGAATCACGTGAGTTCCAATTGATATCTTTCAAATGATTGGAAATCATAAGTGTCTCGTCAATGCAGGGAGCAATCAAGCGACCATCAGAAACATAATATCGCAGTTCAGTAGAAGAGATCAAATCATACAGATGATTTTCATCCAGAATTTCAAGATCTTTAGATCCGAAAGCGGTAATGTCACTCAACCTGATATCAATATCATGACCCAGCCGGATACGAGCACTAACCTCATTGAAACCATGATCTAAAGCCAATTCCACACCCCGTAACCGATACCCCTTAATCTTCAATTTTTCTTTGGTGTAAGCATCTTCAGGTGGAATATCGTACATATATTTTTCAGCACGATACTTTTTATCCCAATAAGCTTTAAGTTGCATCAAAGCGGCGACAACGAAGTAAAGTTCACGTTCTGTGGATTGTTGAACAGATGGTTTTTGAAGTTCCATCTTGTTCTTTTCCCAGAAAATATCCAAACGACGTTGATGATCATAATCAGCTACAACCTTATCAAAAAGCAAGATGTCAGAATTCTCTATATCGATAACAGGTAAGTTACAGATTATATTCTGGAAAGCATTGGTGCCCTCAAGAGTAACCATCCCATAAACGGTTTTGAATCCATCTACCCTTTCTTCAAATGTTGCCTGAGCAAATTTTTGAATTTCAGCAACAACATGTCCATCATTGAGTGGACAATACATAATTGTTTTTTTCATATACTTCTGTTTTGGTGATTATTTTTTATTTTATAACAACAAAAATACATATTTACAAAAAGAAGTCAACAACATTAAATTAGTAAGAATTATATGTATTAAATAAGAAACCAGGAATAGGCTGTGCATATGACGCATCCAAAGCTACCTTTTGATCACCATATGACGCTTGACTCTGAATAAAGAACGAATCAGTAGATAAAATATCTGGATGTCATGGTATAGGAGGAATAGGCTGATCAACAACCACACAGAATGATTGTGGCGTATCACCACTATTGGAGACCATAAAGTACATAGAGAAATTATTTTCTGTAAGCCAAGAAGTTCGATACCTATTTTTCAATTGAGACTCTAAGGGATATAATACAGGATCTATAGTCGTTAAATATGTTTCAAATTGTTGTCTAAAAATTGATGGTAATTGTGTAAGATTTCATGTCTTAAAAAATATACCATTGGAAGCAAGATTAGCACCAGAAAGTATAAGCATTCAGAACGTTATTTCTGAAGGAGATGAAGAGATGAAACGTATTTTGTCATTGGCAAAAAGATCTGCAAGATTTTTATACACTATTCCCGGTTGGAAAGTACCATTAACCAATCAAAAATATTCTTCTCTGATAAGAGGAACAATAAGCGATTGTCAGGTATGTAAAATATAAGGAAATTGACAAGTAGTATCATGCCAAAATTCTTTAGAAAGCAAAAGAGCAGTACCTGATATATGACTAGATAACCTTAAAGTTTGATTAGGCAAAAAATTATCAAGTACAATAGCATCTCAAGTATTCACAGTATATTCAAACCCAATACCACGATACAAAATCTCTGTAAGTCACAATTCTATTCATGCTTTAGCGAGGTAATATGCCTTGTAATAGGAATGAACAATCACAGATGATTTCATCATCTGTTGGACAAAATTCATAGACAAAACACCAAGCAAAGATGATGCCAACAAAATAAAGATAACTAATATACTGATATTACCTGACTTTCTTTTCATATATACGGTAACAAATTAAATATATTTTACTATTTCAACATATAAACAAGCAACAAAATCTTTTAGAAAAATTGTTGAAAAGGAACGGAAACATGGGTCGCTCGTTGTTGTCCATAATTTGAACTATATGCTTTAAATATCATCCAAAATCCAGGTTCGTTGAGACAATGAAGATAATTTCCTTCTGCACATAATGAATCGGTAGCTAGATAACGTTCTTCAGAAGCAAACGGAATAATCTTGAATACAATACCACTAATAGCAATTTTTTTTGGATTAATAAGTTCTATGGTATTGCCATCAGAATTAATCATATAGAACGAACAACTAGATGTTCCAGCAGAAAAAGCATAATCATCAACAGATGCGTTACAAAGAGTACCGCTAGAAAAAAAGCTTATAGCACCATCTTGTCAGGTAAGATACAAGGTATCAGTAATTCATTGGGTATCAACCAATCACATAGAAGATAAAGCGAAATATTTTTCATAATCAATAGTATTTCTGTCAGAAAAATTTTGCATAATTTGAGATATCTGAAGGATTTCCTGAGAAACCTCTTTTTCTTGTTGAACACGAAACACCATAGTAGCAATCCAATTATATGTTCTAAGCAACAATACAAAAAGCATACTGAGAATGATCATCACGATTATCAATTCCAAAAGCGTAAATCATTTTTTCTTCATACAGCAGCTTACAAACTAAATATAACGTACAAGTATTTTGCACTATGTCACAATCTAAAACAATATTAATGATTTCCAATAAAACTTTCCAAAACAATTTCTCATGTCTTTGATCATTTGGTATAAAGCACATGAGACTCTACTTTCAATAAAGTATCACGTGGCAATATATCGGTTCATTCACGAACACCAGTAAAAAGAATATATCTGGCAAAATATGTAGGATCCTGCCCCACCCCAGAATGTGATGAATACCAAAACAGCGTATGTCATCATATATTTCATGTAACATAATAGAGTTTATTTCATGACCAAAGCTCAGCAAAATTTACACCAGCATCTACAGGCATGGCATATATATAAGCACCAGAATCAAAAGATATCTGTAAAATTTTATTGGTTCACGAAGAAAATTTCCACATACAAGCCTCATCAGGATTAACAAAATTTCATACAATATCCAAAGTAAATGTTGGCTGAAGAACACAGTCCCAAGGCAATCATTTAGCAATATTTGAATCCCTCATATTATAGACTAATTCTATTCATTCTTTAGCAAAAAATGTTGCACTAGTACGTAATTGAGTTGTATCCAAAGTAATAAGATTCTGACCAACAAGACGCAATATTGCAAGTACACCTATAGCAAAAACAGTAATTGCAATAATCACCTCAATCAAAGTAAATCCAGATTTCTTGTGCATATACTCACATATAAAAATAAATTTTTGGTTGTGTGTTGCAAATTCATAATCCACGATCATATTAATTACACCTTATTTCCACTAGCTTACAGGTTTCCGATTTGATTTCAAAGCAATATTGTTTGCCATTTTTAGGGATATAAAGCTGAAAAGAAAACAAAGATCACGTAGTTGATGCCGAAGCAATCGTACATCATAGAATATAAGGAACAAGTGTAATATCAATACTTGGAAACGGATGAGCATCAAGAGCAAGACCAGTAAACATCACGTCAGTTAGCTTTGGATCAATAACAGGAGGGGTAACGTCGGTACGATACCAAGTGCCTGTTTGAAAGGTCAGAATCAAATTTTGATATTTTGTTTCATCACGAAAACTAGACATAAGATTTTGTCTATAAAGGTCATTATAATATCAGACAAACTGTTCTTTGAGTGATTGTGACTTAAGATCGTCAATACGATTGGAACCAAATTTCATGGTAGCAGTCATCAAGATGCTTATTACCACTAGAACAATCACAATTTCTATGAGAGTAAATGCTTTCTTCATATGAACAAAGAAATAAATAACAGTCTATATGTACAGATTATTCGTATTTTTTCAAACCATAAATATATACAAAAAAAGATTTGCATTTCCAAAATTTTTGAATATACTATACCTATACCTATGGTTACGGTTTAAAAAAATCTTTTATATAATAATTATAAAAAAAATGGGAGGGAATACAAAGAACAACTGCTCTTGTGAAACAAAAAACACCTGCAAATGTAAGGACTGCAAATGCGAATGTACATGTTGCAAAGGCGGAGAATGTACATGCGAAGGAAAATGCACATGCTGCTGCGGATGCGAAAAATAACAAAAAAAAAGCTAACAACCAATACCCTGAGAGATACCAATTATTAACTTTTTATGACACAAGCATACGGAATCATAGGTATAATTCAAGTTTTAGTATATAACACACATCAATGCAATTAGAAAACAGGAAAGAAATCCTTCTTTCTATCAAAAAAGCTACTGGAACAATAAAGAAAGTAGAAAAATTAATTGAAGACGACGTATATTGCGCAAATATTGCCCAACAGATTAACGCAGCAATAGGATTACTCAAAAGCGCTAACAACAAACTTTTGGAAAGTCACATCAAATGTTGTGGAGCAAAAAAACTCTTATCAAAAAACAAAAAAGAGATTGATGAATTTGTCAAAGAACTTATCAGAGTACGAGACGTTTCCACAAGAAAGTAATATAGTATATTCATCACAAATCTAAGAGCGAAAGCGACGAGGATTTTGGCTTGAATATACTATATAGTAAATCGTTATGATATGCTAAATTCAAAAACAATTTACTATATTTATTTATTCATAAAAAATTATGAAACATCATAAGATGTATATACCCTTTTATATTGCGATGTTGATAGTCATACTCTACACTACAGTCCATCAATTTATCATCGGACATCGAATTGGCATGATAGCAATGAATGATTTTATGGGGATCCGATTTATTCTTTTCGGACTACTTAAATTCTTGGATATCGAAGGATTCGCAAATTCATTTATGCAATACGACATTGTAGCCAAAAAACGAAAACCATATGGATATTTTTTTCCTATCTTGGAAATCGTTCTATGAATAGCCTATCTTGTAGATACACAGATGCATTATCGATTGACCATAAATATCGTAACGGTTCTTCTAGTAGGAATAACTAGTATATGAATATTCTACGCACTCAAAGCCAAAAAAGATATAGATTGTGTCTGCATGGGAACAAAATTTCCCTTACCCATGAGTATCATCAATCTCATAGAAAATATAGCAATGGGAGCAATGGCAGTATTTATGCTTATTCGAATGGGAAGTGTTACTATGGCGCACACGCCAGTAACGATGGATACTTCAGCACAACAAAACAACACAGCAGCAATCTGTCACTAAATGGAATATATGCATAAAATAAGACGCTGGAACTTCCAAAAGAAGTTCAACGTCGTTTTTATCCAGCTTTGCTGAATAGGAATTGTTTTGAAATTCCTATGTGATAAACAAAAAATCCGTCTAGACGGATTTTTTTATAAATTATATATGTTTGATTAACAGTCTTCACATGCGACAACAGGTGAAGCACATCCTTGAGGATAGTTACCTATTTTTGAACGATCATCATCCCACTTTACTTGAGACACAAAATCCTTTTCATTTACTCTCGACAGTACAGCAAAGCCGATAGTCTCTATATTATACCACCTATTCTGACTTGGATTCATCCACCCGGTCTTTTCTAGGCCGAATAATGACACAAAGTTGAATATTTTCTCCTGTTCAGTTTCTCCTGGGAAATAACTGATAAATTGTTCTAATTCTTCTTTATCTTGCAATAAAATTTTTTTTTGTTTGTCACATTCTTGTTCCGCTGCCCTACCCGTTAAGTAAGTCACTCCAGCGATTCACTTCTTTCCATATTGATCTTCACGTTCCCCTCTGAAAATATTTTTACCATTATGTTCAGCGGTCAATATTGCAAATTTCTTTTTCATCTTGATTATCTCTATCTTTCCATCAGTACTGATACAAATATTTTCTTTCATCTTTTTCTGTTGATCAGGAGTAATTTTATTTCGCAATTTAGTATATCATTTGTGTTCTGGAAAGGGATTAATTGCCTTTGCCATTTCAAAAGATTCTTCATTTTCCTGAAAATATTCAGATATTTGATTATGTACATTTCAAGCAACATCTTCGATTTCTTTAACTATGTTTTGGGATTCATTGGTAGTTTGACCATCCAATCATTCAACTACTGTTTTTATCATGATAATAATAGTATAGAGTAAAATATTCGTCCTATATTCTGCATTCATTTACATACCCGCCCCTTCCATAATCTGAAGAATCAAACCAAAGACACCAAGCGCAATAACAACAACAAGTCACCCAATAAAAACAAGCATAATTGGTTCGATTATCTTGGATGAACGCATAATAGTCGTGTTGAGATCTTCTTCGTACATTTCAAGCACATTATTCAAAGAATTAGAAAGATTAGCAGTTTCTTCTCCAACCTTAATCATTACCGCGACATCAGAAGGAATAAGCGCACTTTCATATTGTAATACATTATAAATACTCTCTCATTTATTTAATCATACCAAAATACGTTCAATCATATCATGATATATAGGAATATCCAAAATATCTCTCAAAAGCTGAAATGTCTGAATATAGCTCATACCAGCGTTCATCATAAGTCTCATATATCTACAAAATTTCACAATATAGAAATATTTGGTCATCTTACCAATCATAGGAATACTGAGCAAAATAGTGAATCAACTTTTTTTTCAGATTTCTGTAGAAAAAAAGATTCATCAAAGCAATCCAAGTCACGCAATAACTCAAATCATAATTTTTCGTTGCATTTGGAAGAAAATAGAGATATCATGAAGCGCTCTCGTTACCCAAGGTAACTGGAGACTTTGATAACTTTCAGCTATAGAAAATATGCTAGGCAAAACAAGTAAGAACAAGGCAAATACAGCAACAACAGCAACTACAAGTAGAATAGCAGGATACAAAAGTGCACCAACATACTTATTTTTCATATCTTTGATGTACAAGTATTCACTAGCAAGTGACTGGAGAATCATAGGAAGTTCTCATGACATTTCTCATGTTTTAATAAGAGAGTAATCACCAGCATCAAAGTAATCAGGCAATCTATTGAGGGCATAAGACAGACTTTTTCCTCTATGAAGAAAACCAGAGATGGTTCTTGCAATCTCTTTTATCGCAAAATTATCAGAAGTATTTCAAATAAGTTGTATAGCAGCAAAAAGAGAGATTCATCATTTGAGCAAATATGCCAATTCTTTGAAAAACAAAATCTTGTTCTTTGTTCAGAAACTTCATCTATCTATGGATTGCAAAGTGGATACGATGATATCATCAATAGGACCAGCCTTGTATTCACCTTGTGTGTTTTCTTTTTCTGTTTTCACCATAAGCTTCATGAATTTTAAATTTTAAATTTTGAATTTATACTATTGAATAGCAAACACAGTAAGACATTTTTAAATTATACATTTCAAATTATATAGTATTAGTCAGTGTAATAGTAAGCATTAAGATCTATATCAACTTGCTGTTGAGTTACATAATTGGCTATATCATAATTAACTTTATCGATTTTATATAAGACACGATAATTCTCATCAGAAAGTACTCTTTTTTCTATATTGTCGATAAAGGAAAGCAAAGTATCCTTAGTATCAAAAGTTATATTGAGTTTAAGAGGAACGTAGAATAAGTTTCAGAAAAATTGTTTGGATTCTCCGATAACAATCCTATTGATCAAACCATTTTTTGTCTTAGTTACCGAATCCTTGAGAAGATATTCATTAATATTGGCCAAGAGAATCTTCTCATTGATAAACATTTTAGGATCAGTGAGATTATTAAGTTGGATATATGATCTAGCAAATGAAAAATTTGTTCTCAAAGAAGGATCTATAGAAGTACAATTAGTTCTAGTGTTGAGACAAGAAACGATATCAGCTTGTTGGGTCTCTATCTTTTGGATAAGTTGTTTATCTGTTTCAGCCTTGAGCTTTTTGATATCGAAGTCAGCAATCTGGATATCGACAGCATCAACCTGGGTCTGTAAATTTTGATATGTATCCCACGAAGGAAGCAAAATATTATTACCAAAAACAATGAGCACCAAAATAAGGATGATAAAATAAATCCTATATCTGATATTCACCACTCTATACGTGGTAATTAACACTTGATTGCTTTCAGCAAATGGATCAATCTGAGATGGTTTTTTTTGCTGTTGTTCACCAAGTAGTCTCTCAATAAGGGGACTATTTTGTTGTGTTTCCTGTTCCTGCATCGTTGACGACATTAGCTTCTAAAACGAATTCATAATAATTATTATCACCTACTCTATCATAGGTTTGGATACGAATATTTTTAACAAAATCCAAACTAGAGAATCTGTCTATCAATGAACGAATACCTTTAGGTGCGTTAGAATAATACAAAAGCAACAAATTGGAAACCTGTCACTTGAGCGTAATCTTATCGATACTAACATTAAAGTCAGAAAGCACGATAGTATCTGATGTACTCGTATCTACCTTTTTAAGATCTTCTAACATAGCAATCACCTTGGTAATATGATCAGACCATGGCATAGTGATTTGTTTTTCTTCCAATATTTTCACTGCCTGCAATTTATTGTATCCCGTAAGAAGTTTGTACGACTCCAATTGTTGGGTTTGACCAGACAATATATCACGCTTATCAGCGATACTCTGGTTCGTAAGAAACATATCAACCTTGAGATACACAAA
The DNA here is from genome assembly GCA_903953935.1 of uncultured bacterium. Classification (GTDB taxonomy): domain Bacteria; phylum Patescibacteriota; class Gracilibacteria; order Absconditabacterales; family Absconditicoccaceae; genus CAJBLF01. The sequence continues at coordinate 46,349 of CAJBLF010000012.1, forward strand.
AGCAACAAGGGATATCCCTAAGATGACCAACAATATCTGGAAGTATATTTTCCATCTGGAATGGAAGCTGCCTGCACTCATCGAAATATATACAAAGTAAAATACCCATTAAGTATACACAGAACAGTAAATTTTTCCAAATTCAAACATATGATGAACACTTCTTCGCTTACAAAAAACGATAAACAAGTAAATATGTTTGACATTTAAAAGAAAATATATATAAGGAAAAAACATAAACAAAAAAATTAGCCAAATGGGAAATTTAAAAAAAAAGTTTAACGACGAGAATGCAGGGTTAATCCTTACCATGCAACAAACAAAAAAAAGGAACCAAACCACAATTGAAGAATACAACAAACAATTGAAGAACACAATCATCCTTATTGTTGGGATTGCTATGATCTTCATTGCCATACATGACTTCAATCGATGGATATTATGGTCAACCTACTTCGCTGCAATTGCAGTAACCGGATTGATTGCTGGGGCAATTGCCTATGTGTACGGGAACTGGAAAAAACCCAAGCTCATGGAACCGGAAAAGGCAAAATTGAATGATTTGGCAAAAGAATTCTTGATAAAAGAATCTCTGCCGGCATTAACCAAGAAACTCATCAATGACGGGTATGAAGTATATTCGCCTGACACAGATTCACTTGGTGCATTATTAAACGACGAAGCGTTCATTAAACCGGATGGAACCATCGTAGATGGTCAAATCCTGAACAATGGAAAGACGCTGTTTCTCACGAAAAATGGGATAAAATTCGTTTTGTCCAAATGGTCATTTAACGACAATGACTTCGACATCGAGGCAAAAATCGTTACTGGTGCAATACAAATATAATAAACAAACAAGCATAAAGGTTTCCTCGTATAGAGGAAACTTTTTTTATACTCAGAGAATTTCTACTTCAGTAGTATATAATTTTTTCATCTCCTCTATCACATCTCCCACCTTATACCTCGGATCTTGTTGATTAGCATAATATCGCTTATGAGGATCTACAAAAATTATCTTTTTTAAATCATAGAAATCTTGAAATATTTCAGCATAGGTACAAACAATTACTGATTTCAATCACTTTTTGATTTCCCATCGATGCACATCCTTTTGATTCTGACTTTGTGTAGATGACAAGCAAGCAACAGCTACATGTTCACGAAACGCCTCATCGCTCATATTGTACATAGTCCACAAATCTGGAAAAACTATCAATGTTTGTCACTCTGGAGCGAGAATGAAATTATATTGCAAGGTAGTTTTTGAGGGTAAAGAAGCTTTTACGGTTTTTTTGAGTTTAGCCTCACGTTCCAGAAGTTTTTGAATATCATCAGCAAAAAAGAGTCTCACGACAGATTTATATGTTGTATAATACGTTTCCACCATCCAGTGAAACAGTTTCAAAGCGGAAAGAGAAAGAAATCATGTATAGACAAGTTCAGCTTGCGTAGTAGTTAACGTATGATATTGTTCAGTAAATGATAATGTTTCTCCCAATGCCAAAAAATACTGGTTACCAAAAACCAACAAATCCCCTGCTTTCACTTTTTTCTTACTAGCATTTTCAGCCAAAAGACACACCTTATCAAAGCCAAAAAAACGATCAAAGCTATACAAATACACTATTAGTGATGAATAATTAAAGATGAATAATGAATAATGTATGTAAAAAACATTTTTATTCAACAGAAGCTAAATTACATCTGCAAGATGCATGACCCGATACTCACCATTATCGAAGCAACGGCATCAAACGAACCGAAATGGGCCCACGCAGTACTGCGGGGTTGGAGGTGAGATAAAAAGATCTTTCGTTATGAAACGACAGTTTGTTAAATTTGCATCTGGCTAGAGTTTTTGCTTACTTTTAGGGCAATGCCAAAAGTAAGCCTGCGGAGCATTTAAAAATATATTCAAGTACTCTACCCCAAAAGGATTCCTTCACTCTATTCAACAAAGGAGCTATATACAAAAGAAAATACTTGCTTTTTACCTCAAAATATATATAATAAAAAGGCAAAAAAACAGTTTCAACTGTATTTCCTTTGAAACTTTAACTCATTTCCAAACAAAATGTTAAAACACGCAGAAAAACTGGGCAAAATGATTGCCTGAGCGACAACAACCAAACCTAAAACAAGTACCATAAAAATAGAACAGACACTACCTTCCGGACAACATACCAAGGGATATGTTTTTTTTCATATAAAACCATTTAAAGACAATGATCGTGGAGTTAATCACCGAGATACCGTAAGCAAAAACATTATTAGTCTCAAAAAAAAGAAGATAATTTTTATGATTAGTTGAAATAGTTCTGACATAAAACTCTATGTAGGAGTACCCAAAGATTTCAAAAATTATTTTGAAAATACATTTTTTGCAAGTTACCCAACCTCAGATCTTATTGAGCTCAAAGAACCTATAGCTATACCTCAAACCAGAGATTGGCTTCTTTTTTCCAAAGAATGAACACTACTTACCAAAGATGAGTTTACAAGATGAGGGACTTATATGGATCCTATGAACGGAATATTTTCATTATACAATCTCGTAGATGTAAATTCCAAACTCAATATTTATTTCACCTATGCATTCAAACTCAAAAAGAATTTTATTCAATATTTGGATAGTATTTTCAAACGAATACGAGAACCAAAAAAGAAAAATGATGATGGTACACCAATAGAAAAAAAAGCAGAGATAAAGCCAGAAATATTTGGTTCTTTAAGTTATAAAATCATCACAAAAGATTCATACGCCAAAGAATCATTGAAAAAAAACATCATCGCAGCATTCGCACCATTTGTCTCCAACGGAAAAATAAAGATTAAAACATCTGAAAAATTTCACGGAATGACACATTCTCAAGCGGGAAACTTCTTTCACGTACCGACTATGGAAAACTTTAATAAGGGACTAGAATATACGCTATATAGAAAATTACCGTATCCTACAAACCTCCCCACGTCAATAAATACAAATAGTAAAGAATTAACGATTATTGGAAATACTGATTATAGAGGAGATAAAATATTATTTGGAATCAAAGAAGAAGATAAGTTTAGACATATGTATATCGTAGGTAAGACGGGTACTGGTAAATCAACGTTTATGGAAAACCTGCTCAAAAGCGATATGGCAGCAGGAAATGGACTAGCATTACTAGATCCACATGGAGAATTTGTAGATAATATCCTAGAACATATTCCCACACATAGAATCAATGATGTCATTTTATTTGATGTAGGAGATACCGATTATCCGATAGGATTTAACCTGCTCCAATGATGAACTGAAGAAGAAAAAAATCTGATTGCATCATGAGTAGTTTCTACATTTAAAAAACTTTTTGGAGATAGTCGATGACCAAGATTGGAATATATTCTCAGAAATGTAGCACTTTCATTGGTAGATTATCCTAATGCAACACTCATGCATATTTTGAGAATGCTTATAGATGATAGCTTCCGTGCGGAAGTAGTATCACACATCAAAGATGCTGTGGTAGCAAAGTTTCGAACAGGAGAATTTAACAAACGACAACCAAAGCAAAGAGAAGAAGCAATAGGACCGATCACGAACAAAGTCGGACAATTTTTGTCATCAAAACTTGTAAGAAATATTTTCGGTCAGCCAAGAACGAAACTCAATCTCAGAAAAGCGATGGATGAATGAAAAATACTTCTCGTCAACTTAAGTAAAGGTAAAATCTGAGAAGATAACGCAAACATGATTTGATCATTGTTGGTGACTAAATTTCAGATCGATGCCATGTCGAGAGCAGATATAGCCGCACATCTAAGAAAACCATTCTATCTCTACATCGATGAGTTTCAAAATTTCGCATCAGAATCTTTTGTAACGATCCTTTCAGAAGCAAGAAAATATAAACTCGCACTTATTGTGGCCAATCAATATACTTCACAACTTATGCCAGAAATCAAAGATGCTATCTTTGGTAATGTAGGTACAACAATAGCATTTACGTTAGGAAAAGATGATGCTGACCTCATTGCAGGACAATTTAAAGGCATGATATGAACAAACGATCTTATTTCATTGCCAAAATTCACGGCATACACAAGACTAATGATTGATGGTATTTCATCTGATCCATTTTCGATGAAAACACTTCCTCCGACAAAATTGGGAGAATGATCACTTGAACTCATCGACAAAATAAGAAAACAATCCAGACAAAGATATGCTATGAGAAGAGACCAGCTTGAAAAACTCATGGCTGCACGGTCAAACAAAACGTTCTCTGTACAAGAAAAGATTATGGAAAAAGCAAAATTAGAAGCATTGGGAGTAAGTGAAGAAGAAATGGAGAATCTCCATGATCTCTTTGTTGAACAACACACAAGCTATTTTACAGAATTTGCAGTTGATGGCATAGAGCCTGATGCAATCATTTTTGACACAGAATACTATGCACACAAAGCAATTCGGTATACCAAACCAAAATGATTGGAAGATCAAGCAAATATCAAATACGAAACAGGTGGTAAAGTAACCTTGGGCGGAAAAGATATTCCCGTACATGTAGATATCTATCAACATCAGACTATTCAAATAGAAAATAACGGTGGTCCATTGATGATGTGGATAGGAAACAAAGCTAATGCATTACAACAATTAGACGCTATCTATAAACAAGCAGGCATCACAACACAGAATTACCTCAAGTTTTGTCCAAATATTGCCAAGATAGAAAAAGACCTACCGGCACAAAAGCCAGCTCCACAAGTAACAACACCAACAACAGGAGCAGGAGTAAAATCCATAACAACACCAGTAACGACACATACAACAACTTCATCCTCTACTCCACAACAATGAGTAAGCACTGAAACTGGATTTAGTATCAAAGATATTAAGTTAGGACAAGAATATGAATGATACATCAAACTCAGTTACAATTACGGAATGTTCGTTACTGTCAAATGAGTAGAATGATTGCTACACAAAAACTTTATTGTAGCTCCTGAAGGAGTAGAACGAAAGAAATATTACAACATCGGTGATAAAATCAAGGTTAGGGCAAAAGAGTTTAAAGAAGTAAACGGAGAACAGAAAGTTGTTCGAGCTCAAAAATAATTACATATTTTCAACATAAAAAAAATACCCTGGATATACCAGGGCTATTTTTTACATTCTCCTTCAAAAATATGTTTCAGTATTTTTGATTGAAGAATGGATACCAATGACTTTTGATTCATAAAGCACAAGCCTAAGCGAAGTGATATATGAGTTCAAAAGCAATCGGTATGTACACATATAATGAGAAAGACCGCTTACGTAATAAATATTATGCATATTCTTCAACCAAGGTAACTTCTTCAAAGATTTGGTCAATGGTAGCTTGGATTTCCATCACTGGCATTTGGAAAGTATTATTATTGAAATTATTTGCGAGTAAAAATGTTTGTAAGGTAGCTGAGGTATCTTGAAGTGATCCAATAATTTTTTCAATTGTAGTGGTATCGGTGATTATTTTTTGATTGAGTGCTTTTTTGAGATCACCAAGATGAAGTTTAATCTTAATAATA
>CAJBLF010000013.1 GCA_903953935.1 uncultured bacterium
AACATCGTATGACTGGTCGATACCTACCGGAGCAACCATCACATTGGGTCAAGGAACACCTTCTATTACCGTGTTCTTCGGTCCCGCAAGTGTCTCAGGAAATATCAAAGTTCGCGGCCATAACAATTGTGGCGATGGTGCATATTCATCACTACCTGTAAGCGTAAACGTAGCACCAACACTTCTACTATATGCTACAGATACGGTCATATGTGCTGGTGAAACTGTCATCTTGACAGCAACCACCAATGCGAGCAGCGTTTTTTGGAACGATGGTTCTATACAAAACCCAAGAACCGTGTCTCCTTCGACTCCTACGGTCTATACAGTGACGGCAATCGGCACCAACAACTGTACGACAGCGAGCAGCATTCTTATTACGGCACATGCTTTACCCACAGTCGGTTTAGCACTTAGCCCAAATCAATTCTGCAGAGACCAAAACAAGATCGCGCTTGTAGGTGGGTTACCATCCCTCGGAGGACATTATACATCATCACAAGGGTGTGTAATTATCAACGATACCCTATATCCTCCCCTCAGTTTTGTGGGTACTTATGCGGTAACGTATACCTTTACCAACATACTGACGGGATGTTCCAACTCTGCGACGGATTTGGTTACTATCAATCCTGTGCCCGAAGTATACTTCTATGTTATCAATGCTACCATCTCCACAGATACGCCACCCTTTGACTTGATGTCGTTTGTCAGTCCTACGGGAGGTTCCTTCTCTGGTCCTGGTACTCTACCCAACAGTAGCATGTTCTATCCCTCCCTTGCAGGAGGAGGTAATCATGTACTCACCTATACTTATACCCACCCTATCAGCGGATGTTCCGCTTCAGAGATACAATATATCCCTGTAAATCCTGTGGGTATCGACGAAACGATTGCTGCAGTGAATGCTATTACCATATTTCCCAACCCCGCTGTTCATGGACTTAATCTCATGAATATTGACACAAAGGAAATCCATAGCATTAGCATCACCAATCTGCTCGGTGAAACTATATTCCACACTGACATGGTCATGAAAACAATGACTATAGACGTTTCGTCTTATGTGCCAGGAACATACTTCATCACCTTCATGAATGCCGATGGGTTTTCCAAAGGAAAAAGATTCATGAAACGATAATCAAGGCATTTCGCCTACAAGGCGTGACAACGTATATGTTGTCACCCTTTTTTTTATATTTACTTTATCTGGTTGCCAAAAACATTCTGCTCCATGATCACATATATTCCCCCAAAAAAAGAATATCATCTTGCAATTGTTGTTCAAATAAAAATATATTCCTGTGGGATTTGTGCATTTTGTTAATTTCGTATTGATTTTGTGTATATTTTCCCTATATGTATGGACACGTAAATTTTTTGTTTACTCTAAATTTTTGTAAATACCAATCAGAACCCATTGACTTCACACATCACGTTCGTTAGACGAACAGACAGTCTTTGAGCATCAAGCTTTACTATTTTAAGTTATGGAGTATGCCTACTATCAACCAGCTTATCAAATCATGAAGAAAACCAAAGAGCTATAAATCTAAAGCTCCTGCCTTGCAATTCGGGATAAATAAACTCGATAGCAACAAAAGGACTGATAGACCAGCCCCTTTCAAGAGATGAGTTTGTCTCAAGGTTTCTGTCATGGGACCAAAAAAACCTAATTCAGCACAAAGAAAATTTGCTAAAGTAAGATTGTCAAATTGAGCTGAAGTACTTGCATACATCCCAGGTGAATCTCATACTCTCCAAGAACATAGCGTTGTATTGGTAAGAGGAGGTAGAGTAAAGGATCTTCCATGAGTAAGATACCATATCGTTAGAGGAAAATATGATGCTAATCCAGTAGACAAGAGAAGACAATCCAGATCTCTCTACGGAGCTAAGAGACCAAAAGCAGCTAAAGCATAATCATAGAAAAATCTAAAAAACACGACCAAATATAGTATACATACATTTTACCACTTTCACTATTATAATATGTCAAAATTAGTTGTCGGTTCTATGGCAAATTCAAAGATCGAGAAGATTATCAACTACATCATGAAACATGGAAAAAAGAGCGTAGCAAAAAAAATCTATCACGATATGCTCAAAGAGATAAAATCCAATGGTCATATGAATCCTGAAATAGTCTTAGAAACTGCTATCGAGAATGCATCTCCTAACATGATGATTAAATCCAAAAGAATGGGAGGTTCTGTATATCAAGTTCCTGTAGAAGTAAAACAAGACAAGAAATTGTTTTTTGCTTTCAAATGGATTCTTGACGCAACAAAATCAAAGACAGGAAAACCTATGTACAAAAAATTGGCTGAAGAAATGATGGCTGCCTACGGTAACCAAGGATATGCAGTCAAAAAAAAGGAAGAAACCCACAAGATGGCTGAAGCAAATAAAGCATTTGCATACATGGCTAAATATGTAAATTAAACATACTGACTAAACGTTTGATCGCTTAAACGTTTACACGATTTATCTTCTATACTATTAATAAAATGGGAAATACCAGTGGTGCAAAATACAAACATATGATGTATAACGTATCTCGAGCAAGTCAAAAATCTGGAAAGAAACTAGAAAAGGCTATTGCACGATATGTTGATCTTATGAAAAAAGAAGAAAAAGCAGGCACAGAAACGAAATGGATATACAAGACTAGATTAAAGGCAAATGCAAGACTCAAAAGATATGGTGTTACTCAAGCAATGCTTGATGCTGCCTTAGCAAAAAAATGAGTTAGCAAATAGTCTTTAGAACTTACGCATAACATTTTAATTATATTTGTTTAATAGCATGACTAGATTAAAAACCAACGCAAAAAGAAAGCTCAACAAAGCATTATTTAGAGTTGAAAAGGTTGTTATCATGGATGTAAGAAGAAATCTTGAACAACAAAAAAAATGGAAAGCTAAAGTAATGAACAAAAAGGCTAAATAGTTTTTTTACATAATTGAATAATATTTAAAATGAATTTTGACAGACTCAAACATTTTTACGACAACAACGGAGCGAAAATCCTTGATATCAAACCAGGGATGTATATCGAAATCCATGAAAAAGACGTAGAAACAAATAGAATTTGGAGATTTAAATGTCTTGTGATAAAGCTTAAAAAGCCTAATCACGCTGATGGATCATTTACCGTTAGAGGTATGGTTGCTGGTGTGGAAATAGAAAAAATTTATCCACTTTCATTCAACAACTTTGACAAAATCGTTCTCTTGGATGAATATCAAATCAGAAGAGCTAAACTTTACTACATCAGAGATAAAGTAGGAAAGGATGCTAGATTTAAGTCAAAAATCACTGCTGAAAAAAGAGATATCAATCTTCTCGACAAAGAAGCAGGTAAAGTAAAAGAAAATAAAGGAAAAAAGAAGAAGAAATAATAATTATCTAAAAAACCAAACCCTTCAATATATTTATTATCTATCATTATTGTGTTATGAAACTTACGGTAACATCTCGCCAAGATAAGAAAGCTAAAGACCTTAGAAAAGAAGGATTGATTCCTTGTATCATCTATGGGAAACATCTTAGCACATCTCTTGCAGTAGCTTGCAAAAGAAACGACCTTATCAAAAAATATAAGGAAGCTTGATATTCTACTCCAATCACTGTTAGTGGTGATGGTATAGATCAACTCGTTTTGATTCAAGATATTCAACTTGATCCAGTATCTGATGTACTTATCCATGTAGATTTCTTAGCGGTTAATAAAGACGAAAAAGTTACTACAGAAATCCCTGTCAAAATGATTGGTGAATCTATGGTTGAGAAATTGGGAGAAGGAAAAATACAACTTTTGAAAGACTTTATTGAAGTTGAGGCGTTTCCACAAGACTTACCACATGATGTTACGATAGATATATCTGCTATCAAAACTATAAATGATGTGATTGTAGTTCGTGACTTGAAATTCTCTGATAAAGTTGAGGTTCTTGATGATCCTGAACAAGCAATCGTTACCGTTCTTATTATTACTGAAGAAGTAGAAGAAGCTCCTGTTGCTGCTGTTGAAGCTGCTCCTGTGGCTGGTACTGCTCCTGCTGCTGGTACAACCCCAGCTGCTCCTGCGAAAGATGACAAAAAATAATAATGATACGCAAATACATTGTATATTTACACTACATTTTACATTCTATATTCAATTATAATGGCAAGAGTATGTGACTTCACTTGAAGGTGAACATGATCTGGAAATATGAGATCTCATTCTATGAGAGCAACTAAAAGATCTTTCAAGGTTAATCTAATCAATAAAAAAGTAAAACTTGAAGATGGTTCTCAACTCAAAATAAAAGTTAGTTCCAAGATATACAAGAAACTCAAAGGATTCGTATAGTATACGAACTAGACTTTTTGTGTTAGGGGGTGGTAGCTCAGTCGGTAGAGCAATGGCCTTTTAAGCCAGTGGTCCAGGGTTCGATCCCCTGCCACCCTACCAAAAAGTCATTAGTATTGCAAAAATAATAAAAGGTAACTAAGTAATTAGTTATTTTTTTGTTTATTTAATTTTAGCACCCGGGTGCTAACTAAAAAAAACCTGTCCGAATCCGGACAGGCAATGTTTTTCTTATTAAACTAATTGTTACTTCTTGTTTTTGAGTAGCCAACCTGAAATAAAAAACATTCCAGGAATAACGAATTTTAGCAATGTCCTTAAAACCATTACGGTAACAATCTGCCACCAAGGAGAACTTTCTAAATTTTCGTTACGATCTGTCCATACCCAGAGAACCTTTTGTGGCACAAGTTGATGCATCCAAGAAGGAGTAATATACATGGTATATTCTCTCTCCCAGACACCTCCTCCCGTAGGATAATCACTTTCTACTTTAATCCCGAGCACATTTCGGAAAAGAGGGTTATCGCCATATACTTTAGTTCCTACTATGTAAGGAGAAACTAAATCACTCCCCATAATCTCAAAATGCACGACCTGGTATATCGGAAATACAAAGAACATAGATATTCCAATTACCATAAGTAACTTTCCCAATTTTTTCATAGGTTTTTTTTTGTGTTTTTTTTTGTATATATTTTATATGTATTTTATCATAAATGTCAAGTTATTCTGAATGACATTTTATCCTTTATAAAAATACCACCAAGTGTCCTAGTCCTTTGTAGTGTTTTTTTGGTTGAAATATGGAACGAATACAATACATAAGAGTATTGAATTTTTGCTTCTATTCGATGTATTTATCTTGAAATATTTTTTCTATGAAAAATCTCGTAATTGTTGAGTCTCCGGCTAAATCTGCAACTATCAAAAAGTTCCTCGGTGAATGATTTGAGGTGAAAGCTTCCTTTGGACATGTGGTAGATCTTCCACAAAAAGAACTCGGTGTGGATGTAAAAAATAATTTCGAACCTAAATATCAGATTTCCCCCGACAAAACCAAGGTGGTCAGTGAGCTCAAGGCCTTAGCTAAAAAAGCTGATAAAGTCTGGATCGCTACCGATGAAGACCGTGAGGGAGAAGCAATTGGTCGACATGTAGCTAATGCACTAGGATTGGACATCAAAAAGACCGCAAGAATAGTCTTCCATGAAATCACCAAAGAAGCCATAGATACCGCAGTAAAAAATCCAAGAACGATAGATATGAATCTTGTAGATGCACAACAAGCAAGAAGAATCCTTGATAGATTAGTATGATTTGAATTATCACCCGTTCTTTGGAAAAAAATCAAAATGGGTTTGAGTGCATGAAGAGTACAATCTGTAGCAGTAAGATTGATCGTCGAAAGGGAAAGAGAAATCCAAAAATTTGAATCAGCATCATTTTTTAAGGTCATTTGAAATTTTGTTGGTGATGCAAAAAAACAATTCAAAGCTGAACTTTCCAAAGATTTGCCTACTGCCGACGAAGCTAAAAATTTTCTTGAATCATGCAAAGATGCAACATATACGATAGAAAATGTAGAAGTAAAACCAGGCAAAAAATCACCATCTGCTCCTTTCACCACGTCTACCCTCCAACAAGAAGCAAGTAGAAAATTATGATTTTCCGTTGCAAGAACAATGCAGGTAGCACAGAAACTCTATGAATGAGGATTTATCACGTACATGAGAACTGATTCCGTAAATATGTCTGATTTCGCGCTCAAAGCGGCTCAAGATGAGATCACTAAAAGATATGGCAAGGACTATGCCAACCCTACAAAGTATGTAACCAAGTCCAAAGGATCACAAGAAGCACATGAATGTATCAGGCCAGCACATATGGAACATAATATGGCAGGTAATGATGCTTCAGAAAAGAAGTTATACGAACTTATCTGGAAGAGAACTATTGCTTCTCAGATGGCACCAGCTGAAGTAGAAAAGACCAAAGCAACTATAGATATCTCAAGCAACAGCAAATTCAAATTCATCGCTAGTGGTGAGGTCGTAAAATTCGATGGATTCTTGAAAGTGTATTTGGAATCTAAAGACGAAGACCCCGACGATTCGAGGGGCGATGAAGACCAAGAAGGCATGTTACCAAAGTTGACGAAAGGTGAAATATTAGCAATGCAACAGATTCTTGCTGGAGAAAGATTTAAAAATCACCCACCAAGATATACTGAGGCATCATTGGTAAAGAAGCTTGAAGAGCTAGGTATCTGACGTCCATCTACCTATGCACCGACTATATCAACCGTACAAAAAAGATGATATGTCATCAAAGAAGATAGAAATGGAACGGAAAGAAAATATCAAGAAATGATTTTGAGACTCTGAGTCATCAAGACCGAAACAAAAAAACAGAATACCTGAGCTGAAAAACAAAAACTCTTCCCAACTGATATAGGTATGGTAGTAACAGATTTCCTTTGTGCAAATTTTGCTGATATCCTAGATTATAACTTTACCGCAAGTGTAGAAGAAGAGTTTGATGAGGTGGCTGAAGGGAAAATCAAATGGCCAGAAATGATGAAAAAATTTTATGGACCATTTCATAAAGACGTTGCCAAGACTATTGAATTTGCTGAAAAACAGACCGGCGAAAAAGACCTTGGAATCGATCCTAACACAGGAAAACAAGTGGTTGCGAGAATAGGAAGATTTGGTCCTATGGTACAAGTAGGAACTGCTCAAGATACTGATAAACCCAAATTTGCTTCGCTCAGACCCGGACAAAATATCGAATCGCTTACTCTGGAAGATGCCTTGGCATTGTTCGCATTACCTAGGATCATCGGACAATATGACGGAGAAGGAGTAACCGCTGCCGTAGGAAAATTTTGACCTTATCTCAAATACAAAACATTTTTCGTTTCTATTCCAAAGACACTTGATCCATATACCATTACTATGGAAGATGCAACCCCATTGATTGAAAAGAAAATCGATACAGAAAAAAACAAATATATTAACACCTTCGAGACTGATGGTAAGAAAATAGAAGTATTAAATGGACTCTATGGTGCATATATTAAGTTTGATGGAAATAACTATAAAATTCCCAAGGGAGGGAAAGATGCTAGTGATTTAACCCAGAACGAATGTCTCGATATTATAGCCAACGGTCCCAAGCCAAAATTCGGGGCTAAAAAAGAAGTTAAGTCAGAAAAAAAGGTAGCGACTAAAAAAGCACCAACTAAGAAACCAACAACTAAGAAAGTAGCAACTAAAAAAGCACCAGCTAAGAAAAAATAACTCACACATTTTATTTTTTTCTTTCACCATGCTGAAACTCTATTTCATCACGCTACCTATACTTGTAGGTATTGATGCACTCCGACTTGGTCTCATCATGAAAAACTTCTACAAAAGCGCATTAGGCAATCTTATGAAAACAGATATCAATCGAATCGCTGGAGGTGCTTTCTATCTTCTGTTTGCATGAGCAATTGTTGTATTTGCTGTCTCTCCTGCACTCAAAGCTCAATCACGGCTTCAGGCTCTTTTACTCTGAGGATTCCTCGGACTCATAAGCTATGGAACCTATGATCTTACCAACCTTGCAACGTTAAAACATCGACCACTCAGTGTGACCCTAATAGATCTTGCTTGGGGAACATTGGTCTGTGCAAGTGTCTCCGTCATCGTTTATTTCATTGCCCAAAGATATATAGCCGGATAATGGCTTTTATTTTTTACTCCCGTCATCATGCGTGAATTTTATGGTGAATTAGCACCAGAAAGAGATATATATGTACCTAGCATTAGAGAAGAACTTGATGATCTCTCTAACGACTTTCGCACACCAGCAACACCGGAAGATGAGGAAAAAATTACCAATGATTAATTATGTATAGATAATAATTTTTTTGCACTACTCACCTAGTTCCTAATTATTTTATATAGTAAATTGGCGATTTTGTTTTATATACGATATGAAAATCTTTCTACATCACACCCGAGTTTTCGTGTCTACAAAATCCGCGAACATGATCAGATTTTACAATACATGCTTCATGAAAATCTAGTACACATAGTGAATGAATCCATGGAATATCCAAAATACAATCACTATTTCATGCTTGATGAAAGCAGATTCTCATTTTTTAGGTTCGATGTATTTCTGACATCAGAGAAAAAATTTACTTTTCATGATCTCAAAAATATCATAGAAGAAAAATGCCAAGCGACAAAAAAACATAATGATATCGATGGAGAAAGAATAATGATCTATATCGATAATGTTCATGTGAATGGTGAAGATAAGAAATATGCCATCGGAGAAACCTGAGAAATATTTTTCAGATTGTATGTGGTTTTTTTAAATAAGAAAAGCATGAACACGCTCAACTCCGTCTACGGCAATCTCTTTAAAATCAAAAATATTACTATACTTCCCCAATCGTTTCATACCCTCCTCTTCCTGAGAAACAATCTCAAGAAAGATAATTTTGTGCTTCTTTATATCACAGAAAATTCTTGTAAAGCAATTAAAATACAAAATGGATTCTATCATAGTGTGGAGACACTCAACCTTGGAATGAGTGCATTGAAACAAATGTACAAAGACAACGGTATCGTCCAATACCGGTACAAGACCTATGATTTTATCGAATCAAATCCATTGGCTAAGGGATTAGTCAAAGATACTTTACAATTTTATTCAGAACTTTTCTGCAAACGATTTAACGAAAAAAAACTTACCTGAACTGATGTCATCGTCATCTCCCCTATCACGAAAAACGTTCACTTCATAGAAACATTCAACGAACAATATAAAAAAATGACCAACAATTATGTGGTCCCGTTTCATCATTCTACGATGCTCAATACCTTTTGAAAAATCTGGGAACCTGATGATATGGATGCCGTGATTTTAATGAATCGTGATGAAAAAATAAGAAACACTCTCCTGCAAGATAGCGAGAAGAGTGATTCTCATGACTTAGAAATGTAAAAATACTTATACTAGTTTCATAATTATAAAATCTATTCCATTTTCTATTGCCCATTTGGTTGTATATACAAGTTTTTCGGGAATTTTTTTGCTTATGATTTTGAATCAAAGTTGCTTATAATATTTTTCTAATGGCCTTCTGGTTATGAGAAAAATATCGTTTTTTCATCTCTTGTCGTGGATAAGTTCCTGAGATAAAATCAGTCAGAGTTTTTTCCCCCTATGCGATTCATCTACTCGTATAGATCATAATTCTAACTCTTGAAAACCTATTTTGAAAAGCCTTCAAAACGCAACAATTTTTTTTCCATCTCTTATTCGATAAAAATCGTTTTGTTTGATTTTATAACGTCAGATATCATGCTTTTCCATAAACAGTTTCATCTTCTTGTACTCGAGCAATGAAATCTTTTTCTCGATATGGAGTCATGATGGTAAATTTAGCTTCATGTGTTTTATTACCACATAAAATAATTATTCCTCGAAGCTATCATAGGTATTTTTTAATGATTTAGTATTTCGAGTTTTGATTGGTTTTCTTTAATCGACATCTTTAGTGTTCCTCATATAGGAAAGGTAATCATAGGATTAGTATGCCCAAAATCCACATTTGCAATGATAGGTATCGAAGCTAATTTCTTTTTGGTCTGAATGATATATTTTAATTTTTCAACTGTTATATCTGTGTTTTTCTGAAATCTACCGATAACTATTCATTTCACTTTTTCGAAGTTTTGCTGATGCATCAATGATTGTAAATTCCTATCAAACTCAACGCTAAAAAGATTTCCTGCTTGATCATCATCTTCAATGAAGAGTATGGAATCGGAGATGTTTGGCATAAACTCAGTTCACTGTAAGAGATTGAATGTACAAAGATTCCCTCACAAAATTACTCATTCTGCCTCACCCTCATTTATTACGATGAAGCCTTCATTTTCTTTTATCTCTCTATTTTCCTGATCCATATACCGAGCATCATCAGACCATTTTTTTGAAGGTTCAATGAGAAACTTTTCGTCTTTCATCAAACATTTCTTGAAGTACTCCAGATTATATTCAAATTCTTTTTTCATTGCCCATGTAGAGAAATGAAGTCCAGAATAGGTAACTAGACCCGTCTTTGCGGTAATTGCATTTGCTAATGCGGTAATGTCTGAGTATCAGCATAAAATCTTGGGATTGTTTTTTATCAGATCATAATCAATATATTCCAGAATTTGATTGACATTAAACCCACCAATCACAGTAAGAATTGCTTTGATGTTTTTATCTTTAAATGCTTCGTGAATATCCTCCACTCTAGATTCGATTGAAGACGAAAAAAACATATCAACTTCTTTGCAATTTTTTGAAAAGCTTATTTCAAATCATTGTTGCTCAAGATTTTCTTTTGCTAAACGTATAGTCTCTTCATGTAATAGAGATAAACTTCTTGATGGTGCTATAATTCTTATCTCGTCTCATTTTTGAAGTTTTTCTGGTGTTATCATGATATCGTATATTACTATATAAAAGATAGTTATTGTTTTATTTTTGTTTCTTGGGTATCCTATATTCTACTCAATGTATCTCACTATTTGGATCTATAGTCTGATTATTGGTTACTATATCATTTCCATCAATATCTTTTTGTAGTATTCATCATAATGATTCAGCTATTTTTCTACTAGGAATATTATCTTTATCTACAGGATAGAACAAATATTCAAAATCCAGATTCTTCTGAGCTCGATCGGTTAATCCCACAATAGCTTCCCTTCCTATCTTCTTTCCAAATGCTGATTTCTTTATCCAAATACCAAGTTCTGGTGTTTTAGGATTGTCTGCATGAAGTCATGCACACCCCAAAAACTCTTTGGTTATTTTGTCTAAAATAACTGTTTGATAATTTATTCATGCATTCATTGTCTCTATGGAATGTTGAATAAATGCTTTCGTTTCTGAAATATCTTTTGCAGGTTTGGGCGACATATATGTTGTAATCTCCCGGTTAAATTCCTTAAAAATCTCCTCTGCATATTGCATAGTGATAGGAACCAAAAGCAAACGCTCGGTTTCTATAACAAGCTTTTCTTTATTTACCATGATGTAGTTTGGTTAATGATAAAGGTAGTAAATGTATTATAAGATTGAAAGGTGGAAAAGTGGAAAGATTGAAAGATTGAAAGATTTATTGTAGTATATGTTTCCATATTTTCATTCTCCATATTTCCACCCTTTTATTTTTTTTATTCTGTTTCTGCGATAAAGCCTCCAGACTGGATATTTCGTAATTTTTTGTAAACACCGTTTTCTTTGTTTACTAATTCGTTATGGCTTCATGTTTCGATGATTGCTCATTTGTCCATGACAATGATTCTATCCATCTTCATAATCGTAGAAAGTCTATGTGCGATAACTATACTCGTTTTATTTTTCATAACTTCATCCATCGCTTCTTGAATAAGATGTTCTGACTCAGAGTCTAATGATGATGTTGCTTCATCAAGAACGAGAATTCTTTTGTTTTCAAGAATTGCTCTTGCGATAGCTACTCTCTGTCTTTCTCCTCCTGATAATTTTATTCCTCTTTCTCCGACTAGAGTACCATATCCATCTTTCATCTTGGAAATGAAGTCGTGACATCTTGCCATCTTGGCTGCAGCTATAATTTCTTCGTCACTTGCATTAGGATCACCATAGGCAATATTTTCCTTGATAGACCTATGAAATAATACCGTATCTTGAGGTACCATAGAAAGATTTCCTCTCAATGAGTCCTGAGTTACTTGTGCGATATCTTGTCCATCGATCACTATATTTCCTCATTGAATATCAAAGAACCTGAAGAGTAATTTTACGAGTGTTGTCTTTCCTGATCATGACTGACCAACGATTGCAACCTTTTCTCCTGGCTTGATTCTGAGATCAATACCATCAAATATCGGCTTCCCCTCAGCGTAACCAAATTGAACGTTATTGAATTCTACTCTACCTGCATCGACATGTAATTGTGCATTAGTATGATCGATAATCTCATGTGGATCATCTAAGATTTCCAACATCTCTGCTGATTCACCTATAGCTCTATTGAGCTGTTTGAGTACTTGCCTCACATTGAATAATTGTTCGAACACCTTGAAGATATATACTTGTATCAAGATAATCACTCCTGCAGAGATTGTTCCATTGCCTCGTGCTTTGATAGCTAAATAGATAGCGCCTATTTCAAAGACAAAGATAAGTATCGTGCTTCAAAAAAACATCCATTCTGATCTCATCCATTTTGTTCTCAAGAGCTGTTCTCGATCCCTAATGACTATTCCAAATCTTTTTATTTCTCTTGGTACTGAAGCAAAGGTCAGGATATTAAAGTTGTTGGTGATAGTATCAGCAAGTTCACCTGTCGTCTTAGAATCCTGAATATTTGATTTGATTTCGTACGAAGTATTTCGTTTGAAGAAAAGATATTGAAAGAATGAAAAGAGCACAATAAACCCTATGAACAACAATCATATTTTGAGA
Source organism: uncultured bacterium (assembly GCA_903953935.1). Taxonomy (GTDB): domain Bacteria; phylum Patescibacteriota; class Gracilibacteria; order Absconditabacterales; family Absconditicoccaceae; genus CAJBLF01. The sequence goes on from CAJBLF010000013.1 coordinate 12,875, forward strand.
TCTTTTTGACTTACTATAATGATGATGAAGGGAAGATAGATAACCATCCTAATGATATTGAAGACAAAATTGTCTACCATATTTTCATAAGAATATGCTAACTTATTTATTTTCTTTACGAGCGATCCAGAAAAGTTATTGGTAAAAAACTTATATGAATGCCTGTGAATATATGCGAAGCACTGTTCAAAAATCCTTCTCATAACTCTTGGTTCTAAACTTACCATACCAAATCCTACCATTCTCCATCAAGTAATAGAACAGATTTCTATGATTGCCATAATAAATAATATCCAAAGCAATGCGGGAACTAATTCAGGCCTACTTGCTGTGCTTGTCTGTACGATATCGATAATCTTTGTATAATAGATTGGCAAAACCAAGCTCGCTAAAGAAGCGACAATCATTCAAACTACTGCCATGATAAATGGCAATTTTCTCTTCATAGTCTGTTTCCAAAAATACGAAATTACTCTTCGTGTACTTACTTGTGTCTGTTTTTGATTCTCTTCGTTTCACATGGTAATACTATAAGGTATAAATCGCCGCTTGTGCGGCATTGTTCTCTCGGTCAATTCCGCTTTGCTGGAATTGACGTTCGAAACAAAAAAAGCTACGGAATGTTTCTTCTCCGTAGCTTGATATCACGTGTATATTTACTGGTGTTTCATAGTAAAATATATCTCCGACTGGTATCAAGCCACGGTATCTGGTGCAAATGAATTCATCACATACAAACAAATAGTAATCATTGTTTTCGGAGAAGAATAAAAGTAAAGCTTTCACTTATGTATACGAAGAAGTTTATATTTTGTGACAATGAAGTGTTGTAATTTTTCTACACCAACGATTTTCCTGTCATTTCTTTGGGAATATCTATTCACATAATCTTTAATACTGTTGGTGCAATATCCGCAAGACTTCATTTCTTTTTGATTGTCTGTGGTTTACCTTTGCTGATATATCGACAAGGAACAGGGTTCATACTATGTGCGGTCATCGGTGCTTCCTGAGTTCCCATATCATCACTATTACCATGATCAGCAGTGAGGATGAGTTCGCAATTACTTTTTTTGCAGAAAGCAATAAGCTCTCCTATGATGGTGTCGAGTTTTTTGATTGCCGTAAGAACTGCATCCATTTTACCTGTATGACCTACCATATCTCCATTAGCAAAATTTACGACTATGAAATCAAAATCTTTTGCATGAGCGACAAATTGATCATAGATTTCTTGTGCAGACATCTCAGGATCCAAATCATACGTTGCTACTTTATGTGAAGGTACGAGAATATCTTTTTCTCCATCAAATACT
>CAJBLF010000014.1 GCA_903953935.1 uncultured bacterium
CAAGAAGACAGATCTTAACCAAGTTATCTTGGTAGGATGATCAACGAGAATGCCAGCAGTGTTGAAATTGGTAAAAGATATTTTCGGTATCGAACCAAAAGCTACAGTAAATCCTGATGAATCAGTTTCTCAAGGAGCTGCTATTCAGTGAGGAATTATCCAAGGAGATGTTAAAGATATCTTGCTTCTTGATGTAACACCATTGAGTTTGTCTGTAGAAGTAGAGTGAGGAATTGCACATACTATGATAGCAAGAAACACGACTATTCCTGCGAAAAAAGAAAACACATTTACGACAGCTGCTGACAACCAAACTGCTGTTACCGTACATGTAACTCAAGGAGAAAGACAATTTTCAAGAGATAATATTGATCTCTGAATGTTTAATCTCGAAGGAATACCTATGATGAGAAGAGGTCAACCTCAGATCGAAGTAACCTTTGATATCGACGCAAACGGAATCTTAAATGTCACTGCAAAAGAAAAATCTACCGGAAAAGAAATCAATCATAGAATTGAATGATCAACAAATATTTCAGATGCAGATATAACAAAAGCTAAGGCTGAAGCTGAAAAATTTGCTGAAGATGATCGCAAGAGAAAAGAGTTGGTAGAATCTAAAAATAGACTTGAGGCATTAGTCTATCAGATGGAAAGTATGATAGCTGAACAAAAAGATAAGATACCTGATGAAGATAAAGAGAAAGTAAATAAACTTATCGCTGATGCAAAATCAACAACAGGAAAAGAAGGAGTAACGAAAGAAGAAATCGATATAGAAATCGAAAGAATCCAAAAAGAATTCTCTGAACTTTACAATAAATATCAAGCTGCTCCTGCTGCATGAACGCCAAATCCAAACGATGAATTAGAGAAGGGAAATGGAGAAGGGAGTACAGTAGAGGGCGAGGTAATTGATGCTGACGCTAAATAAACAAACACACTGTCCTCCTTTTTAAAGGAGGGGTGGTGCGAAGCACAGGAGGATTTAAGGACAAATATAACTCCATAAATCCCTCATCCGCGAAATGCGGATACCTCTCCCTTTTCTAAAGGGAGACAAAATAAATTAAAAAAACCACCTCACCCGGGTGGTTTTTTTAATATCGTCGGATATCTTCTCAAGTTGAGAATTCATCACTCATCTTCATGTATTTTGATCAATTTTCCAAGTCTTTCTGCTGGTAATATATACTTCATATTTTTGAACATATATTGACTAGTTGTTGTTTTTCCAAATCATCTTTATGATGTGTAAGGAGATCATTGCCTATTTCTAAGATTATGTCATTGTGTTTTCATCGTGTATAATGGAATACAATTTGGACTAAATTGAATCCAGCATCTACATTTCATAGATAATATGCTTTCTTGTAACGATCGATAACTTCATTGAAAAAAGTGTCTGCTGTATATTCCTTTCCAAAAATTATTTTAGTTATAGTGTCGTTGGTGGAAATGCTATGTCATCATGCAGATATGAAGTTTTTTGTATATATATCGAAATATGATCTTGCCAAGATGTAGTTTGCTTGTGGGTTTCATTGTTGTTCTAAAATCTTCATATAGGTCAATGCTTTTTCTTCATCTTGAAATGTATCAAAGAATCATGAATTGAATTTCGACAGATTCCAAAGACAAACATCAGATTTTTTATCGGCGTATTTTTCATAGATTTCAATAAACTGTTTGATAAGTTGGGGTTCATATATTTTATGTGCTTCATATTCTTCAGTACCATCCACCTCATATGTTTTTCCATAATCGAATCATGAAGTGATATAATCAATCGTACCATCTATGGTCATTTTGATTAGTCATCTTTCCTGGAGTTGTTTTGCATGAGCAATTTCAGCTATCCGATTGTTTAAGAGATATTTTTGCCATGTATCTACTCACAATCAGGATAATCCATTGGTGTGTTCTACCATAAAATTTTCTTTGTTATAAATATTATCAAACTTTATCATCACACTATCCAATTGATGTGATTTGATGGTATTGGTGAATGGATTAAATCTTGCTCTATTTGGTTCGTTTTCTCAGGTTTCTAAATTCTTAAAAAATCATGAAAATGAAATCTTCGGGTTTGCATACATTGTCTGTATTTCCAAAATTGTTTTATACATAGCTTCATCTGCTTGTATAAGTTCATCAATTTTTACCGTGTCATTCATATATCCGTGCCTAAACAATAGTGAATCAAATTCATTTTGAGATATCTTTCAGCTCATGAGCTTGATAATGTCATTGGTTTCTTGATCGTGTACTATTTCTTTTTTGCCTAGATTGTCTTTGAGTTCTTGCTGGACATCGTGGTGTATATAGCCTATTTTTTCTGAAAGTTGGTATCATCACAAAACAAGCCCTCACAAGACGGCCGCCACTTTCGCTGTATTTTTTATGATTTTTTTTGGCGATTTTTTCATGGTAATATATTATACTTGTTTTTGAAAAATAGTCAAAAAAGCACTCATCATCCACCCCACAGTTTCAGCGTCATTCCCGCGCAAGCGGGAATCCATACTAAGCGAGTTGGATTCCCTTTTTCAAGGGAATGACGCATAAGAGTGAGTGGGGGTGATTTTTTTTCTTTTTGACAAAAGAGCTCAGAAAACTATTAATAACCATACTTTATTTTAACTGATTCTTCATGGACCTCCAGATAGTAAATTTCATCAACAAATTCTGACACTGGACTCGACTAGATATTTTCTCACAATATATTTCTCGAAATCGAACGATGATTGTCATACGATGACTCGTAATTGTTCTTGCCATGATCATTAAGAAAAAATATCGAAGATTTGTGTTGTTTAGTTTTGTTCTTGCTGGAACATTGTTTTATGGTGTTTCGGAAATAGGCTTTAAGACTTTACTTACGCAAGAGACAGGAATCAGATCAAGACCATATGTTACGTATTCATGAACTATTCACCCTATAGGAAAACAGTATAATGACTCATCTTTTCCGTCGAGTCATATGGTGCTTACGGTAGCGATGCTTACCGTAGTGATACTATTGTTCCCAGCTATGCGACCATATGCAGTTCTTTACGCATTGCTTATGGCATGGAGCAGAATATATAATGGTATGCACTATCCAAGCGATATCCTCGCAGGCACATTCTTTTGAATTCTTTGTGGTCGAGGAGCAGTGGTTTTGAGTAAAAGAGTATTTAGCTCAAAGTAGGAGCTATCTTTTTCATAGGAATTAAAAACCAAATCAGTAAGCTAGAACAAAGAGTTTTAGTCAGAAAAAAACATATGAATTATGTTATCACCTGCGCTGCAGGATTAGAATCCATTCTCAAAAAAGAAATAGAGATTGCTGGATATCAAATACTATCTTCGTGACCTACGCTTGTTCGTTTTAAGGGGGATTTTTCTGCAATCGCAAAAATGAATCTCCGAAGCAGAGTCTGAAATAAATTGTTTCTTGAACTTGGACAACATATAACTTCTGATTTCAATCAACTTTTTGACTTGGTACAGGGAATAGATTGGAAGATGTACGTGCAAGGAAATCCTATAATCGTAAGTGCTATTACCAAGCAATCATTACTTACGAGTACGCCGACGATCCAAAGTATCACCAAAAAATCTATTGTAAAAAAAATATTAGATGGTAAAGAATGACAATTGCCAGAAGATCATAGTAAAGAAGCAATAGATGTTCTTGTCTATATAGAACGCAATATGTGTTCCATCCTACTCAATACCACCGGAGAGTCACTTCACAAAAGAGGATACAAAAAAGCTACAGGAGAAGCGCCAATAAACGAAGCGCTAGCTGCAGGATTATTACTTCTATCAGGACGAAAATTTAGTGAGCCTCTGTATGATTTTTTCTGTGGAAGTGGAACTATTGCTATAGAAGCAGCATTGTTAGCAAAAAATATTGCACCCGGGAGCTTCAGAACATTTGCTTTTCAACAGTTTAAACGATATGATCAGAATCTATTCACGACAGAAGTAATATCTGCAAAATCCAAGGTGATGCTCAGCAAACAGCATACAATCATAGCTTCAGATATTGATCCGACTATGATGAGCATCGCACAAGAAAATGCTAAACACGCTGGTGTAGCAGACTATATTATCTTTGAGACAAAAAATATTTCTGATTATATGGAAACTCCAGAACTTGCATGAACGCTTGTCTCCAATCCACCGTATGGACTCAGAATGAATACCTATGATCTGGAAAAGGTCTATCACACTATAACTGAACTTTTCATCAAACATCCAAAATTACATGGAGGTGTTATCACATCCTACGAGGGATTTTTACCAGAAGATGAGTGATGAACACGAAAAAAATCCATGCTTTACAATGGCGGTGAAAGGTGTTGGTTTTATAAGAAGACATTACTGAAATAACGTAATGAAGGGTTATAAAAAAATTCTATAACACATAAATCATATTAGAGATTTTCCAAATGAGGTTTTAGGATGTTGAGTAGTGTAGAAGGAAGTTTTTCAGCGATTTCACATGGAACACCATATCATAGATCTTTGTTACCTCAGGTATTATAATTGGTGAGGACTTCTTGATATTCACCACCTATACCGATACCGTAGACAAGCACTCAAAGTTTTCTTAGTTCTCTGATGTGTTTTTTTAGTTCGTCAGCATCACTTGAACCTCAATCAGTAATCACAAGTACTATCCTTTTGATTTCTCATTTTTTGATTCTTTCGAGATATTTTGGTCATTTACTGATAATGTCTTCATAGGTTTTTCTAACCGCACAATAATCATCAGTATTATTTCCATCATCATAATCCAGTAATTGGAATGTTTTCATTCTTTCCTGATCTGTGAAGTCAGGACTAGGTCTTTTCAATGTCTCTACATGTTCATTTCACATAAATATTTTTCCATCAGTATTGAATGTTATCTTTTGTTCATGTCCTATGGTGTTTTCTCTTTGGATTTTATCATATAATCTTTTGAGTGATTCGAAGATAAGCAAAGCTGCTTTTTTTTGTTCACTATTTTTATATCAGCTCATACTTCATGATCCATCACATATCACGGTCACATCAAACTCACCAACCGATTCTTTTTCGTTATATTCGACTTTGACGTCTTTTTGAAACATCTCCGGGTTGTATTCTCCTGTCATAATCTCTGCAATACCTTCAGCGATTTTGGGTCCATGGAGTCTGGATCATTGTTCTATATCTACGGGTCCGATCTGTTTTGTTTTGGATTTTCCTCTATTGGATTTAATTTTTTGGAAAATTTCCATGATCATCTCTATAGCATTTTTTCAGGTATCTGCGTCTCTCATATTTTCCAGCCTGTTGATATAGGTGTCATAGTGTCTCAAAAGATCTTTCACTTCCTCAAACACTTCATCATCTCTTGCTATACCCATATTTTCCAAGCGCTGCTCCAGCTGGATATCATCTTCTGTTTTTTCTGCATCTTGTTCCATTTCCTTGGTATGCTCAGTCACACGATCAATAAGTTCTTCTATCTGTTCTTGTGTCAAACTCTTTTTTAATATTTCTTGCAATTCATTTTCATCGCGTTCATAATACGGTTCAAAAGGATTTTCTTTGTTTCGATCAAGTTCTCGTTCCTCTTTATTAGCCTCTCCTGCTTCATTACTTTCTTTTTCTTGCGAGGACTGTTTGGGTTGTGATGTTTGTTTTTTCTTTCATTCTTTATCAGATTCCTTTCATTCTTTATCAGATTCCTTTCATTCTTTATCAGATTCCTTTCATTCTTTATCAGATTCTTTTCATTCTTTATCAGATTCTTTTCACTCTTTATCAGATTCCTTTCATTCTTTATCAGATTCCTTTCATTC
>CAJBLF010000015.1 GCA_903953935.1 uncultured bacterium
AAAGTAAAATATCCCGTATCGATAGACATCAATGGTACCGATAGAAAATGCAATCATGGTATAGATAATAGAGATAAATGGACTATAAAACGATGGAACGATAGAGAAAAAAGAACAAAAATCAAGTTATTGACAATTTTACGTAAATCAATATATACATTGTACAACAAAAAACAGACGCGTATGATACATTTTTTATACATTATGTGTTTACTGACCATCTGTATTTTAATTTGGATGGTAATGGCATATGGTTTTCAGGGTCAATATCTTTGCATCATTCGTAATGAATACATTGCTCAGACCGGTGTGATTATATTGTTTCTTCTGTTTACGATTGATTGGCTCATTATCGTTGTGTGGTCCTTGGTCATAGCATCTAGCTTTATCAGCCCAATCTGGGCAATGATAACAAACTTTATGAATTCCTTATGGTAAACAACCAAGCTTCCGGGTATGTTCCGGAAGTTTTTTTATAGGAAAAAACTAATACGATGGTATCAGTTTTTATCAAAACAATATATTATGCAGCAATTTTTGCTGGAGTTAATTTTTTATATTCTTCAATTAAGCCTGCCTGCACCCTAGACTTCATAAGATCAGTCGGTATGCCAGCATTGGGATTGAAACAAAAACTTACCTTGAGTTTACATGCTTTCTGATCAAAGCTTTGGATAAGCGCTTGTGTATATTCTTTGTAAATAACAAAATCATAGGTATTGGCTTTTTTGATTGTCACATCAAGTACCTTTTCTATATCGAGCGCCATATCTACATTGAGTTCTATATCAAGCTTCAACACTGATTCTAAACTATATGTCCTGATTACTGCTTTCACGAATTTGAAATTTGGTATCACTACTCTTCTAAAATCAAACGATCTGATTATGATGTTTTTCATATTAATTTCTTCTATCTTTCCTGTTATTTCTCCTCCTGGAACTTTGACAGAAACAATACTTCCTGGCTGATATTCTCTAGTCGTATAAATCATAATACCAGAGATTAGATTGGTCAATGTTGTTCTAAATGCGAACCCTACCCCGATAGAAATTCATCCGAGAATAAGCCCAACCTGTAATCCTACAATACTAAATCCTACAAAAAGGGAAAACACCACCAACACATAAAATATAATATCTCCTATCAATGCAGAGACATTCTCAATATCTTTATTTCCTTTGACGATAAAATTTTTGGTAATCTTGCCTTTGAGATACGCTGCTAATATCTTGGATAATGACATCAAAAACAAACTTAGAACGATTGCCAAAATCACAGAAATTAGCTTCGAGACAAAAGGATTTTCATACATCCTCAATAAGAACCCTCGAAATGTTTCTGTAACCGATCCTGCTGCCGCACCTAAAGTATTCATGCTATAGCGCTTAAACGACTAAATGATGAAACGACTAAACGATACTGTAAGCTTTTTAGTCATCTTAGTAATTATAACCAGATTCGTGAAAAATGCAAATTTCCTTCGGAAATTTATGCCTCGGCATAATTCTCTCATCCAAAACTTTTACAAAATTTTGGTGTTCGAAATATCCATTCTTCAACCAAAACTATTGAAACATATTTTTGGAGGAGAATGTACAAATTCCACCATATTTACCTTATTCCGGCGTTAAGATTTGGAGCCGGAATCTATAACTAGAGTACTAAAGCATGGATTCTCTCTTTCAAACCTTGACACGAGCATGAGGTTACCACTGAATTGCCTTGATACTTACTACAAGATTTATAGTATAGTCGTATTTATCTTTACTCATAAAGAAATGTGGACACTTATTATCTTATTATCACTTGTTATAGCAATTGTTGTCGTTGTACTTTTTGTGTTTTTTAAAGAAGATAGTAAGGGTATGTTTAATTTTTTCAAAAAACAAGAGAAACCTTCTGACCACCATCACAAAATACATACTAAATATTTCGAAGAAGGACTCGAATTGATTGAATTTCATCATAAAGAACTACAACACCTCAAAGAATCATTACACCTACATATCATAGGCATGGATGGGCTTATCAATGCTATCATGATCAACATCCTCTGTGGAGGACATGTTTTGGTGGAAGGATTTCCTGGATTGGCCAAGACAAAAACCATCCATGTTTTTTCCCAACTTCTTGGACTAGATTTTAAAAGAATACAATTTACTCCAGATCTCCTACCCGCAGATATTCTTGGCGGAGAAATTTATAATAGCAAATCACAAGAATTTGATACCAAAATGTGACCAATCATGGCAAACATCATCTTAGCTGATGAAATCAATAGAGCGACCCCAAAAGTACAGTCAGCACTTCTTGAAGCTATGCAGGAACATCAAGTAACAATAGGAGGAGTAACCCACAAACTTCCTGACCCATTCTTTGTATTAGCTACCCAAAATCCGATAGAACAAGAATGAACCTATCCCCTCCCTGAAGCACAAATCGATAGATTTTTGTTTAAGGTATTGGTAAGTTATCCTAGTCTTGCAGATGAAAAGAAAATACTTGATACTATGGAAAAAGAAGATCTGACAAAAATAAAGAGTGTAATTTCTCACAGCGAATTAGCAGCGATTAAAAAAACGATCGATGACGTAATTATCTCTGATGAGATTAAACATTATATCACAAAACTCACAAGTATCACCAGAAAAGAACACGAATATATTTTATATGGAACATCACCAAGAGGTTCTATAGGATTGATGCAGGCAAGCAAAGCAGTTGCTTTAGCTGAATGAAGAGCGTACGTAACGCATGAAGATGTTCAGAGAGTTGCATTACCCGTGTTGAGACATAGGGTCATTTTGAATTATCAGGCAAAATTGTCTGGATTGACCGAAGATCAAGTATTGTTGAGTTTATTTGAGACGGTAAGTTTAGTATAATTTATTGTATCACATAGAAGCGGTTATAGGACATTTATTTTCTAACGAAACAACACAAAATGAAACTTCTTAATCGAAACACTCCCATCATTATGAACGCAATTGCATTTGCTAAAGTTGAATACGAAAAAAATGATCCACTTCATCGTTGGTCTCATATAGAAAATGTAATGAAAAGAGCTTCGGAAATAGTTGAGAAAATCACAATACCAGTTGATTTGGAGTTATTAAAACTTGCCATAATTTTTCATGATATTGATTATAATTCTGAAAAAGATTTTGAAGAAAGTTACAAAAAACATCCAGACAATAGCGTTAAGATTGCAGAAAAATTTTTACATGATCATAATTATCCTCAAGAAAGAATCGAAAAAGTAAAAGAAATTATGTTGGATCATTCTACTCCACATAGAAAAATTCGTGGTGAGGCCAAAAGTATAGAAGGCAATATTATCTATGATGCAGACAAATCAATAGGTATAGATTGGAGCAATCCCGAACTCTATAATAAATATTTTTCTCAGCTCTATCTTGATGAAACAAAAGAAATGGTTAAAGCGACCAAATAAAAAAATCCATTTCGTAAGAATGTTAAAAAAACAAACATAAAACCCTTCTTTTTAATGGCCATTTTACTGAAAAAACTTTTTGGTAGCATCTATTGTAGCGATAATATAATAAGACGTTCCTCCTTTACTGAAAGGAGGTGTCCGCATAGGAGGACGGAGGATTTTGTAACTTTAGTAAAATCTCCCACCGTTCCGGTCCCCCCTCTTTCAAATAAAGAGGGTACGTTATTTAGTATTTTCAAAAAACTTTCTGGTAGCATCCACTATCGAATTAAGATACTGCACAAAAACCCATATACACAGCTATTTTTCATAAATTCAGTCTCTATTGACTTTGTCATTATTTTGTATATAGTATACTATACAAATACAAATAAAAAATCGATATGAAAAAACAAATTTATGTGACATTTTGCATCATTGGATGCATATTGTTCCTCGCTTGGGCTGGATTCAGAACTTACCATGGCATTCAATTTGACCGCAATTGTGATGGCTTTCTGAAACGTGCCGCCGATGCCAATACGGTTGATCTGGCAAAACAGCAACTCCAGCTTGCAGTAAATTACTGTGACGCTAATGGATTTACTGTAAACTCCGGGTATACATCCATATGGTACAATACACCTGATGAAGAAATTGGCTTTTGGTATAAAAACCTGGAAGAATCTCTTATAGGATTATCCAAAGTCCCACCTGATGCTAGTGAATTGGAAAAAAGCAACCAGCTGATGAAACTCCGGGAGACTCTATTAGATGACGACAGTGATGGCACTACTGTGACTTGCCCTGAAGGCATTTCCATATATCCATACAACAATGGGTATTTCTGGTGGGCTATTGTTTCGTTTATCATAGCAGCCCTATTCGGAATTCTCGCCTATCGCGAAAGTCAGTATTAATATTAAAGCAAAATTTGCTTATTGGAGGACCTCATATTGAGGTTCCTTTTTTTTATTCAAAAAACTTTCTAGTAGCGTCCACTATCGAATCAAGATCAGCTTTATCAAATCTCTTATATTTTTTACTTAGCGTTCAATTCTTTTGGGTCTCATCAAGAAAATTGAGTTGTTCTGCGAGTCCTGTGATATAGGTCGTCGTAAAGAGATAGAGATCCTTTACCGGTTTCGCATAATCAGATGTGATTAAATATGTTTTTTTGTTGAGTGTTACACGTTTGACATTGAATAGATAATACAAGGCATTGCTTTCGTTGGGCTGTCCTGCTTCATAAACGTCGAGAATTTTATCGTAGAATTTGTTGGAAGCGAAATCTATCACGGACCGATCCAATTCCCCGAGCGTTCGATTCTTGAGCCCATTACTGAGATCTACATTGAAATAGATAGCTCCTGCGATTCTCGTCTCTCTGAGGAGAAAGTCTTTGAGCTGAAGTAGTCGCATGTTTTTGAGTCATGAATTGTTGGCATAGACCTCGAGTGATTTGTTGAAATTATATGCTCAGGTATAATTGACTGCAGTCGTTCCTACTTCATCTACAAAAATCGGTTTATCAAATTGTTTGAGTCTATCAAGTGTCTTTCGTCATGCAGCATTTACTATCTGATCAGGTGTCCCCCATCGTCTGTTGCTATTTCCCTTCCCCCGATTATAAAATGTCACCCCCATAAGATCCACGTAATTATCACCTGGATAATAATCTTCGAAAGTAGCACATTTGAGTTTTTCTTTAAGATTTTGCTGACATTGAATGAATGTTGCTGTCTGAGCTGGTTTACCACCTTTAGCAGGTAAATCTCGTGCATTTACTGACATATCAAAAAGAATATTGTCTTGTTGTAATCACTCCTTTCTCGAGAGTTCTCGCACATGAATCCACGCCTTTTTGAATCGATAAGGATTGGAACTTCGCGGATATCGTCCACCATTCATTTCATGCATCGTACGAAAAATCACTCTAAGATCATTCTTTTTCACATCTTGAAAAAATTGTGTATATTGTTTATCAAACTTTCCCGCAGCGACTTCCTTTGCGCTAAACATATTTGGAGAAAGTGAAATATGATAGATCTTGTCCTCTCATAACTTACTATTGAGTCCTGACATAAGTTTCTCTACATGTGATCCTCGTGGATCGAAAATAAACGAAACTATGGGCAGATCAAGCTTGTATTCTTTTTCTATGCGTTGAATGTTTTCGATACTATTGTCCCATGATTTCATACCAAAGAGATATGCCTCTGATTTTGCTCACCAAGAAAATATTCCTACAACGAATACTATACCTATCACTATTTTTATTTTCATACCCATATATAATTTTAAATTCTAAATTTAAAATCCGCAATTCTCAACTCTCCACATTATAGCTCAACAACTGTCGTTCCCTTAAATCATTTCTTTTCTCATTTACTTGTCGGCGTCATTCGGAGTCTAAACATCAGATCAGGTAATTTATCTTGTTTCTTGTATATTATATCCAACAAAGTCGTCTCTATTACTAATGATTCAGGCGTCAGGTAGATAGCATTTATTTTGCCTATGATAGGACTTATATCAAATTTTCTGTTTCCCAAATGAAATACCATGGATGAAATTGGCTTGGTAATATCTCTCGGACTGATATCAAATGTCTCTGGCAATCTAAGATTTTGAATACTCTCTTTTTTTATTTTCTTTCACTTGGTAGTTCATCCATCCCGATAATAATCTATATGTTTTCCTCATACAGGAATTTGATGTATATCATTTACTCCATGTAATGCCCTTCTGATTCCGTCTTTGAAAATATCCTCGTATGATACCATAGTTTCTAAACTTTCCGTTGATAGCTCTTTATCTTGATATGATTCAATAGTATTTTGTTGCTGTGATATACCTCAATCCTCACTCTTGATTTGCAGCGATGGAGTCATCAACAATACTGCCAATATATATGTGTGTAGTTTGGGCAATACAATAGACTTCTTCTCTTGTTTCTCTCAAGAGATAACATACTCACGATTTCATGCTATCATCAGATTTTTCTCACACTATCAAATAAAAAAAAACAACGGTTACTATTCTTTTTTTGTTTTTTATTTGACGAATAGACTGTATGCATTTACCAAAAAATATCCAGCCATAATGATACTCACGACAAGCTTAAGCAAACTTCATGTAACAAATCACACGAACGATCATCGTGCTGATTTTAATGCGTGGTCATGATTTTTTCCTGCATATTTTTCTCAGAGATAGGCTCATAAAAATGGTCAACCAATCAGTCATAATAATCCAAATGGTCAGAGCACAATCCCAAAGATAGGAAGTACAATAACCGCAACAACTAATCATATATTACTTCCACGAACTCCTCGCTTGGTTCCTCAGAATTTTTTTGTTCCTCGTGATGGAATGATATAATCTAGTACAGTAAGGAATATAATGATTGCTGCTCGAACAGTAAAAAAAGTCCAACCAAAAGGATGTCCTGAAGTAAGTTGCAAGAGTATGAATGCGACATACGCTAATAATGGACCAGGTAAAACTGGCAGTACTGATCCTATGATAGCTACGATACATAGAAGCAATCAGACAATAACTAACACGATATCCATACTTTATAACTAACAACTAAAAACGAATAATTAACAATTATTGTGTTTTCTTGTTATAAACTATAACGATTCTGTGAAGGCTATCAAGTTTTTTGATATAGAGCAAAAGCCCGGAAATTCCGGGCTTTCAATCAAATATCTTGTTTGTTTTGTGTAATGGTCTTACCATCATTGAGGCTCTGCTTCCTCTTGGCTTACAACTTCATAGACTTAGCTATGGTTATCATCAAAGAATCCTTTTCTTCTAGACAACTATTCCATGTAACGGCGAAGATTTTTATGTCCTGTGGTTGCATATCTGGCATATAGACATTAACTCAAATCCTCAAAAGAGTCTTATTGTGCTTGAAGAAGGGCTTGATTATCGGGCCTTCTCTTCCCTTAACTATGGACCATAGATAGCCTCGCTTTCTTTTTTGCTCGTGGATACCTTTGTGTATTTCTTGTGAAGACCTTACAGGCTTCGTGGAGAACCGTCTCTCTTGCCTCCCATTTTCCGTTAACATCCACGGAAATAGCGATTAAACCACGCCCCTGCGTTTTGTTGAGTGTCGGGGATTTTCTGAAAGAAATGGATTGTAGGGAATATGAATTTGGTTATCGGGTCCCTATACCCTTCTACTTAAAACATAGTTTTATAGCAAATTTGAGCGTTAAACAATTGATTGAATTGATGTACATGTGTAATCGGCGGTGACCTCCCTGATGTAGGTTCGGATCGTCCGATGCAAGCGCTCTTCATGGCGCGGTTTTTTTGTTTTTTCATGGCATACAGGTTTTAGGCTGGCTCCCGTTGCGATAGTTGCGGAGCGGCCGGGCCGGTTACTTAATACAGATCGATTCGATTGACTTTCCCTTGGGGAAAGTCGGAGATGCTCTAATCATGACTTTTGTTTTAGTTAGCACTATTTTTGTTAATTGTGTATCAATCTTATAATTATTTTATATTAAATGTCAAGTCTTTTTAATTTTATTTTAGGACAAGAAAAAGGAGTAGGTTGAGAGCTATGGAAACCATAGATGAACCTGACTCCTTCATTGTTTGGCAGGTAGCTGCTATAGCAATACTGCCAGATGCGGATTTACCGCGATAATGATGATAATAAAAACCGGGCCGATTAGCGTTGCCCGTATTGCTCTTTTTCTAAGCTGCGGTCGGAACATTACAGATGGGAGCCTAATCCACCTGAACATCTGATATGGACGGCGTGCCTCGCATTGTGTTGTTCCCATTCCTCTCGTACTAGGGAACTTCATGATATGCATAATGATGCTTAGAAAAAGAATACTGATATCCAAGATGCCAAAGAACAATGAGAATTTTGCTACCTAGGATTGGTGTGTTATATATATTTTAAGCAATAAGACAAGAGATAGTTTTTCGCGTTTATTTCGCTCTATAAACTTGGTACAGGAAATTTTAAACTGATCTCTCTGACTTTATTTCTCAGTTCTGCTAAGACTTCTTCATTATCTTTATTTTTGAATGCTTGATCCATATATTCAACAATTTGTTTTACCTCTTCTTCTTTCACTCCTCTAGTAGTCATCGCTGGTAGACCAATTCTCAATCCAGATGGGCGAAATGGAGGATTTGGATCGTCGGGTATAGTAGATTTTGATGTTGAAATTCAGATTTTATCTAATGTTTTTTCTGCGACAGATCAATCTAATTCAGTACCACTAAAATCAAGAATCACCATGTGATTCTCTGTTCATCCCGTCACTAGTTTGTATCCAAGAGCCAATAACTCGGACGCTAAAACTTGTGCGTTTTTGAGGGCTTGCTCCGCATATGCTTTGAATGCTGGTGTAGCTGCTTCATGTAATGCCACAGCGATAGCGGCAATAGTATTCATGTGTGGTCATCATTGCATACCAGGGAATACTGCTCTATCGATTCTCGTAGGAATATTTTCTATCGTATCGTCAGGTTTTTTGAGTGGATTGGAAACAACTCATTTACTAAGTATCAACGCTCCTCTGGGTCCACGAAGTGATTTGTGTGTTGTAGTCATCATCACATGAAAACCATAATCCAATGGGTTCTTCAAAAGTCATGCAGCGATAAATCCTCCGATATGGGAAACATCAGCGAACGCAATAGCTCACACCTCCTTTGCTATTTCTACGAATTTTTCATAGTCGAGTTCTCTTGGATATGCAGAGAATCCTGCAAGAATAATTTTTGGTTTGTATTCATGCGCCAATGTACGAACTTGATCAAAATCAACGGTCCCATCAGCCTTTGTTTTGTATCTCATAAAATTAAATACTTTGGAAAAAAAGGTAACGGGTGCTCCATGAGTCAGGTGTCATCCATGAGAAAGATCCATCCCGAGAATAGTGTCTCCAGGATTCATCAATGCAGAATATACACACAAATTTGCTGCTGCACCAGATAATGCTTGCACGTTTGCATGGTCCGCATGAAAAATTTCTTTTGCTCTATCGATAGCGAGTTGTTCTATAGTATCAGTATTTTCTTGTCCTCCATAATATCTGCGACCGGGAAATCATTCAGAATATTTATTGGCAAAAACCGAAGATTGTGCTTCAAGCACTGCAGGAGATTGGTAATTCTCACTTGCAATAAGCTCCATCCCCTCTGACTGCCTTTTTTGTTCGGCGAGAATCGCTGTGTAAATATCATGATCTACATTTTGGATTTTTTTCATTGGTTACAAATTAGAAATTGAAAATTAGAAATTATATATTAGTATATAGATATTTGGTTTTTGCTATCAAGTAAAGATATAAAAAAACATAAATCATTGTTTATGATTTCACTACTACGTTGAATTTTTAAGAGAACTATCTTATAGATATTTATTTTGATTGTGCTATCGCTAACACCTCTTCGATTATCTTTCTTTCAGATGATAACTTAGGTATTTTAGTTTGCCCTCACAATGTTTTTTTTTGTGACTGTATCCGTTGGTTAAATGTACCTGGAGGGACGATATGTATGATAGGCATTTTGAGTAAGATATCGTTTTTACGCTTTGATTCGTAGTCCGCATTTTCCTCTTGTAAATATATATCAAGCTGCTCTGTTAATGCCACTAACGAGCATTGTTTTGGGAGTTCGCCTTCAAGTATCCATTCATGAACCTGAGGATTATCATCATTATCTGGTCCGACTGTGTATCATGAAAAATCAGATTGATATAGTTTGTGTATCTTATACAGTGCTCTATTGATATGATCTTCCATCAATTCCTCTCCTTTGAGATTGATACATTCCTTTGTTCTTCCTACAATTTCAAATCTCCATCACTCATCGACAAAACAAATGACATCACCTATTACATAACGAAACAACCCACTATTTGTGGTTATCACCAATGCGAATTTGGTTTTTTGTGAAATATCATGAGCAGTTATTTTTCGAATTGGTTTAACATGTGCTGTAGGCCTGACCCTTCATTGATCGAAATTTTCTGGCGTAAATGGAATGAATTCATAAAATACTCAATGATTGATAACAAGCTGATATGGAGCCTGTGCCTGATCATTTTCATAATGCACAAGATCCTGATATCAAAAATATCATTCGGATGCATTATATGCTCAGATGTGAGATATGCCTAATGTATTGAAATATCTAATATAGGGTCTTGCACTCACTCATCACCACACTACTAAATCCAAATTTTTGATGAATGATCTAAATTTCTTGGGTGATTTTTTCTTCATATATTGTAGCATCTCACATATCCGGCTTGTCACACCAAGCATAATGGTATGCTCATTGGGACGAAGTTTTTTTATAAAAAGATTTCTTTTGATATACCAATTTGGCTCTAAAAACACCGACAATGGATATTTATATTTTTTTTGTAAAAGACGACTTCTTTCCAAAATCATCAATGCAGACACATCAGCGATAATGCTTCCGTCTTCGAGTTGTTCCTGTATAGTACCACCAAGCGGTCGTGAATATGCCCCGAACGCCTGTGTTTCTGGGTATTTCATAGCATAGGTGGCAAAGGTAGCTAATCCCGCTTTATTTATCGATTCCAAAGATTCATCGGTCACAGGAATATGTTTTTTTCTGCTTGTCGTCCCCGCAGAAGCTGAAAATCTCTGTATTTTACCTGGCCAAATTATGTCTGACTCTTTTTTTGCGCGTTCTATTCGATACTTATACTGATCATAGGTGACAATAGGGACATGACTGATAAAATCCTTGTACATATCATCAGAAAAAGACACGAAATCATGCTCCTTACCAAATGCTGTTGCCTTTGTTTTGGAAATCAAATAAGATAGAATATCTTTTTGTGTCTGTTCGGCATTTTCTAGAGATTCCTCTATTGATGGATAGATGAATGACTTTAGATAGGTCACAAATATAAAATTAAATGTCTTGGTCTCTAATAGTAATGATAGTAGCCCTCTTGTATATTCACCCATATTTTCTTCTGTAACAAATTTTTCTTCGTGATCAATCGATGCATATCTTTTTATAATACGTGCAATCGTTTTTTTATTATCACCAAAAAGTTCATGTACGGGGAAAGTCCAGTAGTACACTCTAACAAATATATTTCATAGTCTTTTTCGCATGGGCTTCATATCTTATGATATATTTATCATACCCAATATCTCGTCAATGTTTTTTCTATCGTTGGCAACTTTGGGTACCTTATATTGTCCACCAAGTTTGTTTTTTGTTTTCATCCATTCATAAAATGTTCCTGTAGGTGCAGCGTGCACTATAGGAAACCCGAGCACTTTCGTAGAATACCTTTCATCAGCATAAAAAGGATTAATCGTTCATAATTCTTGATCCAGCGTCTTGGTAAAGATATTCATATGCTCTGGCTTTTTGATAAATTCTATGATTCGTTCATGAGCACCTCTTGCCTCACGTCATCATTCATATACATGTGGTCATACGGTATATTCTGCTATAATAGTATCTGTTTTTTTACATGTTTCCAATATTGCTTTTTCTATATGAGATAAGAACATACGCTCCCCTATCATATCTATAAAATATTTTGTTCTTCCTGTAATCTTTATCTTTCGTGGAGTAAGATTGGTAAACACAACTACATCTCCTAATATATATCTCCAAAATCCGGAACAATTGGTGATAATGATAACATATTCTTTCCCCAACTCTACTTCTTGTAAAGAAAGTACGGGAACATTTGTTGTTCCATAATTTTCTAAAGCAATAAACTCATAGAAGGTACCATGATTGGTCAAGAGCAACATATCGTCTACATCATTTTCATCTTGTATACCAAAAAATCATTCAGAGGCGTTATAGACTTGATAATATTTCATCTTGGGATTTGGTATTAGTTTTTCAAATTGATCCTTATATAGGGTAATGGGCAATCATCCTCGAAAAAACAATTCCAAATTTGGTCGAACTTCTGATATGTTTTTTTTGCCTGTATATTCTAATACTCTATATAATACATTCAATAACCATCATGGCTGACCATTGATAGAGGTTATATTTTTATCTACGGTATACTCAACAATGGCATCTAGCTTGTTTTCTCGATCTTCTATATATGCGATATCATCTTGTGGCTCTTTGAGTATCTTACCAAGCCATGGGGTGTTTTTTTGTAAAATAGCAGAAATGAATCACACATTTTCTTCTCCTGTATAGGGATTTGTACTGAGTGCTCCTCAAATAATCAATCATTTACCGTTCAAAAACTGACTTCTTGGATTATTTTTGATATAAAATGTTAATCCATCAATACTTCCTTTAAAGTGACATTTTCTGAGTCACTCCATAGTAACCGGAAGATATTTTGCAGTAGTCCCGGTAGTTCATGATGAAGTAGCAAATCGATCTATTTTACCAGGATAGGTTATGTCTTCTCATCATTTGAGCATATAATGTACCCATGGCTCAAAATCATGATAATGAAAAATAGGGACTTGGTTTTGAAAATCTGCGATAGTTTTTATCTCACTAAATGCATATCTTTTTCCAAACATAGTTTTTTTACATTTGTTGATGAGTCCAATCAATATAGCTTCTTGATCCAAAAAACTATTATCACGGAAATCTGCATTCAAGGTAAAAAATGTTTTTACTACCTTATTCAATACACGTACGGGCATATGTAAGAGCTGTTTAGGTACCTCAGTAATTTTACCTGGATGTCCCAAAATATCCACGGAAGCATTGATAAGATCAAGCGACATTTCCCATGACATATTCAAAATATCCTTTGGCATATTCAAAATAAGCTTTGGTGCTTTCAACACTTTTTTGGATACTCTCAGTACTTTCTTGGGAACCGTAGATACGTGAGCTTTCATAGAACAAGATACGTATAAAAAATAGGCCAACAATAGTGCGTCTTTTGTATGTATTATACGTATGAATGCAAGAATTTTTATATCCATATATATAATTCCACAAAAATAGATACCAACATTTTCTCTTTTTTTCTCATGAGATTTTGTTATTTATACTTTACTATTAAAATAGTATGAATATTTAGAATATTACAAGATTATGTGTACTAGAAATCTTTTAATCTTTTAGTTGTAGTATGAAGTATACCTCACCACTCTTGAAAAAATTTATCTCTATCAACGATACACCAGAAAATATCGCGAAGAATCTCATATTGAAAACCTGTGAAATAGAAGAAGTTCATCATAGAACTATCGCTGAGACAATCGTCATATGATATGTAAAATCTTGTGAACAACATCCTGATGCAGAAAAATTAAAAGTCTGTATGGTCGATTGCGGAAAGCAATGAGAATACCAGATCATCTGTGGTGGATCAAATGTCGCTGCGGGATTGTATGTCCCTGTCGCATTACCAGGAACGGTATTTGAAAAAGCTGGGATCACTATCGAGCCGAGAAAGATGAGAGGTATAGTTTCCAATGGTATGATCTGTAGTAAAGAAGAACTATGAATTCTTGAAGATTTGGAAAAACATTCCATCTGGTCACTGACCGAAGATTTGGAAGACATTTCTGACGCCGATGTGTGAACCGCATTGAGCGCAAAATTTCCTCGACTTGAAAGTCGAGTGATGGAAGTCGACAATAAATCATTAACCAATAGACCTGATTTGACTGGGCATTTTGGTGCAGCAACGGAACTTAATGCAATATATAGCGTAGTCGAAGGTTGAAAGTCAAAAACCGAAGGTCAGAAAATTAGTTTCAATAAAATCAAAGAATATTATGAACAATGCACACCACAACATATCATGCAAATATTGGAAAATAGTACAAAACCCGAAAGAAAGGTTATCGGAGAAAGTGATGGTTTGAATTCATATCTTCTCTTACATTTGAAAAATATAGAAGTTCAACAAACATCATTTTTTACAAGATTACAGATGTTGGATCTATGATCTAACCCAATTAATAACTGGGTAGACTTTTCTAATTTATTTATGAATATCAGCGGACAACCGATTCATTTCTTTGATGCAGAAAAAGTAGATGGAGATATTATCGTAAGAAACGCCAAAGACGGAGAGAAATTTACTGATCTGTTTGAAACTCAACATATATTGAAAGCAGCTGATGTCGTGATAGCTGATAAAAAGAAGATACTTGCACTTGCGGGAGTTGTCTGAGGACTTGAAAGTTGAATTACTGAAAGCACAAAAAATATTTTGGTAGAAATCGCAAATTTCGATCCAGTAGCAGTCAGAAAGACATGAACAAGATTGAGCCTCAGAACTGATGCAGAATTGAGATTTGAAAAAAATATCAATCCACGATACACTTTATTTTGTCTGATTCTTTTCTTGGATGAATTAAATTATTATAAAAAAGACCTTGGAAATTTCGAGATCGGATGATTATCTTATTTTATTAACGACCAACTCAAAACTCAAAATTCAAAGCAGATAGATATAGATATAAAAGTCATGGAACAATTCATTCTTGGACAAAAAGCAAAAGGATTTGATAAAACAACAGAAGAAATTTTGAAGGGATTATGATTTACATGAGTAGGTGGTTTAAAATTAGAAATTGAAAATTGAAAATTACATGTAGTTTGTCCTTTACGAAGAGGTCCCGACGATCTCAATATCCCAGAAGATATCTATGAAGAAGTAGCAAGAATCTATGGATATGATCAGATAGAAAATCTTCCTTTATTGGGAGATACTAGCTATGTCCCCTACACTGACTATGTCGCGATCCAAAGAAAACTAGAAGATGTTCTTGTAAGAACTATTGGTTGTAATCAAACAGAAACGTATCCACGAATTAGTGAAAAAACACTGAAAGAGCTTGGAAGAAACAAAGACCACATGTATATGTTACAAAATCCTGTAAATCCTGAAGCACCCTATATGAGAGATGATATGGTTTATGGTCTACTCGCACACACCGCGAAAAATAGCAAATTCTTTGATACATGCAAAATATTTGATATTGGAAAAATATGGAGAAAGGATGGTGCAGTAAAAAAAGATTCACCATTCGCTTCAGATTTCGTCAATGAACAGACAGAACTCTGAGTAATGCTCTATCAAAAAAACATAGACCAATGGAACAAAGACCCTATCTTGGAAGCTAAAAAAATCGTACAAGTGATTGCCAAAGAATTGGAACTCGGAAAAATTACGTTTGAAAAACCTGATGTTTCCCGATTTCGGCTCCACCCAAAAAAACAAGCACTCATCAAAATTGGTGATCTTGTTATAGGATTTGTCGGTTCGTTACATCCATTAATTTTACAAAGCAATAAAATCGGAGAAATCAGTGGTGTGGGATATCTCTCATTAAATATCACTACTATTATAGAGCATACTAAGAAAACTAGTGAACACATATATACCTATGAATCCTTACAAGATCAAATCATCCGGAGAGATTTATGTTTCGTTGTAGAGAGTACTAATAGTTTTGATGCTATAATCACAGCAGTAAAACATGTTGCCGAAATCAAAGAAGTAGAAGTCTTTGATGTGTATGCAGGAAAAAATTTGGGTGAAGACAAAAAATCAGTTTCCATTAAGATAAAAATGGTCGGTGACTGAACGATGACTACAGAACAAATCAATGACGTAATGAACAAAGCCATCAAAGCCGCAGAAGGTGCTGGTGGAACTTTAAGAGCATAAAAACATCATAGAGAAAACTGAGATATATTTGTTGTCTCAGTTTTTTTATTTAATTGACTTTTTATATTAAATCAATATGGTATTTTACATAATCATAAACAAAAACCATATGCCAGCAATTATGCTCTTAGGTGTTCCTAAGGAACAACGAACCATCAAATTTACTACCGCACTCCAACAAAGAGTGTGTGGTATGGACGTCCTTCATCTCACAGAAAATGATGTTTCTCCCTTTTTTATGCCCGCAGAGGGTCCTGTGGGAGAAATCATGATTTTAATTGCGTTCTTTTTTGATCTGCCCGAACGCACTCCAGAAGTCCGTCAACTCCTTGTAGAAAGATTGCGCGATTGTACAAAAAAATTCTGTCCTGATGCTACACTGATTGAATGTGGTTATCTACCCTTTGATCAGACACTTGGATTTGCAAGATTTGCTAAACCCATAGAATAATACCTTGCCTTACTCGCCTACTCTACTGCCGGATACTCCGGCAGTTTTTTTGATTAAAAAAAAATCCCTCTTTCGAGGGATTTCTATCTTTTTACTTGGGCTTCGAACCATCAGGATCTTCTTCATATCATGTAATAATTTCTTCTACATCACTATCAGTATAATCACTAGTATTCTTTTCGGGTACAAATTTACTTGTCGGGGGCATATCGGTTCATTGATTTATGAATGCTTTCAATGCAGGCAATTCTGCCAATAAGTCATTGTTCGAGACATTCTTCAATTCATAAAGCACATCACCCTCGTCGGAATTGAGACGTATATTAAGATTGCCAGCAGGCGTTACTGTGACTATCATTTGTCATTCTCCGAGAACAGTTTTTCACTGTATAGGAGTCAATGGTCGTCAGGTCAATTGCACAACGATATCTTTTCTAGCAATATGATAGACACGAAATCCTTCTTTTTTAAGAAAATTATAGTCCGTTCAGAATGCTTCTTTCAGAATATCTGCCGTTTTATTGGCTTTATCTTTAGCTTCTTTCGCCAATAAAGCTTTTGCAAGAGCCGCTCTCTGTGGCGCAGTATTTCCTCTTTGAAAATTGGCAGACTCCCTTCTCATTTCATGCTCTTCTTTGCTATAACGTTTTTCCATGATACTCAGTATGATTATGTAAAATGTATTCTACTATTTTTAGTGTATATATTATAATTATTTAAACATCTTTGTCAATCATATCTTATCTAAATTATCTCTTGTATTTCATCAGGAATACCATATACTCTTTATTGGAGATAGAAATCTACTCCAAATTTTATTCATTACCAATATTATTCAATGACAACTGGTATCGTTAAGTTCTTCAACAGAACTAAAAACTTCGGATTCATTACTCCAGAAGATGGAAGTAAAGATGTATTCGTACACGGAACAAATGTAATTGGTGAATCTATCGCTGATGGTGACACTGTAGAATTTGAACTCGGAGAAGGAAGAAAAGGTCCTGAAGCTAAAAACGTAACAAAGACTGGTTCAGGCGCTATGGCTGACTAATCATGTTACCAACAAAAAGATCTTAACATATTATAGAACATATAATACCAATTATATACCATATAATACATAAAGACTTTTTTGGGAAAAACACCGCAGTACTGCGGTGTTTTTCTTTATTAAAAAAATATTTTGAATATATTTTTTTAGGTATTGGAAAAGAAAAAATTGTTCACCTCATTTCCGTTATCGTCACAAGAAACATATTTTTCTCCATCAAAATATACATACCCACGATCGTACATAAGGTAATCATGTGTTTTAAAAGGCACCAGTTCCCCTGTCCTTTCATTATATACGAAAAAATCACTCTGCGTATTTCTTTTAGATAGTTTCACTTTATTTTCTTTATTCAATTGTATGGTTTCTTCTTTTGTTTTGAAAGAAAAATCCGACCAACAATTACGACCTTCTTCCTTTTTTCCAATATACAGAATATCTTCAAGCTCACCATTAGTTATGGTGATAAGTTCCTGTATATTTTTGAAATGATAGGCTTTGCTTGTGTTTGTGGAGTCTTGCTGTACTATCGGTGTTTTCATGCGACACAATGACATAATTTATAAAACTCTTCTAAGCTCATCCAAGGTAGTTTCCCCTTGGAGCATCTTTATGATACCATCTTCTTGAATTGTTAAAAATCAATTTTCTCTAGCTTTGGCATATAAGTCGACCCCAATTTTTCCATCTACAATCATCTTTCTGAGATCATCAGTTATTTCAAATGTTTCAATAATTGCCATTCTTCCCTTATATCAACTTCCATTACATTCGTCACATCCCACGATTGCAGGTACTTTCCCATCAAATGGTAGAATTAATTTAGAATCGATGTCAGTTATTTTTTTGATAATATCTTTTATTTCAGCTTGTTCTCAATAATCTGCATCCCTTTTCGTTCCACAACGAGGACAAATTCTTCTGACTAATCTCTGTGCTACAATAAGGTTCAACGCTGGTGCCAACATGTATGGTTTGATTTCCATACTCGATAATCTCGGAATAGATTCTATTGCAGAATTCGTATGTAATGTTGTAAATACCAAATGTCCTGTCAATGCTGCGTTTATCGCTATTTCTGCTGTTTCCTTTGATCTCGTCTCTCAGATAAGAATAATATCCGGATCATGTCTCAGAATTGATTTGAGTCCAACTTCATAGGTATATCATTTGCCATAATTGATCTGTGATTGTTGAATTCATTTTATCTCATATTCGATAGGATCTTCAAGAGTAATAATCTTTCTTTTTCCATCATTGAGATATCCCAAAATTGTATACAGGGTCGTTGTTTTTCATGAACCTGTAGGTCAAGTAAATACCGTAATTCCTGTGTTTTTTTGTATATTTCTTTTGAGTATATTATATGTTCTTTCTGAAAATCCTATTTTCTCAAATGTAGTTATACCCCTTGTCGGATCTAAGAATCTGAGTACAGTACTTTCCGACCCCACTCCAGGCATGAAGTTTACTCTGACATCAATCTTTCTTTCTAATCCATTCACATCAGTTGCTTCAAATACAAACCTTCCATCCTGAGGAAGATAATCTATATTCATTTTGGTTCCTGATATAAATTTTATTTTCTGAAGATATTTTCTAAAATCAGCGTGAGTAAATTCGAGTAACTCTTGCAATACTCCATCTATTCTTATCCTTACAATCACCCCATCTTCTTGTGACTGAAAATGAAGATCTGATGCTCATGTCTGAAATGCTAATCTTATAAATTCCATGATAAAATCTCCGGGCTCCATAGCATCTCTTTGTTCATATATTTTCTGAATCATTGCAATCGCCCCTTTTCCTGCAGCTTTTTTTTGTTCTGAATCAGATTTTCTCTTCTGTATTGCTATACCTTCCATGTCGTCATACCAACTCATTGCATAAGCAAATCATTGTGATGACGTATAAAATACCTCATATTTATATCCTTTGTCTTCTAGATTTTTAAGCAACGCTTTGAGTCATTCAGGAAAATTATTTGTGGTAAGCACTTTGAATGTATTTTTATCTTTCGAGAAAATTAATGTCTCTATTTTTTGAGCGGTCTCTTGAGCAATAATTTTGATTTGCTCAAAATTGGGACTTATTCCTTGTAAGTCATCAATTTCTAAAATACTTTTACTTAACGTTGTTGGCATATCCGCTTTCGTGTTCCAAGTTAAATGTTTGTGCCATAAAACAAGTATATCCTCAATCGCTATTTTTTCAAAGTTTTAACGACTCTTTCACCTAATTTTACTTGACTTTTTTATTCTTTTGGATATAAAAAATAAATAAACAAAATACATTCTTATGAACGACAAAACCACAAAAACCAAACTCACAGAATTGGGATCAGATCCATCTCATGAAAAAGCTACGCCTGGCAATTTTCGTGCCTGTGTTATGCTCGATTCATGTATATACCAAATCGGGGAAGATGTACCCGCCCGTGAAGATGCATTCACCCTTTGTTCAGAATACAGAGGTATGGACGCACCTATCCAGATTTTCGATGATCAGGGCAAGGAACACATCATCAATGGGCAGCTCAAAATGGGCAAAGACAATTCATTCTTCCACAATGCTTCGTCATATTTTGACAAGTTGATGAACCAGACCTACGTCAGCAAATCAGAGATTCTTTCTTTGAAAAAAAAGCTCAAAGTACTCAAAGAATCTGGCTCATCAACAAGCTACAACAATATTTTAAACAGAGTTACTGGACTTTCTGCCAAGGCCAAGGGTAAAAATCCTGTTGAACTCTTAAAAGAAGTATATGATGATTTCAAACAGATCTCTTAATGTATTTCTCTGGCGTTCCCGATATATCGGGAACATTTTTTTGAAATAACAAAAAAGTATAATGGAACAATGTTGTGTTCTACCTTCAAACCTATAAAAAAAGCCGCCTAATATAGGCAGCAATACTACAATACGTTTCATATCAATCTCTTTCTTCAAAGGTACTCCGAATACGGAAATATTCTTTGGTTTGTCCGGGATTTTTGCCAAGTATCTCTACATAAAGCTCAGTGCGCATAGCATCTTTTGCCACTTCGTAGAAATTGACTATTTCCTCAGAATACACCTTTTTGTACAGAAAAATGATATTTTTTTCTTTTCTCGATGGTGTTCCTACTCGATACCCATCATTGTTTTCATCATCCGGATTAGATGGTATCGTCTCTACTTTATACACCACCATAGCGTTGTTTTCATCATCCGGAAATGAGTTGATAAACTCCTGAACAGTTGATGTCATTTTGAGACGTTCCTTGATGAGTTTTTTTAATGATTCTATCTCTTCCATAGCAATATGTATTAATGATTTTATTTTTTTTCCTTATATCTAAATACTTTACATTTTCAATAGTTTATATCTAATTAACGGACAAATCGTTTTTTTTATTTATAGTTGAATTTCAGAGACTAATTTATACAAATAAATTATGCATTTTTACTTATTAGTTGATCGTTGGTATACATGGCATTTACTCCAGCAATTATCCAATATCTTGATATCAAGAAAGAACATGAAGATTGTATCTTATTTTTTCGTATGGGAGATTTTTATGAGACTTTTTTTGAAGATGCA
This sequence comes from uncultured bacterium, assembly GCA_903953935.1. Lineage (GTDB taxonomy): Bacteria > Patescibacteriota > Gracilibacteria > Absconditabacterales > Absconditicoccaceae > CAJBLF01. The sequence continues at coordinate 21,201 of CAJBLF010000015.1, forward strand.
AAAACCTGTAGTAAAGTCTTGGATATCGTTCTAACGAGCAAGAATAAAAATTCTGAGAATTCCGTGCCTATGGCAGGTATTCCCTATCATAGTGCAGACAAATACATAACAAAACTTATCAATCATGGGTATAAAGTCGCTATTGCCGAACAAACTAGTGAACCTATTCCCGGAAAAATTGTAGAAAGAGAGGTCGTAAATATCATAACCCCAGGAACCTATATCCAAGAGACCAAGAAGGAATTTACATATACGATGGCGCTAACGTTTCTCCCCCATACTACGTGACAAAACTACCACATCGCTTGGGGTGATTTTAGTATCGGTGAGTATTGGACTAAGAGCTTCGCTGATATCGCTGAGATGCAAAAATTCATCCTCACTATCAAACCCGTAGAGCTTATTTTTGATGTTGATTTTCCAGAAAAAGAAATGGTCACTCTACCCGTCCAACACTATTTAAAATGTCTTATTTCCGTATGGGACTTACCCCCTGATCCAGAAAAATTTCTTGCATGAACGACGGGAGTACAACATAGCGCAAGTTATGGAAAGGCCATTGAAGAGTGAAGACTAGGTACGATCGCACTCCTCCTCTATTATTTGAAACACACCCAAAAACATGCACTGACCAATATCACGAAAATCTCCTTTCATAGTCAGGATACCTATCTTATTTTGGATGAAGTCACGATAAAGAATTTGGAAATACTGTCGTCTACCTATGAGAGCAATGAAAAATATAGTTTATTGAATATTATAGATACTACCCAAACAGCTGGTGGTGCAAGACTTCTTCGTTATGTTATTACTAATCCTATCAAAGACAAACAACAACTTGAACGAAGACTCACTACCATAGAAAAATACATGAACGATGAAACAATGGAACGATTGATTGATGGAAACATATATAGAGAGCATATTAGCAAACGCATTCATCAGATGTTGAGTCATGTTCGTGATATTCCAAAAATTATAAGCATACTCTTATACAAGAAACTATTGCCAAATACTTTTATCAAGCTCAGAGCAACCTTGAGAATTTTTTTCGAAAATAAATTTTTGCTTGATGAATTAAGCTACTTGTGACTCAATGAAACTATCCAGTGACATGTACAACACATATACAACCATCTCGAACAACTTTTGAAAAACGATGAAGAATATAAAGATGATATAGATTTCATCCGTGATGGGTATCAAGAAAAAATAGATGAACTCAGAAAGATAGCATATCACAGCGATGAGCTTCTCATGCAGTATCAACAAGAATTGGCAAGAGTCTGATGAATACCAAACGTAAAAGTAAAATACGTATTGAATCAGTGATATTTTCTTGAGGTAACGAATAAAGACATTGAGACTTTTGAAACAAAGATCTCAAATTCAGAATTGAGAATGCAGAATGCAGAATGAAAATTTGAAATAGTTCGTAGAAATACGCTGAAATGAGGTCAGAGATATTCTTCTCCGTACCTGGAAAATCTAGAAGTACATATATTGCAAGCAAAAGACGATTTACGCAGTTTGGAGTTTACATTACTCCAGCAAGCACAAGAAAAAATAGCATGATGAGTAAAAGAGTTGAATGAGTTTGCTGAACGAATAGCTCGGTTGGATCTATTTGTTTCTCAGGCACTATTAGCAAAAGAAAAATCTTTTGTAAAACCCGAATTTATTTCATGAGACAGTTTAACTATTATCGAATGAAGACATCCCGTAATCGAAAAATACCTTCCCCTTGATCAACAATTTATACCAAATGACCTTATACTAAATGGAGAATTGAATATTGACGTATCTTCGAATGAGGGAAATTGAAAATTAGAAATTGAAAAATCTGATTTTCTACATATCATTACATGACCAAATATGTGAGGTAAATCAACCTATCTGAGACAGAATGCACTTATTGTTTTGATGGCACATTGTGGATTATTTGTACCTGCAAAAGTATGCAAAATAGGAATAGTAGATGCGATTTTTGCGCGTATCGGTAGTGGTGATATCATCGCAAAAAATCAATCTACGTTTATGACAGAAATGATTGAAGTAGCAAACATATTAAATAATGCGAGTAAAAAATCATTCATCATTTTCGATGAATTATGACGTTGAACAGCAACGTATGATGGTCTTGCATTAACCAAAGCAATACTAGAATATCTCGTCACGAATATCGAGGCAAAAACATTGATAGCGACACATTATCATGAATTAATTCAGTTGGAAGAGACTCTGCCTGGAGTAAAAAACTTTTCCGTCAGTGTCTATGAAACAGAAAAAGAAGTTGTCTTTATGAAAAAGATCGTCAGATGATGAGCGAGCAAGAGTTATGGTCTCGACGTAGCAAAACTCGCATGAATACCAGCGACTATAGTAGAAAGAGCAAAATATAATCTCGAACATCTTGAACAAAACACAAAAAACACAGGACAAGAAAACACTCCTATACCTTTGACCATTGATCTTCCACCTTCAAAAAATTATGAGAAAGTACATACCATACTCCAGAGCTATGATTTAAATAGCATCACTCCTCTGCAAGCATTACAGATTTTAGACAAAATCAAAGACGAATTGCTGTAAATTTTTATATATCATTGTATCGTATGAAAAAGGGAGAGATATATATAGATCTAAACATCCAAGATCCCAACTGCACCATGCTATGTCCAGGATATATATATTTGGAAGATAAAGATGGATTTCGCACACGCGATAAAAAAGAGCGAGATCCTGACAATCTTCTTAAACTTGAACATATGATATCTACCCGTATGCAAAAACGCTATCAAGAAGAACTTTTGGACACACTCAATAAAAACACACCGATATTATACATTGATTGTTCACAAAAATGAGAAGATGATATCATGCTATTTATTTTTAAAGAATATATCAAACAATCACAAGCACACAACAAAAACAATATCGTGAGTAATGCTATTTGAAGACATACTATTGTAACAGAAAGCAAAGAACAATGGGACAAACATATTAAAGAAAATAATTTAACTCTTGATGGAATATTACACTATTATAGTGAATCACTCAAAACATTATTACAAAAAAATACTGATGAAGAACGAAGAAATAGACTTTTGAATTTTGAAAGTGATATTACCTTCAATGGACTAGGTCAACTCATGGAAGATGAATGACATACCCACATAACACTCTATCTTGATAGAGTACAATCACTCAGTATAGAGGAACAACAGCGCATCAATATGCTTCTTTTTACGAGATGAAACATCCCCCAAAACAAACGAATCAGACTCAAGATAAACGATGGCCAATGATCATGGAAAACATGGAGAACTATGTCTGGACATAGAACCGAAGCAACTCATGATTATTCTGAAATAACTATACGTGAAAATGAATTGGAATAATTATTTTTCAAGAATTTTCCATTCACCTGCTTTCAAATCTCCTAAACTATATTTTCCTTCACGTACTCTTTCGATATCCATCACACGGTATCCGATAGTCTTAAACATTCTACGGATATGTCTTTTTTTGCCTTCATTAAGCGTTATAGTATAATGATACTTTTTTTTGTTCTTAGTAATCTTTATTGCTCTAAGCATTTCATCCTCGTCTTTGACTCAGGAGAGTGCTCTCTGGATATCTTTGGATTCCAATTCCATATCAAGTTCTACTATATATTCTTTTTCTATACCATGTTTTGGATGTTCGTATTCGTTGACCAATGCAGGATCATCAGTCAGAAGAAGTAATCAATGAGAATTCTTGTCCAGTCTTCAGATATAATAATAATTTGTATATTCTGGAGGAAGTATTTCATAAATTGTTTTGTTGTGTGGATCAGATTTGGAAGCAACATAACCAAGAGGTTTATTTAGCAAAATAAGTGTAGAGGATGTTTGTTTTTCTTCGATAATCTCATCTATCTTAAAATTTGGTGCTTTGATAGAAAGCTTATCACCAGTTATGACTTCTTGCGTATATGAGGTGATTTTTTTTCCATTTATAGAAACATATTCTTTGTTTACCATTGCAACAAAGTTTCTTCTAGATAGTTGATGACGTGTTTGTATATAAGTAAGTAAGCGCATATTTTTTTATAACGATAAAAAGAGAACCTTACGATCCCCTTTCTACTACTTTGTCAGCGGATTTCAACCTATCTATGTAGGGAATTATTCTGCTGTAGGTGTTGGAGCAACTTCTGTAGTTGGAGCTTCTACTGTTCCAGTCACTGTTGTGTCTGTTGTAGGTGCAACTTCTACTACTGGAGTTGTTGTTTCTTCTACTACTGGAGTTGTTGTTTCTTCAGTTGTTGCAGGCTTATCCATGCATCCAGCAAAAAGAGCAACACCAGCTACTAGAGCTCCTAGAGTTAGTAATTTTTTCATAGTAACACATTTTAATTATATAAAAAAATATTTAATGCAACCGGTGTATAAAAAAATCTGGCACAATTGCAAGAGGATTGTTGACATTTTTTTATGAACACTTTTTTTGATTGTGCCTAATAAAGATTATTTTGACAAATAGGAACAAAAAGAATATACTTATTATCATAAGCAAATACTTTATTGTAAGAGTTTATATAGTATGGATACACTTCAAACAAAAATCATAAACAGCTACAAGAAGATATCGGGTTTTATCTTTCATTATCTAATTTTTCTTGTTGCCTTCATTATTGCTGTATTCATCTTCCAAAGAATACTCTCGCAAGCATCCTCCATACGCGTATTTCAATCTAACAATATTCTTTCACTACAAAAAACAAAGCTGATTACAGAATTTACTACGTTTCTAAAACAATATACACAAGGAAACGACATTCAGATTACCATTCTCCAATGAGATTTCCAAGCCTGAAAAGAATCCATAACATCGGTAAACAACCTTATCACCTACAAAGGCTTTGTTGTACCGAGATACTTTTCTATGGATACCACTATGACTATTAAGCCTCTCAGCTATTTTTCCTGAGAAACCTATGACACCGCTGAATTAGAACATTTCATAAATACTTTCCTCTTTACCAAAAAAGCATCGGTTTCTCAATCTGTAGCCCGCTCCCAATTACCGATATCAAAATCATTGGTCGACGACTTCAATCTCTCTTGTCTCTTTGAAAAAAAATTTTCCACAAGTACATGTGATTATTATCTCAATACATTCCTAGATAGTTTTTTTGTCTATGACATCTCCTCAGATTATTCTGGACTCAAAAACATTTTCAACGCACTCATTACCTCCCCTACCAAAAAAAACAACATATGTGAATGATTGTCAAAATATTCTCTGTATGCTAACAATCAACACGACACCATCAAGGAGTTATTGAATATGTGTGGAAAAACATATTGAGATATTTTCACAAGAACTACCTTTTTTATAGAGATACAAAAAACATTGGAAAATCAAATATTCGATAAAACCACCTATAAAGATCCTATACTCAACACCTATAAGTTACTTTCCTACCAACAACAAATATATCAGGACTTTCTTATCAATAAGACCGATACCTACAAGATAAGTACCTATTTGGATTTCGTCAGAGAGTTGCTCAAAAAACAAACTATTGACCCATTTTATATGGATGAAATATATCGATATAACAATAACTATCTTGATATAACGCTTGAACAACTCACCTATCAATCAAGCAACTTTAGTCAAAACTTATGAAGCAGTAAATTCACTCCAATTATTATCAGCATCAAAACACTTAACGAATGAGATGCTATGCTCGGCTTCTCTTGACTAACCAAACTCATCAAAAACACATCACTTATCGTACAAAGAGAATCACTTACCTGAACGATTAATGATATGAATCAATCAGAAAAAATCCAAAAAAAACTCCAAAGCATCTATTATTTAACCATAGAAAAACAAAGCGTCCTCGAAAACACTATTGATATCATAGGATATATAAAATTTTTCTCTAAGGATAAAAATGAAACCATAAAAACACATATCATCATGGAATACAAAAATGACACACTTCTTGTAAAAAATATAGAACTCCAAAACAAACCTGAGATGAATGATGTCATCAAAAACCTTCTCATAATCCAGGATTTCCCTATCGGAGAACTATATAGCTATATCTCCAAAAATCTTGTCTTTTATGAACAAACCGACATACCTACAGACCTCTGCCCTTGATTACAATCACTTAGATCTATATCTGTCATCTCATGTACGCCTATTTCAGCGATACTAGAACAAAAAGCCATACGCTATGAATTTACCCTCAAAAATGGCGGTATAGAAAGCATCAATATCTCTGACAAAACACTGGAAGGTCTTATTAAATCTTCATATGGTACCATCGTTTCCAATGTATTCTCACTTATAGATACTATCCAAACAATATTGAATTATGAACTACCTACACAAGTACATGAAGGAACCACCAACGCTATTGTTGTTTTTGAAAAAATTCAACAATATATGTGAATCAAAACAAACGATATTGCTGACAAGAGTTGAAAGGTTCTTGTAGATATCTCATTTGGATGAATCAATTTTATAGTAAATTACGTCCTAAAAACTAATACGCTCGGACCCCGATATTTCAAAGATATATTATCAAATAACAAACCATATTTGATACAAAATTTCAATTTAACGCTTGATGATGCTAACCAAAACACTATAAACGCTTTTGTCATGGATCCTTTGGCTGCAATCAAAAATTCTGACATCACTGCATGGCAGAATTACCAAGCCTTCATACAACAAAAAAAGAAATAATCCGGATTTTTTCCATGCACAATTTATACTTTGTATTTTTTGTATATGTATAAAAGATTTACTCTTGATGAACTCAAAACGGTACAAAATACCTTTATCAGTAATTTTTATGGTATCCTCAAAAAAGAACACTGCATGATGGCTATCGATCTTTTTAAAAAGATATTTAAGGAAGGCAATGAAATCTATTATATGTATAGAGGAGACTTTACTTTTAGATTTCAAAAAAACAATTCGGAGTATGTCCTTATGGATGAAAAAGAGAAAATTCAAGTAGTGCTCAACGAGCAGGACACAAGAGAATTTCAGTGAATGGTCAAAAATTTCATACTCAAAAAAGAAAAAATAACCTGACAAAAAACTATAGAACAGATACTTCTAGACGAATTTCATACGGGAAAATATTCCACGCTCTGATGAAAAAATTATATGGTCTATGATATCGAAACAGATACTAATATCGAAAATCTCAAAGAAACAAAATTTCTCCTTGCATATGCTATGTATCCCACCACAGGAAACAAAATGACATACGAATATGTCGACCAAGAATGATTACAGGATTTCGTAAAAAAAATGTTAGATTTTGATGGATATATTGTTGGATTCAATAGTATTGCATTCGATAATATAGTATCCGTATATAACGTAGGAGGAAATGACGATGATATCCAAAAATTACATGATAAAAGTATTGATCTATTCCTTTTTGTACGAGCTATGACTGGCAAAAGATTATGATTGAACAAGATAGCTGAAGCATTAGTCAATGTAAGTAAAACACTTACCTCATGAGCCGAATGAGAAATATTATATAAAAAATATATCGAAGAACATGATCTTGATGCGTTGGAGGAATTTAAAAAATATTGTAAAAACGACGTAAGAATGACCATGCTTATCTTTCTCTATTTCATGCATTTCAAAAAAATATTTATAGAAGGAGATGAGATTACCTTTACACTTGAAGATTTACAACATCAATCTCGTCAAGCAGCAAAAGAAACAGGTCGTATGGTTTGACAGAATATGTTTGAATAAAAATTTATTGAGAATTGAGGATTGAGAGTTAAGGATTAAATATTGTTTTTATTATAGACTGTTCTAATTTACAATAATTCATACAAATCAAATCAATTCATTCATCATTCATTATTTGAAAAATGGATATCAAAGACAGCCTTAGAAAATTCTATGATGCTAATGCAGAAAAGTATTATCAGACAAGAAACAAACATCGATCCGATGCAGATATTTTTTTGGAAGAAATAAAAAATAGCGAAAAAAAAACAGTACACATATTGGAATTTGGTTGTGGAAGTGGGAGACTTCTTGCATACCTACTCACGCTCAAATGAATCACTATACATTATACTGGGGTCGATATCTCCAAAAATCTTCTGACTTTTGCAAAAAAGCAACTCACCAACAAAACAACCGCTAAACATATCAAAGCTACATTCATCTGTGATGATATATCACATTACCTCAGATGACCAAAACAGGAATCTTTCGACTTTGTCATCGGCGTAGCAAGTTTTCAACATATTCCAACGAGTAAAGAAAGATTTTTTGTTATGAAAAGCATCTATAGAATATTACAATACGATGGTAAACTCATTATGACCAACCGGTCATTCTCTCTACGATTTCTTAGAAAATATCAACAAGATTTTTTACGTTCATTGGGGAAATATATCATCTCATTGGGCAAACATCAATGGAATGATCTTATGATACCCCGACAAGATGGCAAAACTACCCATAAGAGATTCTATCATATCTATACCCTGACTGAATTGAAAAAAATAGCATCTCTCAGTGGTTTCGTCATCAAACAATTGGGATATATCAACAAATGAATACTTAGCTACACATGGAAACAGTCACAAAACTCCCTCATTATAGCACAAAAAAGCATATTCTTGCAAAATACCCCAAATTAAGTATCATACATGCAACATATCAAAAAGCATTGAAAATACGCTACACCGCAACTTATTCTAAGGTTTTATCGTCTTACCCCTCTTGGATTATGAAAAAAACTTTTTCTTTTATGTTAGTCATGAGTCTATTCTTCCTTTTGGGATGTACAAAACAAAGTTCGCCTACTATCGTACCTACAGCTCCTACCACTCCGACCACTAGTCTTGAAGAAAACATTCCTGCTCGACAGACCTACGAGAGCAAAATTGATGGTTTCCTCATCCAATTTCCTTCCACTTGGACTGCTCAAGAAAAAGTCTATGGATCATCTGTTACCTTTAATTCTCCCACCAACGAAACTGATAAAATCAAAGAGAACGTAGCCATTAATACATCAAAATTAAATAACACATACACCATCGATGAATATTTTACTGCCAATAAAGAGAGATTAATTACACAGACTTGATATGTAGAAATCGAAAATAGTACTATCAAAATCAATGAGATGGATGCAAAAAAAATCATATTCAAAAGCATATACAAAGACTATAAACTTCAATTTGAAGAAGTATTCATCATTAAAAATACCACACTCTATACAATAACCTATACAGCTACTGAAGCTACCTTCAATGACTTTGCCCAACAAGTAAATGAAATGATTGCAACATTTGAAATCAAATAATACCATAAAGATATTTTCACTATAAAAAAAGCCCGGGGAAATACCCGGGTCCTTTTGTAGTAAAACTACAGATTAATCTTCTTTCTCCTCAGAAAAACCACTCTCTTTTCTTGTCTTGGGGTCCATGACCTCTATCTCGACTTCATCCAGCCTGGGAATATCATAGAGGAATCCACCGGCATACTGCATATCATCCATTATGAGTCTTCCGAGACTGACAACCATGATAGGCCTGAAAAAATCGGTTTTGGTCTGAATAAAAATCTCCAGTGCTTCACTGATGGTCACTCCCGCTTCTGTCTTATGCAGATCAGGAAACAATTCAGTAATACGGAAGAGTTTAAGCGTTTTCCGTCCTTTCTTGCGAACGATGAAGAAGATGGCGCGAAGCTCATTTTCTGCATCATCCTTGGTCAAGATAGTCTTATCGAGCAACGATTTGGGGTTTTTTGATTCAACAGCCCAATACAACATCTGACGATCCGGATTTACAGGAAGGATTCCGAATTTCTTAAACATTCCCTCAAGAAGAGGCACACACTGACTGTGTTTTTCTGATAAATTGGTAATTTTTGCCATACGCAGAATTATTATTTTATTATTATTTTGTATATATACCATACATATTTTACACAAAATAGCAAGCTTTTTATATGGAAGAAATTTGATTACATGCTCGCATGAAAATAGCCGAACTCTGGCCCACATTGAGCGATTCCTTGATTCCACACATGGGAATATGCACGACCTTCTCCACTAATTTCAATGTTGAATCCAACACCCCATCGACTTCGTTTCAGAAAATTATGGCTATACCTATATGTTCTCCCTTTTTTAATGTTGCTAGAGAAACTGATGTCTCTGTTATTTCAGCTGCAATCACTAGTAATCATGCTTTTTTTGCATACTCGATAGCTTCTGGTGTATGCCCAAATTGCTTCAATCCAACATTGGTTTCAGCACCAAGCGATGTCTTTACCACTTTTTGCGTATCTTCTGGCGATGGTGTATATCCAGTTAGTCGGACCTGCCATCCCAGTGCATCAGCAGTACGAATAATATTTCCTACATTGTAGGCAGAACGAATATTTTCGAGAATCACTACATTCATACTATATACTTATATCGTAAAAAGCTTTATTCCTTATGTAGACAAAATACCAAGTATTTATCCTTTTGATCGTATTCGACATGATATCATGATATCAAAAGATTATCCAGTGTGCTAATAATTTCATCTGAATGACTTGAAATATTATGAACCCCCATGATTTTTCATCATGATTTGGTTATGAAAAATGCACTTTGTAATGCTTTCCTCATCTCCTCTATCACCAGAGCATTATCTCCTTTATAGAGTTTATCCAAAACAAAATTAAAAAACACCACATCCTGACTATTAGAATCAATTCATTGTATATCTTGAGCAAATGATGGATTACGTACTATCTTTTGATCTGTACTAATATCATAGTGTTGTCGTCTTTCTATGCCCGTATATATCTCTTTTTGAGCAAGTAATATATGTGCTACATTTTTTGCGGTGGATTGTTGGGTCTGGAGTAATCTGTTTCATGCTCTTTCTTTTTCCTGTTCCAAGATGTCATTGAAATTTTCAGAAGCAAATATGGGATCTACTATTATTAATTTTTTTGCACTTGCATACAGTTCAAAAGCTAAATTACTAAGTCATCATCAGACATCTGTCACCTGTTTATCTACGATTTCCGGATATATATCTCCTTGTTTTTTTAGTCACAAAAGATCCAATGCTTTGGATCCAGATATTTGTGGAGCAACCAATATACCGTTGTTCAAACCATTATACACATATTTTTCTTCATATAAATCTTTCACTGATTGTTGCTTGTTCATCACATTCCTACAAAAGTAAAATTTATACTATTGTCTTATAATATATCTTTTGTGCTTCTGTCGAAAATAATGTCCTTTTACTTACTCAAGATTTTTTGGTCGCATCATATATCTGAGGATATCCATTTTTGTTTCCTGCAAAAATAGCAACATGACCACAGAAATTTTTTTTATCAACAAAAAACAATACTGATCCGGGAATAATATCAGAATTTTGGAGTATACCATTATCTCCGAAACGTAAGGTTTGTGTAGGCTTTTCTTTTTTAAACATATTTGGTGTCGCATACACTCATTCAAATGTTTTTTTTCCTGCGTCTGCAAATACTTTTTTTACAAAAGTATCGCAAACATATTTATTTCTACCTACTCAGTATCCATAATTTTTATGTGTCATCTCCTCTGCTCTGTTAAGAATTTCATCCATACTTTCTTCTACTTTTTGTTCGTTTTGTGCAATAATTTGCTCTCACAAATCACTTCGTTCTTTTTGTGATGCATCCAAGATATCTGCCACCTCTTTTTGATCATAGTTTAAAATTTCCATATACATCAACAACAAAATAAAACATCTGTGTATACGTTTTTGCTCCATTTTTTCAATAACGATTGATTTGTTTTAGAATTTCTTTAGAGTATTTTGTGCTTCATTATCAACGTTTATACTCTCTATGTATTGATATGAATAAGCATACAACACTACTCATTACTACAGCCATCGTCGGAGGATTAACAACATCGTCTTGTGAAAAGGAACAATATATCATTCCTGATAGTAAAAAAAACCTTACTCCATCTACAGTCATCATCACACCTGACACTGTACAAAAGCCATACGACAATCATCCCAACTATGAAAACACCTATGAAGAACTTCTAAAGATTCTTGATCCTACTAGTAAATCTTTTACTAAAAATGCATCTCAAACTACAGATACTACCATGGAAAAAAAAGCAACAATAAATAAATCAATTCCATCAAAAACCAACCAATCAAAAAAAAATATTATTGAAAAAATCTGGTCTATTTTCCAGGATTAATGCTACTTCCAGCTCCTCCTATACTATTTTCTCTATCATGTACATCACAAAATCTCTTACAACCTATACGGTAAGAATAAACATAGTATTTATTTTTTTATTTCATTTATAAAATTTTTATCTTCTTTCTCTTTTTTTAGTTTATTAATTCCACTACTAATAGCACTTTTTCTCTTAGCTAACACATAACTGCGCAAATGATCCTGATAATATCTTGGATTGGGGAGAATAGCCGCAAGTAAAGCAGATTGGCTTTTGGTTAATTTATCTGCAGAAGTATCAAAGTAATAGTGTGCTGCTTGGTCGATACCGTAAATACCATCACCAAATTCTACGATATTGAGATAGACTTCAAGGATTCTTTGTTTGCTTCGTCAGATTTCCATAAGCACAGTAAAATAAGATTCTAATATTTTTCTAAAGATGGAACGACCTTGTCGAAGGAATAAATTTTTTGCCGTCTGTTGGGTTATAGTACTTCATCACACACTCACTGATTGATTTTTGATATTGATTTCTAGAGCATTTCGAATTGCATCGAAATCAAAACCATAATGATTAAGAAATTTCTGATCCTCTCCTGCCATAACAGCATACATACCATAATCAGATATCGCCTCAATAGGCACCCAAGTATATTTGAGAACTATAGGTCTATTGTCTGCGACTTGTTCTATAAATCTCGTCACCATCAATGGCGTCATTCATGGATTCTGCCATTTGTAGAGAAGAACAAAATATATTGATGTAATGAAAAAAATAAACAGTAAGGATCTAAATCGTCCTTCCAGTTTTCGAAACCAATATTCTAATCGTCGTGATAGTCTATGTCTCATGCCGAAACTATATATTTTATGGAGTAAAAAACAATGAATTTTGGTTTCAAATATATTTTACATTATTATATTTCCTTCGGAGACATACTTTTTTTATCATTGCCATAAAAAAAGTATGCAAAAAAACCTCTAGCCAGATGCAAATACAACGAACTGTCATTTCATTATATACGACTTATTTATCTCACCTTGTTCGCACACATTCGTGTGACTCACATCAGTTCGATTATACTGATTGTTTCAAATTTGGGGAGTGTCTGGCATGCATCTTGCTTGGATACTATAGTAAAATTAAAACGTAAATAATTTTTTTGCTGGAAAATTCTTCTTGATACAAAAAAGACGACACGATACGGTCGTCTCCCCATATGAGATAAAGTATATCCTATGGTAATTGGGGTTGGTGTTTACCGGGAGCGCAACGAATTCGTCGCACCTCACAGTGGGCTCTGTACTGATCAACATCTTCATCGATCTCCGTGTTGTATGGATTGACCTGTGGCCACGCATCACCACGAAAGTGATCACACATCGGCGTGACTTGTGGGTGCAATTTCCCTGCCTCAATCTTAAAGACCTGATACACTCTCCTAGGATTCAAGTCGAAGTCGAACCTCCGCTTTCCTTGGTTAACTTTTGCTTTGATTGCCATAAATTTTTTGTTTATGTGAGATTTTTTTATAATAATTATATTTAAAAAGTCAACATTACTACCAATTTGTTTTTCTCTTAAAAAAAACCGTATCTCATACGATACGGCTTCTATAGGTCTTGAGATACTATACCCTGTCAATTGGCATAGGTTACAAAGTAATGTCCTTTATTAAAAAATCCTCTGATAGCATCTTCAATCGCTTCGACCGTTTCTCCATGTTCCTTTAAGAATGTCCTGATGGCATCTTCGTTGAACAATGTTATCGGGTATTCTCCCGGCAATAAACTGCCTGTACGTAGGAAATACTTAATTTTTTCAATAGTCACTGTTTTGAAGTTTTCATCGGATGGTCTGGGAGTATCCACTCTCTTGAACAGCAACGGTGAGATTTGATACGTCGGACGGATAAGTTGTTCCTCAAATTTTGAATAGTTTTGACCAGGAGGATCAATTCTCCTCTCAGATTCATACACATCAGTCTTTACTGTTTCGAAACTTTTTATGAACTTGATGATGCTAGCAATCATCATAAAAAACAGATTTTTCATTGGTTGCGTTTTTGTATTTGTTTTACATTTATATATATTTTATATAATATGTCAATACCAAGTAATAATTTTTTTGCTGGTAATTTTTGAGGCTTTCCTTACATTTATATGGAATTTAACATTCCATATTCTCATGATACTAGGTTTAGCACCCATGGACTGATTTACCGATTGTGCTTTTCGCCAAATAACGAAAGAAATTTTTGATGTATATGGAGAAAAAGAGAAATATACCTTATGATTATGGACTGAATTTATGAACGCTGATGGCTATATTATCAATCCGACATGAGTAATTAAGCACTTATTAACTGACACAGACCAGTCTCCTGTAATCGCACAAATCTTTTGAGCAAATGAGGGAATGATAATGAAATGTTTCGATGATATTCAGAGTAAATATTTTCATCATTGAAAATTGAAAATTGAAAATTGAAAATTCAGCTTTGCGGGTATCGAATTGAATATGGGTTGTCCTGCAAGAAACGTCATGAATACCTGATGATGAAGTGCATTGTTGAAAGAAAGAAAACAGACATTAGCTATCATAAAAAAACTTTCATGAATTATGAAGATACCATTGAGTATCAAGACAAGAACCGGTAGAGATGAACACGATCTCAAAGAACAAATGAATTTTTTGATCGAAATAAGTACCTATGTCAGCATGATCACTATCCACGGAAGAACTGTAAAACAGTGATATTCTGCAGATAGTAACTGGGATTTTATCTACAAACTAAAACATAAAGCAGATAAAAAATGTAAGATACTCTGAAATGGTGGAATAAAAAACTATGAAGATATAGCATCATTGGCAAAAAATCTAGATGGAGTTATGATTGGTCAAGCAGCTATTGGGAACCCACGAATCTTTACGCCACACACTCCAAGTAGAGAAGAAATAAAAGAAACCATTCTGAAACATCTCGACTATATGATTAGCTATGAAAACTATTTTCAAGACCAAAAAGCGAGCTATCAAGATATGTTGTCGATGCCAGAACATTTACCTATGAATATCAGAAATCCACAAGCTATTACGCTTGCAGAATTTAGAAAACATTTGTTCCAATATGTAAAATGAATTCCATGATCCAAAGAATTTAAGCAGAAAGTAAGCACGATAAGTGAATATAATCCGCTCGTACAAGAGATTCAGAAATTTTTTGAAAATGGTGACCAAAATGAATAAATATTCTGCTGATAAACTCTAATTTCTATATCATTCCGACCATTTGAGATTGAGTCTCAATTAAAAAAATCTGGCAAGAATACCTTACCAGACATACTATTGTTAGTGCAATCACGTGAATATTCGTTTAAATACTGTCACGACATTTGCGAAAAGCGAACTTTTGCTTACTCGATGAACATTTGATGTAAAGGATGTATTGATGCTATTCCAGTGCATCTCAAGCAAAAAGATACCGAGAGGCGTGTAGTTTAACACTTCGTTTTTCATCTCATTGTTGTTCATGTTCACTTCTCCCTGAGGAGTACTCATGAACAGTCCCTTCTCATCGGGATCGACATTTTCTTCAGCGATTTTTTTCAGCAAGGACCCCTGGAGCATTTCAATACTGTATGATAAAACACTGAGTGTCTCATCATCAAGCGTATCGAAATCCACTACTGCAGTAATCTTTCCCGTTTTTTCATCTGTAGTAAACGTCCAGATTTGCGCTCCTATGCTTTTAAGATGTTGGAGATCTTCAATAGCTGTTTTTTGCATCGCTCCGACAAGAGAGGCTAGACTAATTTGCTGTTCTTTTGTTATGTTTTTAAAGTCTATCATAATGTCTTTTTTTTGTTTTTTATATGTATTTATCTAAATAAGTCAATCTTATCTACATTAGCACACAATAGACAGTACTCGTTACCTAACAGCAGAAAAAAAATGAATAAATATGTTTTAATCATATCTTATATTTAAAAAAATACCAGGAATATCCTGGCATCTTAGTTGTTTGTACTGAGATCATGTTACTGAATGACTTCGTGTCCGAGTTCGGTATATTTTTCGAGCACGGCAGACACCATAGTACTAACACAACCGCTATGGACAAGATTAGCAAATGCAATATAGAGACTTTCTGTATCAACGGTGGTGATTTCTGCCGCCATCTTAGCCTGTTTTGGTCTTTCAAGATCCCTTAATAAGAGCTCAAGAGACTCGTTTGCACCTTCTTCTCTGCTAAAACATTTTGCAGCAGCCAAAATTCCGATAAGCGTGAATTGTTTCATACCTGTACTTTTTTATGTGTTTTGTACTTATTTTATATACTTATAAATAAAAAAGTCAATAGATATTGATTTCAGAACATAAATATATACTCTATCACTCTAAAACACATATAAATATACACATATGCAAATAGAAAATCAAAACACAATCGCCACTATCAGCGATGACTTCCCTACTATTACCGCATGGAAAGTAGATGGAATGGATATCTTATTTCCTGAACGAATCCTGCCTATAGATGGTAAACAAAGAAAACGAGGCGGAATACCTATCTGTTTTCCTAACTTTGGAATACCTGTCAACTACAAAGGAGCACAAATTCCTCAGCATGGATTCTTGCGGGACACAAAAAAAGCTCTCTATGTATCCGAGACGGCAAGTGATTTCATTGTTATGAGCGGCATCATAGATGCCTATGACGTATCCTATGAAATGACTATCAAAATGCAGGTGCATCATCAATTCAACACGCCTACTCTGACACAGACACTCTCCGTGTGGTCCGGCAATCCCTCGGAGGTAATGCCACTTTGTCTCGGATTTCACCCCTATTTCAAAGTAAACAGAAAATATTTAAATTTTCTGCGGGATGGGAAAGCTATGAATATGGACATCTTTTCTGACGAAAATCTTCTCCGTGCTCAAACCTTTGACTTCAGAAATGTGTTCGAAGTCCAGCTTGATGAGAAGCTATCTGTCATTATGGTCTGTCTGGGCGATTTCGAAACAGATCGTCAACGAGTCTGTATCTGGTCTGACAATCCTGATGAATATATCTGTATTGAACCTATCATCCATGATAGCACGCTTTTCGGAACCCCACAAGGACATTTCGTAGGAAACAAAAAACAAGAATTCCATGTTTCCTATGCGTGTAAAACATGGTAAAACAAGAAAATAAAATAAGACGCCGAAACTTCCAAAAGAAGTTCAACGTCGTTTTTATCCAGCTTTGCTGAATAGGAATTGTTTTGAAATTCCTATGTGACAAGCATGACCCAGCGGAATATTTTCGCTGGTTTTTTTGTTTTCGAGCATTTTATACAATTATAATTTGAATCTCAGTGAAATTTCCATACTAATTCGTTTATGAATTACGAACGCTTTGACCACAACATACCTAAACTAACAACTAACAACTTAGAGTGAACAACTAAAAAGTCTATTTTTCTTGTCAATATGAGCAAAGAGATTACTTCATATTTTTCGCAATTGGCCAGTGATGGTATAGAAAAATATCTCAATCAATGAAAGAAAATCTGAATTCTTGTAAATAAAAAATGATATTCTGGGGGCATAATCTGTCACGAATGCTGAAGTATTCCAAAATGTAAAAATTGTTCGATAAGCATTAGCTATCATAAGCTATCTTCTTGAGACACTATCTGACTCTGTCACATCTGTAAGACCCAATACACTGTTCCCACAACGTGTCCTACCTGTCGTAGCACGAAAATCAAAGAATTCTGATTGGGAACCCAAAAAGTCGCTGAATACCTAAAAAACCAATATGGAAAAGATGCCCTTATCATCGAATCAGAAACAGTTAATTCTCCTAATAAAATCAAAAAAATCACAGAACAAATATCTCAACACCAAATCATTATCTGAACCTCTCTCCTCGCTACCCCGCCAAGCAAAATTAATTTTGACCTCGTCATATTTCTCAATGCAGACTTGGGATTAAATGTACCCGATTATACATCGGCAGAAAGAAATTTTTATTTTCTCTATGAAGCTTTTGTAAAACACCCTACAGCAAATTTTATTGTACAATCATTTAACCCAGATCAGTACAGCATTCGTAACGCATGTAGAATGAGTAAAGAAAAATTTTATGAAGAAGACAATATTTTTAGAAAGATAAATTGATATCCTCCCTTTGGTGAACTTTGTATAATTTTATACAAAAACGAAATTGAAGAATCGCTCTATACCAAAGTTGATACCTTACATAAAGATCTCCTCTATCTCAAAGAAAAATATCAGTTGAAAGATATTGAAATCTATTCTACCCCACCACTGATTTACAAAATGTTTGGAAAATATAGATATAATATCATCCTAAAATGACCTACTGTTAGACAATTTATGGATATTGTTTTCACAAAATTGAATATAGCCAAGAAGGGATTTAAGATAGACTGGATGGCTGAAAGTATTGTATAATACATACTTTCGACGTCGTAAAAAACCTCAATTTTTCGGCTTTTTATTGCGTCTCAATTTAAAAAAACTCTCCCGAAGATATCGAGAGAATCACGTATAACGTATGCGTACTATTTTTCTTTTTGTATCGTGTCACAAGGACATGGAACATTTGGTTCAAAGTATACAAAATAACCAGATGTCTTACCGTATCCCGTACGATCATTAGGAGCAAAAGCAACCATACGTAATTCTGTATGCTGCCGTATAAATGATGATAAATGGGTTCCGAAATCACTCTGGTGATACTTAAAGTAATACACCCCATTACCAAAATCAGTAATTTCATCAGCTTGAATGGTAGGCGAAACCTTTTGAGGTAAGGAATCTACCACAACATATTGCTTTCCGTCTTGACCGGTAATGGTTTTTGTATTCTGTTTTTGTTCGTTTCCACAACCAGCAACAATAATCATCATAATTATTGCTAAGAAAATTTTTGTTTTCATGTTTTTAACATTTATTTTTTGTATTGTATTTATATATATTTATATGTAATTGTCAATACAATAAAAAAAACTCTCCCGAAGATATCGAGAGAATCACGTATACGTGTATTGGCTATATTACCATGCGATAGCGATATATTCTTTTTTGACTATTGTCTTACACAAAGCTACCCGTCCGGCAATTGCCGCATTAGTCCCCAAAGCAGATACTGGTGGGGTTTCTGGAATTTTGAATCCATACAGATTTACAACAATGGTGCTGTTATCTTTTCTTATGTCTATAGGCAATGGATTTTCATATCCATACCTTTCGGAAGCATAGAACTGTTCTTTGAGTGTGTGCCAATTACCGTATTGTGTCGGCACGTACCCAGCATATTCTGGCAATTCATTCCAATGCTCCCCAAATCCGAAATGAGAGGCAATTTCTTCTTTTGTTTCCATGTACTTACTTTTTTTCATGGTTATTTTTACTCATTATCCCGTGCACTACAGGGAGAAAATCAAAATGGCTCTTCAGCGGGACAATTTCCCTTCTTTTGACGTTTTCACCCCAGTTTTCAAGTGCTGCTTCTATACTGTTTGCCCATACGATTACTTTTGTATGCCTTTTGTGTTCAAAGAACTTTCTGTAAATTGCCTGTCCAATCTGTGAATCTGGCACCTCAAAATGTCCGTGACTATACATGTTTGGCTGTATGATTACAATGTCATAATGAAAACTCGACATAGTACTCAGTTGAAAAAATTTGTGTATAGATGAACAACAATCTACCGCATAATACTGTTTCAATTTCTCATAATATCCCATATGCGAATGATATCCTGCATCAAGGATCAGAATCTTTTTTTTGTTTTTTTTTGACATATTTTTCTATGTGTTTTTATTTACACACCTATATGTATTTACAACCACAAGTCAACAAGTATTAGATATTTTTTTATTTGTCAATCTTAAATAGCGATACTACGGGGTGTTTTTTTGCTTCTTATAGTACGCTGAGTATACTTACATGGAGCAAATTAAGGTATATTTAGCACTTAGCATTATAAATTATGGAAGTCATCCAAAACGTAGTGTATGATACCGACTATAGCGCATATGTCGCTGACGGCGGATATCCACTCTTTCAAGCTTCTGCTACAACAGAAAAGCTATGATTTTTCGATAAAATATTATCCAACATATTTCCTAATCTTTATGCAAAAAAATGATGAACAACAAGTACAGGTAACGCAGGCAACAAAGCAAAAGATGTCTTACCTGAAAATGTCGCCATTAAAGATAAAACATTGAGGGATCAGGTAAAATACCTCCTAGAACTTCCCGATAACGAATATAATGACAAACTACTTACGAGCAAACTCAGACAATACATCTCCGAAACAGAAAAAGAATATGCATCTGTTATTAATGATTACAAGACTCATATAGCCCCTTCCTACTGGGAATTTAAATCCACACATTATAATGTGTCTGGAATCTTCTGAAAAACGTATTACGCACAAAGCTATCCTTCGTATATCGACGCACTTTGGACAAGAGATATTTTTGGTTTACATGCAAAACGAGATATGAGCCGATTCATTTTCCCTGAAGATGACGCAGCTATTCAGTCGATGTTAAAAAATAGAGCAACTCAACTGAAAGCAGAAGTAAAAGATGCCATGCAAAAAGGAATCACCCTCGATATGGAAATAGAACAGCAATATAGAGACGTAGAGATGATTAGAGAAAAACTTACCACACGCGAGGAAAGATATTTTGAAAATTCTTTCTACATCAATGTTTACGATGATGACGAAGAAAAACTCAAAGAAACGGGAAAAAAGATTGAACAAAAAATATCAGGATATGGAATAAGAATCAAAAGTGCAATCCAAAGAATGGATGAATGATTTGTTTCATGATTACCACTCTGTACTGATGAACTTGCTATCAGCAGGAGCTCAGTCACTTCATCACTTGCTGGAGGATTTCCATTTATTTCCAACGATATGGTTAGTGACACAGGAATTCTTTATGGCGTCAACTTACATACTGGATGATTAGTAATTTTTGATAGATACAATCAAAAACTACCAAACATGAATGGTGTTATACTTGCTACATCATGAGCTGGAAAATCCTTTACGGTAAAACTTGAGGTTTTGAGATATCTCATCAACGGTATCGATGTTATCATCATTGATCCAGAAAACGAATATAAGGCACTCTGTCAGAAAGTAGGCGGTACCTATGTAAACATCGCAACAAATTCACAACAATATCTCAATCCTTTTGATATTCCGCCGAAAATAGAAGATGTAGAATATGGAAAATGAGATCTTTTGAGAAGTCAGATTATGAGTTTGATATGAATGATTCAGATTCTTATCTGAGGATGTACGCCAGAAGAAGAAGCATTGTTGGATAAGGCGCTACAAAATACGTATTCATTGAAATGATTTTCCCTAGATGCCGATAATTATGAAGGCAAACAACCACCAATCATGGGAGATCTTATGAATGTACTCGAAGGCATGGAAGGATGAGATAGACTAGCATTAAGATTAAGTAAATATGTAACCTGAACCTTTGGAAAAGTATTCAACAACTACACCAATATCGACATCAACAATAGACTTACCGTAATAAGTATTAGAGATTTGGAAGATGCACTAAAAACTCCTGCCATGTTCAATGTACTCAACTGGATCTGGACTAAAGTAAGATCCCACAAGAAAAAGAGAATGCTCGCTTGCGATGAAGCATGGATTATGTTCCAAAATGAGACATCAGCAGAATTTCTTTTTGGACTCACTAAAAGAGCAAGAAAGTATGGATTATGAATCACCGTTATCTCGCAAGATATCGAAGATTTCGTAAAAAGCAAATACGGTAAACCAATCATATCCAACTGTGCTCTGCAAATATTATTAAAACAATCTACGACTTCGATCAGAGTATTAAATGAACTTTTGTGACTTTCTGATGCTGAGCAGAAAAGACTGGTCTCGGCAGGCATATGAGAATGATTGATTTTTGCTGGTAATCAGCATGTGGGAGTAAAAATACTAGCTTCCCCAGAAGAGAAAGCATTTATCACGACTGACGTAATATAACAAAACAACTACCAACGAATGAATTGTACTTTACAGACTATAGCAATTTACAATAGTTCATCAACAAACCAAGTCCTAAATTATTCATTTTTACTTATTACTTATTCATTCATTTATGATGGAAGAAATGAAAGCAGTTGATACCAACACCAAAACTCAGCTTTCGCTTGCAGCAGCGTTGTTTTTTTCTCCATTGGTACAAAACATACTCAACAAAAGCACATGGGATCTCACCGATAAAGATAAAGACTTCGTTCGTGGATACATCAAATTCTGATATATAACCCTCTTGTTTTGACTTATTACCATTGCAACTTGAATTCTAAATTATGTATTTACTCTAAATATTCTAAGCGTCATTTACACGGTCAGTATATTTATTTTAATTTTCTTGTTGGTTATAAGTATAGTCAGTATTCTTTCTGATATTAGCCTCGTCAAATGAGGTGACTATCAGATTAAAACATATACTGTCGAAGGCAACAAAAAAGATATTATATTCAAATATCTCCCTCTCTACAACATCTATCTCCGATATAACATACATAGCTTTAATAAACCCAATCGATGGATTAAAGAGTCTCTCTTACTCTGGACTATTTTTTTCTTAGTAAGTATTTTGGGCAATGTTTTTCTCAGCAGCACTATGCTTATTATCATAATATTTAGAGTTGCAGCATTGATGTCTGATATCGATTTTCTCAATATGAATATCAAACAACATCTCAACGCTTTGTTTTTCAAAAATCCTGAAGAAATCATCTGATATATTACTGGGTCTGTTAGTTACCTTATAAAATCAATCACCCATACGATATTTACCATGCAACCATATTCCCTAACAACAGAGATTACCAAGGAAAAGGAAGCATATAGCCATATCATTATTATCAGAGGCAATACTTTTCTCATCATAGAATATATTCTCTGAATACTTTTGGCGAGTGGATTGATATATTTTATACACCCAAATTTTAGCATTCGAACGTATTATGCTAGCATATGATTATTCATATCAAGATATGTAATTATGGCAGCACAACTTCAACATCTTCCCCATCTTCCTATCGCAAGAGAACTCTTGTTGCTTGTATATACTATCATACCATACCTTAAAAGAAAATCTTTTATAAAAAATCCATAATAAGATGACGTACAGACACAGACTGACTACTGGCATAGCAAAAATCATTGGTTCATGCATGATGATGTTTTTTGCGCTTGTAGCATTTGCTCATGGACAAAATTGTACACTTCTCCCATGATGGAATCCTTCTGTTCTTATTGATGGACAATCCAAAACCGGATATCAGGTACCTGAAGCAACATTTACTCAAAGTTGTACTGGATCAGTAGGCGTCATTACCTGTATAAGTGGTAGTATTGCTAACGGTAATGTCTTTAAATATCAATCATGCATTCCCCATACTCGAGCAAATTGTACCACACCTACGTGAGCTAATCATTTGGAATACAGAACATTATATAAGCTTGCTCAATCGACATACACACAAACATGCCAGCAGTTAAGCCAAAATCTACAATGTCTCAATGGTATATTTACCTGATGAATAACGCCCAATCTCTTTACTCATGCGACATGCGTAGATCCCAACCGAACACAATGTATTGATGTTTGGACCAATAGTTACAAAGATCACGGTGAAATGCTTGTATGATATACCGCCAATCATCCATCTATAGGACAAATGTGTTCTACGATGCAAAAAACACTTACCTGCACCAATGGTACCTGGGCATGAAACGGAACCCAATGACAAGCTTGACTTGTTACCGGCTGTACTAATCCACCAGTATTTTCTTGATGTCTAAATATCCGAACAAATACTACTCTTCCTCATTGATCGTCTTTGGGCGCATATCTCTATCCTAGTGGTATATGTAGCAACTTATATTATCCCCTTCTTTGTATCAATGGTTTGCGAAGCGGTGGAAATCAAATTTCATTATATTCATGATGCGCGAATACAAATACACAATCATGTCCAAACATCATAACTAATTCTGGTACACTTCCTCATTTATCAGTAATCACCAAATATTCCCAAAAATTCGCTTTTGGAATGAATAATGATTATTGTAGTGATTTCGCTAAAATACTACAATGCACCAATGGCATCCGATCAGGTAATGTAGCAGGTCTCTTTACTTGATGCTTAAATATCGAATCATGAGCATGTTTAGATACTTCAACCAATATATATACACCAAATCTCCACTCTATAACAAAATATACTATTGCTCAAGCAACCTCTACCCAATCATGTGAAGAATCTCAAGTACAATTTACCTGTGTAAACAGTGTACGATCTGGCGGTAATCCAAGTTCATATCCTTTCTCGTGATGTTGATGATGTAAACTTCCTTCAGCACGATGAGTCGCTGTCAGTGAATGACGACAAGGCTATTGATACTCCGTAACATGAGCGATATTTCCAAAAACATGTAATGATTATTCTACTTTACTTTCATGTACCAGTGGAATTTTGAATGGAAACCGACAAACCTACAAATATCCAAGTTCCCAATGTCAAAATAGTTGAGCGTTGGTTACTGGTATAGATCTCGCTATCGATTGATCACCAGGAATTCCTGGACAGGAGAATATCAGTGGCGCTGTAATTGCCCAATGATCAAGTCCGCAAATGACTATTCTCATCCAAAATAAATGAACAGATCTCGTCAATCAACCTATCAATACTTCTGGGTTTCTCACCTGTAGACGAGCACAACAAAATCTTATCGTCTATACCTCTAAACCGATAACCAATTTTGTTGTTAATCCTGGAACGAAAGTAGGAGTAAGTATCAGAATTAAATCACTCTTTACTCAAGCATTGGGTACAAAAACGCTAATATGCAAAATAGATACTAGCCTACTCTGAGGAAGTATTGTAGGCCCTGGTAATGATACACGATCAGGAACCTTTGAAATCGTACAAGCAGATAGATTTGATCTCGCTCTCAGTAAAAGTATTCAAACAATAAGTCAAAATCTTGAGGCTGCTGAATGAGCCAAAGGTGTACAGTGAGTACAAAACTTTTTGTATAATAAAATCATGAATGTTCTTGTTCCTCTCATAGTCATCATTGGAATTCTTTCTGCGATTCTCTGATTCTATAAGATTATGTTCTCCAGTGAAGATGCTGCTACTAAAGAATGAGTTAACTATATTATTTATTGAGTGATAGGTATTATTGTAATTATGAGTGCTAAATTTATTGGACAAAATATTTTCGATTTACTCAATCCTCAAGGCGGTCAAATTCAATGATATACTATAGCCAGTGGACTCTATGATAAGGTTATCTATCCCTTCATTAAATTTGCTATCTATCTTGTACTTGGTGCTATGTTTATCATCTTGATATCTCGTGTTATCACCTTTCTCTTCGGTAGCGATACTGATGCACAGAAAAAGGCATGAACATTAATCTGATGGAATATAGTTTCTATGTTGATTATCATCTGAGCCAAACAAATTGTTGAAGCTATCTATGGTAAACAAGATCAAGTAGTAAGAGATATAACTAATCTTGGGGATATCGGTTCATGAATTCTCGCCGATAGAAACATACCAATTCTCTATCAAGTCATCAATTATGCACTTGGCATAGCATCACTAGTTATCCTGGTTATTATTATCATCCAGACCATTCAACTCCTCACGAAACCAGATGATCCTGCGCAAATAAAAAGTATTAAGAATAGTCTGCTCTATATGCTTATAGGAATTCTTATTCTTGGAGCTGGTTATCTGATAGTCAACTTTGCTATTATCAACTAAAAAACTTATAGATTACTATTCATCTACATACATGAATAACGGTTGCCGAAAGGTCGCCGTTCTTCCTTTTTGGAATACCTTTCACGAATATGTATCAGTTTTCATGTTTTTTATCTCGTGTTGCTTTTTTTGGGTAGATTTATATAAAGTAAATCACTTTATTTTTTGTTATTATAAAAAATGCGTACGCTCTTGATTATCGTACTTATCCTTGTGTGAATAATATTTATAGGATCAGTGTTATTGATGTCTCCAAAATGATGACTATGATTGGGTATTGGCTGAATGGCTTGATGAAATGAATACGGAAGCAAAAAAACTCTCGAAACGAAACTAAAGAAAGTTGCCCTCATTACTGGTGTCATCTTTGTAATCATATCGCTTGTTTTACCGTATACCAAGTAAGCAATGATCACCATTAAAATGAAAATAATAAGAGATATCCTTAGATATGTCTTTTTCTTGTCTTTATTCTGACGAGTATTGATTAGTATCTATATATGATATCAATATGTCTGGTGATCCTCCACTCAAGTTAGCAACAAATGAGGAACTTTCGTAGAAGGTATTTTTGGGAATACTTCATATCTCCCCTACCTTCGCAACGATACCCAAAGTAATTTTTATCAATGATTGCTGTTTAATTCTTGTCTCAAACCCTCATACGATAAAAATGCTCCAACCTATGTGCCCGATCTCTGTGCTATTACAACAAATGATAACCTAAATTATACTATCGCACTGAACAAGTGATTTATTCGATCTGATTGAACCCCCCTTTCTATAGAGGACATCTATTTTACTTACAATGAAATCCTTCGTGGCAATATGCGAGACATCCCTAGCTTAAGCCAATATTCATCTCTGACGGTAGCCAAAGATACCAACAATACCATTAAAGTAACTTTCCCTATCGCATCCCCATACAATAATCTTTTTTTCACTAATTATATCCTCCCTAAACATGTGTTAATAAATGCAGAACTTCGTGATTATACATCATTATTTGCATTCAAACCCGTATACACCAACTGTTCTAATCTCGTCTCTCAATCCAATGATGAATACAGTCTTGTATTCAATCTTGTTAATTGCAATCAAACTAACCTTAACTTCTACCAGGTAAAGAATATGGTATCTTTCGATGCCTTTAAAAATACTATCAACAACTGATGAGATTCAATTATTGATGCGTATATTGGTGATGAAAACCTACGTTGATATCAAGCAAAAAAAATATTAACCAACCAGCTTATTACGGTTTTTTTCAATACTCGCTCTGATAGGCTCAGCGTAAGAGGAAGAAGAGTCCTTTGATGATTAATTAAACATAATTTTTATGATAGCTGATATGAAGACTATTTCAAAAAAAATGATGATGGTCTTTTTGATGTTTTCCAATCCACATGAGGTGATGTAAAAAACCTACTTAATCGTGATTATACCAATAATATGATTACCAAAAGCGATCTTGAAGATAGTGATATCAAACCATTACCAAAATCTATCTCACTTCAATGAGAGAATCAAAAATTGGTATATTTCATAGAGACATGAGCATTAGTTTCTACAGAATTCACCTTCGATAAAGGACATGATAAAGTCACTATGGATTACAGATGAAAGTCATATACCCCCAAACACTTCGTCAAATGAGGTAAATCATGATGGTTTACGTTCTGAGTTACAGAAAATAATTTTGCAAGCTGATTGAATAAATATAGTATTTATGGATACGATAAAAACAAAAAAACACTGCTTGCTTCCTTAGATATCTACAATGTAATACCTGAAATCACTACGGAAGATGTTGTGGTAGGAGAACCCGTAAAATTTACTGTAATATATTATAGTGATTATATTAATGATTTCGTGATGACGAGAATGCAAAAGATATTTAATGATGCTGATATCGGCCAAAACTTTACCTTCGAAAAAATCACTACCCCACAAGAACTACAATGAAGACTTATGGTTGGCGATTACGATCTCTTAATCAATACGGTAGATATGTGACTCAAAAAGGACCTCACCAAACTCTTTAGTACTGACAAATCCGATATCAATCCCTCACAATATCAGAACCAAAAATTTACTACGCTACTCAAACAATATATTGCTGCTGATGAAAAAAGCAAAAAAAAATCTCTTATAGAGATTAATAGCATCTACTCTAAGGATATGCCTTTTGTTGTCCTTGGAAAAGAATATCTCACGATAAACTTCAAACCCGATATCATGGAAAAATTATTCGCTTCATGACATTACTGAGATATGGATGAATATGGTCGAAGAAATTACATCTATAAAAATCTTAAACTCGTAAATAATGTCCAAATTGATGGAAAAAGAATATGGAATTTTGATAACTTTTCAAAATTTTTGACTAATGCGATAAAGTAACTATTAGAGAACAAAAGTATGGAGAATTGAGAATTGAGAGTGGAGGGTGGAAAGTATCCTTCAAGACAAAAATGTTAAAAACTTTATATTTGAATACCATCATATGTGAATACTTGAGATAATTCAGTTAGCCATTATATTAGCGGTTTCCATATGAATGCACGAATATGCGCATGCATATGTTTCATATCGCTTATGAGATCCAACACCAAAACTTCAATGAAGACTCACACCCAATCCCATAAAACATATCGATCCCATAGGATTTCTTATGGTCTTTGTAGCACATTTCTGACGAGGAAAACCAGTACAGGTTAATCCGCTCTATTATAAAAATCCTCGTAAATGAGAACTAATGGTAGCACTTGCATGACCAGCAACGAATCTTGTCTTAGCAATCATAGGAATCTTTGTAATACTTATCTATGTAAAGCTTATGGGCTGAACTCCCAATGACATATACCTCAATACCACTGATTTGATGATTGAATTTTGGAAAAACTTTATATGACTCAATATCGGTCTCGCTATCTTCAACCTCATCCCTATTGCGCCACTTGATGGATACAGACTCATCAAGATTCGATGGTATAAATGAGCTGAATGGATGGAAAAAAACTCACGTTTCGGCGTTATTTTTGTCATAGCACTCGTCTATATCGCAAGTCCTGTTTTCGTTACTGTTATTAATTTCATATTCAACTTTTTGTTTACTATCATAGGACAAATGTTTTACTAACGAAATATAATGTTTTACTGTAAGACAGATTCATAACTCTGTCCTACGAATTCATTTTATTTTTTATGATACATACGATGTTAGATAAATTGGCCAGTATAGAAAAAAAATACCTTGAGCTCAGAGAACAAATGATGAATCCTGAAATTATTTCTGATAACAAAAAATCTATCCAGCTCAGCAAAGATGTCTCTGGAATGCAGGAGATTTATGATCTCTATCAAGCATATAAGAAGGCACATCAGCAAAAACAGGAAGCACAAGACATGATAGATACTGAACAGGATCCCGAAATGCTCGATATGGCAAAGGAACAACTCAAAGAATCTGAAACACTTATCGACGAATTGGATGCAAAAATAAAGATTTCCCTCCTTCCCAAAGATCCGAATGACGATAAAAATATCTTTCTAGAAATTAGACCAGCTGCATGAGGAGATGAAGCGTGATTATTCGCTACAGAACTTTTGAAAATGTATCTCTGATACGCAACAAAAAAATGATGGAAACCAGAAATTACCGAAGAACAACTCTCAGATATCGGTGGAATTAAATTCGTGATGGTAAAAATCAGTGGAAATAGCGTTTATTCTATTATGAAATTTGAAAGTGGAGTACATAGAGTACAAAGAATACCTTCAACAGAATCACAAGGAAGAGTTCATACTTCGACAGTTACTGTAGCTATCATGCCAGAAGCTGAAGATATAGACTTTGTTATTGATCCAAAAGACGTAGAAATGGATACCTATGCTGCCTCTAGTAGTTGAGGTCAGAATGCCAATAAGAATCAAACATGAGTAAGATTACGCCATATACCAAGCGGATTAATTGTTAATATCTGAGACAGTAAATCACAATTACAAAACAAAGATAGAGCATGGTCAGTCCTCAAGGCAAGATTGTATCAAATAGAACTCGATAAAAAAACTGCTGAAACTAAATCACTCAGAGGAGATCAGATTGGTGGTGGTGATAGATCAGAAAAAATCAGAACATATAATTATCCTCAAGATAGAATAACCGATCATCGTATCCATCAATCATGGTCAAACTTACCGGTCTTTATGACATGAGAAATTGATGATATGATCAATGCGCTAGTACTCGAAAACCAGACAAGACTCTTGGAAGAAAGCATGAAATAATAGGATAGAATTATAAAAAAATCATTTACACCATAATTTCACCATGTAAAATCAAACAGTAAAGAAGCATTTTACAAAAATCATTTGTAAATCAAAAAACAATCTATACCTATCATAGTATATTAGACTAAAAAAAAACCCTTCATTTTTGATGGTTACCATAGAATATCAGGTACCATACGGCGTTCTCTTTAGTCTTTTTTTATTTTTTTTAAAAAAATATCATGAAATTGATTTTCGTTACGTGAGGGGTGATTTCCGGTCTAGGAAAATGAATAATGGCTGCATCTATGGGTAAGCTACTGAAAGCGTGTGGATACAAAATCAATATCATGAAGATGGATCCCTATCTCCAAATTGATGCAGGGACGATGTCTCCTTTTGAGCATGGAGAGACCTTTGTTACTACTGATGGATTCGAAACTGATCTTGATCTCTGACACTACGAAAGATTTATTGATCAAAGTATGACCAGCAAAAGCAGCGTAACTTCAGGACAGATTTATCTTTCTGTCATTGAAAAAGAAAGGAAGGGCGATTATCTTGGGAAAACAGTCCAAGTAATCCCACACATCACCAATGAGATTAAAGAAAGAATAACCTCATTTGCAGCAGACAATGATGCTACCATAGTAGAAATAGGAGGAACCGTGTGAGATATAGAATGATTACATTTTATCGAGGCTATCAGACAACTACGTCAGGAATTGGGAAAAGAAAATGTAATGATTGTCCATGTTGTACCTATGATTTCTGTCTCTACTTCTGGAGAAATGAAATCCAAAGCTATCCAGCATTCTGTTATAAAGCTCAGAGAATTGTGACTCCACCCCAGCATACTCGCTTGCAGAACACCGCGTCCTATGGATCAAGAACTTAAAGATAAATTATCTATGTTTACCGATATAGATACTGATCATATTATAGAGGTCCTTGATCAAAAATCTATTTATCAAGTACCAATAGCCCTACAACAACAAGATATTCACCTCTTGATACAGAGAAGACTGTTTGGTGAATTCAGAGAACCAGATATGTCAAATCGAGAAGCATTGGTAGAAAAAATAATGCAACCAAAGCAAACACTTAATATTGCACTTGCATGAAAATACACTCATCTCACCGACAGTTACATGAGTGTTATAGAAGCATTGAAACATGCATGAGTACAATTCGATAGTGCTATCAATGTACATTTGCTCGATATGGAATCGTTTGAATGACAAGATCGAGAAACTACATTATCTTCATATATCAATGAACATAATATCAAAGGTGTTGTCGTACCTGGTGGGTTTGGTTCAAGATGAATAGAAGGTAAAATCAATATTGCACATTACTGTAGAACCCACGATGTACCCTATCTCTGATTATGTCTTGGGTTACAGATTGCTGTGATCTCTTTTGCAAGAAATATATGCTGAATCTCCACCGCAAACTCTACTGAATTCAACGAAGAAACACTGCATCCCGTAATAGATATCATGGAAGAACAAAAGCATATCAACCAAAAATGATGAACTATGCGTTTAGGAGCATATGAAGCGATTTTGAAACCATGAAGCAAGATCCAAGCGTTATATAATCAAGATAGTATCCAAGAAAGACATCGTCATAGATATGAGGTCAATCCAGCATATCATGAACTCTTAGAAAACAATGGTATGGTTATCAGCTGAATGTCTCCTGATAGAAAATTGGTAGAATATATAGAACTACCTAACCACCCGTATTATACAGCCACGCAATCACATCCAGAATTCAATTCTAGACTAGATAAACCACACCCCCTCTTTCTATGATTGATCAAGGCATGCTTACCACAACTATAAAACTGTGGAAATTGGAGAGTGGAGAGTGGAGAATTGAAAAATAAAAAAGGCACATTTTCATTCTCCCTCATCAATTCTCAATTCTCCACATTTTATTATATCTTCCTCGCGTCGTACGCTCGATGAAGCACTGCTTGTCTTTGTCTTTTTCTACACTCCCAATCTAAGGGATAACAATTATTTCTGATTGCCTTTACGTGTCTCACCATATTTTTTCGGCGTTTGATCTGACGTTCATCATCCGGTCCCCTCCTTCCCATATAATATCTACAATATCGTTGAAACCGTCCTCTTGGATCTTCTTCATATATTCGTCATTTTTCTTGTCGGATTTTTAATGACTGCGAAGCATTTACTTTGAAAAAATTAAGTTTCGGATTTTTTTTGTCGGGAGAAAGTTTGGCGTTAGTAAATCGGTCAGTAGGAAATTCATCTCTACAATCTGTCATATATTTTCCTCAAAATATGCCCATCTCGAGCATCTCTTGCGGGGTCAATTCCGGATGAAATATCGGAGAAAAATTCTGTCCCATGGGTTGAGTCAGATAATAGGTATAATTTTTTTGTAGAGTATCGTTGACGATTATTTTTTTATTCATAACTAAAATATAGTACTTGAAGCTTTTTTTGCAAGCAAAAAAGCTCCGCTTTGCAGCAGAGCTCTTTCATATGTTCGTCATTGGTAATTCGTAATTATTATTCCGCGTCCATAGCTTTGATTTTTCCAGATCTTTCTTCGATAATTTTCTTTGCAACATTTTCTGGAACTTTCTCGTATGATGCGAAGCTCATAGATGATTGAGCTCTTCCTTGGGTATTTGATCTCAAATCTGTGGTATATCCAAACATCTCAGACAATGGAACTTTAGCTTTGATAACTGCTGCATTTCCTCTCTTGTCTTGTCCCTGGATCATTCCTCTTCTAGAAGACAAATCTCCCATTACATCTCCAACATAATCTTCTGGAGTCACTACTTCTACATCCATAATAGGTTCCAAGATACATGGACCTGCTTTCATAAACGCGTCTTTGAATGCTCTATATGTTGCGATTTTAAACGCTATTTCTGATGAATCCACATCATGATATGATCCATCGTATGCGATTACTCTTACATTGATGATAGGATATCCTGCCAATACTCCTTGAGCAACAGTTTCTTTTGCTCCTTTATCGATAGCTGGAATAAACTCTTTTGGAATCGTACCTCCTGTCACTTCATCTTTGAATTCATATTCTTTTTCCATATTTTTTTCTAATCTCAACAATACATGTCCAAATTGTCCTCTACCTCCTGTCTGTCTCTTGAAGATTCCTTCTCCCTTAGCATTTTGGGTAATTGTTTCTCTGTAAGCAACTTGTGGTTTACCTGTATTTACTTCTACTTTATGTTCTCTCTTGAGTCTATCTACAATAATTTCTAGATGCAACTCTCCCATACCTGCAATGATAGTTTGATTGCTTTCTGGGTCAGAAAAATATTTGAATGAAGGATCTTCGTATGCAAGTTTAGAAAGTGCTATACCCATTCTTTCTTGATCAGATTTAGTCTTTGGTTCGATAGCGATATCGATAACTGGTATAGGGAACGTCATCTTTTCTAGAATGATAGGATTTTTCATATCACAAAGTGTGTGTCCTGTTCTTGTGTCTTTGAGTCCAAGGAACGCACAGATATGTCCTGCATGTATTTCTGAAATTTCTTCTCTCTTGTTTGCGTGCATAAGCAACAACCTTCCCACTCTTTCTTTTTGTCTTGTAAGTGGATTGAGCAATGTATCTCCTGTCTTAATGATACCTGAATATACTCTTACGAAGGTAAGTGTACCTACGAATGGATCAGTAGCGATTTTGAAAGCGATAGCTGAAACTGGATCAGTATCGTTTGGTTGTCTCTCAAGTGTTTTAGTTTCATCATCTGGATCAAGTCCCTTCATTGTTCCTCTATCAAGTGGAGTTGGTAAGAAATCAATTACCGCATCAAGCACTAATTGTACTCACTTGTTTCCAAGTGCAGAACCACATAAAATAGGATATAAATCACTCTTTATCGTTCCTGCTCTGATAGCTTTTTTGATAAGTTCAATGGATGGTTCTTCTCCTGCGAGAAATTTTTCTGCTAATTCATCATCAAACATAGATACCTTATCGATCATTTCTTCTCTATATTTCTTTGATTTTTCAAGCATATCAGCTGGAATTTCTTCTTCATGTACTTCAATACCTTTATCTCCTGAGAACGTATACATTTTCATAGTAAGCAAATCGATGATTGCTTTGAATTCGTCAGCTTGTCCTACAGGAATCTGAAGAACGACTCCTTTGTCTGTAATTCTAGATTTGATAGAATCTACGGACATATAGAAATCAGCTCCAAGTTTATCCATCTTGTTTGCAAAGATGATTCTTGGCACACCATATTTATCAGCTTGTCTCCAAACTGTTTCTGTCTGTGGTTCAACTCCTTGTGAACTATCGAGCAATGCTACTGCACCATCGAGAACTCTCAATGATCTTTCTACTTCAACAGTAAAATCCACGTGTCCTGGGGTATCAATAATATTGATTTGACAATCATGCCAAAAACACGTTGTCGCAGCAGAGGTAATAGTAATTCCCCTTTCTTTTTCTTGTTCCATCCAGTCCATTTCTGCAGCACCATCATGTACTTCTCAGATTTTGTGTTTCTTTCCTGTATAAAACAACACTCTTTCAGTGGTAGTAGTCTTACCTGCATCAATGTGAGCCATGATTCCAATGTTTCTCACATGTAACAGGTCTTTTCGCTCGGCCATAATTATAAACGATTAAACGATAAAATGATGAAATGATAAAACGATGTATATGCGTTTTACTGGATTTTTCTTGTATAAAAAAAACTCCTATTGGACTCTATATAGGCAATCGCCGGTTTATTTCAAGAGAAACTACTAAATTAACTAATAACTAATAGTTAACAACTAACAATGATGGAATTATTTATTTACTGACTATCGCAATCTACAATAGTCCATATTAAAGCAAATCTCTCACTGTTCACTGTTAGTTATTCACTGTTCACTGATTTTAAGATAATACTGATTTTATAACTATGGAATTATTGACCAACTCATGTTTCACATTTTTCAAGATTTTTTTACCATCTGAACTTTCTTTATTTCCCGTAATAGTTCTAAGCGTAAACTTCTCTTCCGCAATTTTCAATTTTCAATTCTCAATTTTCAATTTTGGTTCTGGGAGCTGTCCAAGAAATCCTATAATATCGCTGAGTTGTGCTCAAAGTTTCTCTTCTTGCTGAGGAGAAAGTGCAATACAAGAAAGCTTCTGAAGACGTTTTATTTCTTGAGTAAAATCAACCATCGGTAGAATAAAGATAAAGTGATTTGAGTATATCAAAACGACACATAGTTTCAACAAAAAAAGTCCTCTAAAATTTGCACATCATCCTCCAAAAGTATATTTCATGATTTTGGTTGAATGATGGGTAAAATTCACATAAAAAAAGTCCTCTAAAATTTACAATCATCCTTCAAAAATATATTTCATTGTTTTTGAGTGAATTATGGATCAAATTTGATCATATAAAAAAGTCTCTCAAAATTTGACAAAATACCACCCACCCTATATACTTATTATACGATGAACAATCGGGAATGATATTTAAGAATGCTTAGCATTCCTTAAATTCTACTATCTACCAAAATGGGGGTGTGATAGACTACACAAAAAACTACCTTTGAGGTAGTTTTTTTGTTAACGATATTTTTACTTTATCCAACTATTTTTTTTCGGTGTGATGTTGGTGATGAGGATCATGTGGATGATGTATATGGTGCGGATGATGTGCTTCGTGTGCATGTGTATGATGAGCATGATGTACCGCTCTCTTCTTTCTTCTTTTTTTCTCCTGTGACAACAACATTATTATACCGCCAAAGAGGATAATAAGCATAACTACAACATATCAGATCACCTTTCACATTCAAATTACCGTTTCCTGTTGTATCGTTCAATTAACCTGTGCTGGAGTATCGAAACTAAATGGCGTATTGTTGATGGTGAATTTTATTTTTAAATTGTATGGTTGAACCTCTCAAATGTTTTTGGTGATTACTAGTAATTCTCCATTGAGAATTTTACGAGATTCTACAAACGTATCATTGTATCATAAAATATTAGAGATATCTCATGTAATCATAACATCTTGTTCTACTGATGAGACATTGTGAATTTTAATCTGAACAACATAGGTATTGTCCGTAGTGTCTTTGTAAATTCTGACTTTGGGATCATTGGAAATATTTTCTCCGTCCGCATTACTAAACTCTTCCAACACTATTCCTGTCCCTTGCACGATAGTTTTAAGATTACCGAGAAACACGTCTATAAATTTTGCTTTGCGCATAATAATAGTAAACCCTGATATTGTATTTGGTTTATCTTCTACCAAAGAATATACTATACATCCATGAAACAATCCATTCATGCCCGTGGCATATAACAGTTTAGCCTCTCTTTTGACCGTTTCTCATCCTTTCAAAGCAACAATTTGACCACTATTGGTCACATATTTTCCAAACTTTTCTACATCATCATCACTAAGACATGCTTTATTCTGCTGTTGATCATTGGTAAACGTACCATCGATAAATCATACTTTTACCTTAACGGACGCATCTGAAGCATTTGTTATAGTATAACAAATCCCTGTCGTGACACCTGAATCTAGATGATAAGTCAGCGTACTTTCTTTAGTAGTACAAAAATCGAGAGAAATGTTGGCTAAATTAGCAGCATGTGTTCGTCCAACAAATAGCCCTACAAGTGGCAATGTCCAGAGAAATTTTTTCATAGCGAACATAAAAAAATAAAGAACTATGTGATGTGATTTTTTATAGGAAACTCCATTTCATATTCAACTCAAATATACATTTGATATTTCATGTATTCTTTGGATAGTCGAGTATAAAAAAATCTCCAGAATACCTGGAGACCTATCGTTTTATAGATGTTTTTTTGTCTGGTATTCTTCCCATTCCATAATCATAGTACCGAATGATCTTTCAAACAGTATAATATACTGTCCGTTTTCTTCAACAATACCCCCATTATAGACAACGTTTATACGTTTCTCAGGAAACAGCGTACACAATGCAAATGCCATACCCAGCTCGATATGTGTCGCATACAGTCGCTTAGGATGATACTCTATAGGAATAATTTCCTTTCGCATCATCTCTTCAAGCTTCTTGAACCATGCATTATATCCTCCGAACTTTTCATCAAAAATCCTCTGCAAATGCAGTATATTCAAAGGATCATCAGCGGAATATGCAATCATATGAAACAGCTTCTCCGGATGTAGATAAATATCTACGAATTTCACTCCGATATCAAAGTGAGAACCTTCGGATTTTCCATCATAAAATACGTGTGTTTCTGCAGCAGCAATATTTACTGTAGTGTTTTGTACACATATTTCATGTCCGCTTCCGGATTGGTTTGTATCCAAATGAGGAAGATGGACTTTATATCCTTGTGATTCTAACTTTTGTTTGTATGCTACCAATTCCTGTCGTGTAGCATCATCTGCTTTTCTTACCGAACAGATGATAAATACCGATTTTTTTTCTGTTTTTGGTTCCATATATTTCTATGTTTGTGTTTGTTACTATTAGTGTTATTTTACTTTTATTGTGATTGTTCCATCAATAGTTGGCTGATCTTTATATACTACTGCAGACCTTACCAAATATGTACCTGCTTGGGCATACACATGCGTTATTGAAGCACATTCTTGTCTGGTATTACATGTCATTGTTTTCCCATCACCAAAATCCCAACGGATCTCTGATGGCAATCCATTGAATTCTATAGAAAATCCTACTCTATCTCAGATGTTCGCTACTTGCGCTGGATAATCGGGTATACTTATGATCAATTTCTGAATTGCTCTTTTGACTATAATATCATTTTCTGGTGATACAGAAATCTCACGACCTTTTTTTGTTTTGATAATAACTACTGGATGGTAGTTTCCGTTATTGGTCTTGGTATCATATCTATAGGTATGAGAAATAATAGATTCGGAAGAATTTTTGATCATCGATCCTGTTCCATCGCCAAAATCCCACGTGAATGACACCAATTCATCACCAGTATCGTTGAGTACTGTCGTCGATGCATCAAATTTCACGGTAAATGGATCCATACCTACAGTATCAGGTGTCACCACTAATTTTCCTACAATATCGGCTCTATTGATACTAACTGGGAGTTTTGTTTCTGTCTTAGCACCACTCTGCTTATCTTCCACTACTATCAAAACCTCATGGTCTGCACTATCATCAATAGTAAATTCAAACGTATTTCCATCTACAGAGATTATCTGCTTAGCATCTACAAAAATCTTCTTGGTAGCTGTCGGTGTATTTGGCACAATCTGATTAATCTGAATTTTGATGATAGTAGGAATCTCTGTCAACACCAATTCTCCTGAAACCATTGAGACAATACCTTGAGTACCTACTTTCTGAAATTGTGGTGATTGAGATGACTTAAAATACGTATCGTAATTTATCTGAAAATCACTCACTCCAATTTGCACATCATCACTCTCACATTGTCCTTGTTTATCATCTTCTGTGATGAAGGTATTTTGGATTGCATATAAACCTGCACTATTAAATTGATAGCTAAATGTTCCGTTATTGTTTTTTATCGTATCAATAGATACATCCTTCTTATTTCTATCAAGCACATCAAACTGATATGTTGTTATATTTATAGTTTTATCAAAGAAATTTGTAGTCACCGTATAATTTTTTCCCTCACTTTTGGTGACAATAACTTCACATACAGGGACATCTGATTGCTCTACCCTAACAGGAAATGTATAAATATACTCATTGAGCGCTGGAAACCTAACAAATACATTATATAATTTTGCCTCATTGTATACAAAGGTAGTCGATACATTATTTTGCTTGTCTGGCGTACCATCACCATCAAAATCCCAGATAATGTTATAATCACTAAGTCCGAGATCTTTGAATACTGCACTTGCATCAAACATCACTTTACTTGGGGCTTTGCCCAAAACCATTTCTGTCTTTGCATCATTGAAAGATAAATCCATTTTGGTTGGACTTATAGTTATTTCAGAATCGAATATGATAGATCATCCAGAAAATGTTTTTTGAAGTCTTTCTGATGTAGGGATGTTTGTATAACTAGTATCTAAATTGAGGAGATATTCGCCTTTTTTGAAATACACGCAATATCCATCAAATTCTGACGTGGTAAAATTCAGAGTAAGTTTTTGTCCATTTCCACAGTCCAAAAGTATCTCAGTAAAATTTGCCTGACCGAGTGAAGGAAGTATTTGTGAATTGAAGTAATTGGTATTGAGCTTGTAGTACAAAGTTGCCGGTGCTATGAGATTGAGATTTGGCGTGGTGCGGGTATATTTGGTCCCATCCTTCAATTGTAGGTATGGCATAATTAATTTGTCACTGTCTAGAATATTATCCACAGAAAAATTACGCACCATGGTGATTACTCTCGCTCACAAAACAATGGCGAAAATAAAAATCAAAAATCAAAACATAGTACCTATGATATATCATATTTTTGATTTATTCTTGACGCTAATCAATCTATAGAGATTGGTAACAAACAATCCTATACCCAAAAACGTCAACAGTCCAAAAAACAATACAGAAAATGTCTGCAACAGTGTTTTTGTAGTATTGGGATCCAATCCTACACTTGTCAACTGAGTTGGATTATTGATAAGATTGTAGAATACGAGTGCTAATCACCCTACAACGAACATAAACAATACACCACATCAGATTAGCACGGTCTTTATAGACATCTTTGAGGTAGGTTTGGTAATATTTGCTGTCTGTTGGGGACGGACGGGAGCTTGCTGTACCGGCGCTTGTTGAAATGGAAATTGCGGAGCTGGTGGTGGTGTTCCCATTGGTGGCATCTGAGGATTTGCCTGAGGTTGTACTCATTGAGGAGAAACTGTTTGTGGAATCTGATCGACCATTTCATAAAACTAATGATAAATACTCATTAACAGATACTGCATTATTTCAGCTTTGAACTTTATGCTTTCGGCTAAAATATAACATTTGAGGGGTAAAATTCAACAGTAGTTGTATGGTAGTTGTGTGTCACCTACCACATCATTTTTTTCTAAAAAAACAAGTTAAAATTACCGCATATCTTGGAATATTTGCAAATCTTTTTGTTGGGCTATATAATAGTAGATAAGTACTTTATGTTACTCAAAAAACCAATCATGGAACAAGAAAAGCAAGCATTCTTTCCAAAACTCATTAGCATTCTCTTGATAGCTATGGGAATCTTTCTAGGTTTCTACGCCTTTTTTGCTAATGCTACTACGCGGACTTTGCCTGGATGAGCAACATGGAACAATAAGAACTATCTCACATGATTGTTTCGAGACAACGCCCCAACCACTGGCGATAT
Organism: uncultured bacterium; assembly: GCA_903953935.1. Taxonomy (GTDB): domain Bacteria; phylum Patescibacteriota; class Gracilibacteria; order Absconditabacterales; family Absconditicoccaceae; genus CAJBLF01. Next base: position 61,973 of record CAJBLF010000015.1, read on the forward strand.
TATCACTGCACTGTATGGAAGTGGCGCAGAAGCAACTGCTTACACCAAAAATCGATCTTCAAATGTTTGCGATCCTGCTGCCATGGTAGTAGATTATATATATCCTGGGCCAGATACTATTCCACAATCATTGATACATAACACCATATACGTACTAGCATCATGAAATTATGTATTATCTCAGTGAATTACCACAGACACATCTTGTGTTGCTATAATTGGTAATTGAAACGTAAAATTGTATTCAAGTGGTTATCTCGATGCTATGATTTGGATGGATGTACAACCAAATGCGATATTTGACAACATTGATATAGATGGGACAAATAATGGTTTATGAGTCAACCATACTCCTAATAATTATTGAATAAAGTATCAGGGTTGAACACATTCACACACAATAAACAATATAAAAGCACATCATAATAATTTTTGAATATATTATAGTGATGCTACTCGTGACACCATAAGCAATAGTCAAATTTACAACAATTCTTACTGAATAGTTTTTGATGGAGCTTCTTACAACAATGTAAATACTAGTCAAATATATAACAATAGTGAGTGAATATATTTAGAAAATATATCAAACTATAATACTATTGCCGATGCTCATATTTACAATAATGATAATTGAATAAACATATCTAGTGGCCATAATACCAACAACAATATACACACATCTCAGATTCATAACAATCAAGATAAATGAATTTATTTAAACAGTTGATCTAGCAATAGTATTGTTGACTCTCAAATTTACAATAATGATAATTGAATTTATTTAGACAATAGTACCAATAACAACATCAATAATGCTATTATTTATAACAACAATGGCAATTGAATACTTTTCAATAATTCCTCATATAACAGCATCAACAATTCTCAAATCTATAATAGCCAAAATGGAATATATTTAAATTCTAGTCCAAACAACATTATCAACAATTCTCAAGTCCATAATAACAACAATGGAATACCTTTATTTACCAATTCCAATAATAATATATTACATAAGGTAGAATCATATAATAATAATTTTTGAATTTGGATAAGCAATTCTACTAATACTAGATATTATGATACCCTCTTATTATTTTGAAATTGAACTAATATTGTTGGACCTTGAACAGCAATCATTTCATGATCTAATAGTGACATTACAGGTTCTATGCTTTCATTAAACGATTGAGTATTAAGTACCTGATGAACTATGGATTGCTCTCGAATCACCAATCCCACTACCTGATGAATATATTTACAGACATGAGATTTATGTACTAGCACATGACAAGTAGTATCATGGATATGAAACACAGCGAACAATTATAGATACTGAAGCAATGTACTTGCACAGAAACGTCCTGCACACCGAAGCTGATGAACTATCGCATTATATTGAATACTATGATCAGACTATGATACCGGCAGATATATCTGACAATACTGACCAATCGGATGAACATTCAACATCAACAACAATACTGGTATAACATATACAACGAATGTTACTTTTTACAATACCGTTACTTGAGGAAGCAGCGTAACAGTTACTGATCTAGAACATTGGGAGTTTATGAGCGAAAGTTATTGACCATCATTTAGTTATCTTCTTTACTGAGGCACAACCTGATTAAAAACAATTTATGCAGATTTTTCTGGCACAAATTGAACCTTTATGGCCATGGATACTATCATTTATGATATTCCTGATACTACTCCGAATCAATTTAACTTTACTGCAATGACTGGAGTAGAATTAAACACATTATATACATCTAATGTTATTACCATAACTTGAATAACTCCATGATTTTTTACTTGAGTATCTATAAATACTTGAAGTTTATTTAAAAATTGAATCAATATTAATCAATCTTGAACTGGTTGAAATGGAGATCAATTTTATATAACATTACAATCTAGTGATACCTATTACACAAAAACAATTTCAACGATAAATATATGATGAGTAACTGGAAATTTTGAAATAGAGACTATTATGGATACTCCCATTCCTCCTTCTTGAGGTTGAATGGTACGAGAAAACAATAATTTTATTGATAGTACTTTTTGGTCACAATCCCCAACATCTTGAGATATTATAATTGCTTTATATGGTATAAATACTTGAGACGAAACAGCATATACACAAAATCGATTTAACAACAATTGTAATCCAGCATATATAAACCTAGTATATAAGGATCCATGAACAAACACGCTACCCCAACAACTAAGTAATAATACCATCTATATCCTCAATTCTGGTAATTATACTATAAGTTATGTTAATTGATTATGGATGAGTGGATGTACTGCTATAGTTTGATCCGGTAATGTCACTATATATAGTACGGGAACATTAAATTCTTATGCTATGATTTATGCTAGCTGAAGACAAAACAATATCATAGACAACATAATGATAGACTGACTATCCAATGGAAGTGGAGGTACTCACACAAAAAACAATCACTGAATTTATTTAGAACATTCTTCAGGCAATAGTATCAACAATTCTCAATTCTATAATAATGGTAGTTCATTATCCTTGTACAATAGTTCAAACAATAGCATTAGCAATTCTCAAGCTTACAATAATACGTATTATTGAATATATATTTGAAATAGTTCAAATAATAGCATTAGTTATTCTCAAGCTTACAACAATAATTCTGCCTGAATATACCTCTATAATTGCTCAAATAATAGTATTAGCTACTCTCAATCATACAACAACATAAATGATTGAATATATTTATCAACTAATTCGAACAACAATAATATAAACAATTCTCAAACTTACAATAACACTAGTGCTTGAATACATTTAGTATCTAGTTCAAACAACAATAGCATAAATAACTCTCAAGCTTATAACAACATGAGTTATTGAATATATTTGGTAGCTAGTTCAAGTAATAATAGTATAAACAACTCTCAATCCTATAATAATCCATATTGAATATATCTACAGTCTAGTTCAAATAATAATAGCATAAACAACTCTCAATTCTATAATAATCTCTATTGGATTTATATAACTAGCTCTACGGGTAACATATATTATGGTACTGTGTCTACATTTTGAAACTTAATGGGTGGAACCAATGGTCATGACAATAGCCTTACTTGATGACTAGAAAGCGATCCACTTATCTCTACTGTATCGCGAAATGACTGAATATTGAATACAACATGAACTCTATCTCGAGATTATATTACCAATCCACTAAATGCATCATGAAATTATTTCTTATCTCGATGAAGTGGTTTTACTAGCCTGAGATGAACAGGAACATTTACGATTACTCAGCCTATAGTTTATAGCTATGGAAGTGGCACACTCACACAAATACAGCCAGTATATTTTACTTGAACAACACTTATCACATGATGATCCTTTGATTCTACTAAATATATATGATCCGATATAGTTATAAAAACTTGAGACCTAGTCTGATTATCCGACAATATGAATTCAAACACCATTTCGCTCACGTGAGTTTCTACAACTACAAGTCAATATTCATTATTTGGTGATATCACTAGTTATATATATGGACAAAGCACAAATACCGCTACCTGAGTAGTCTTATTATGATGAAGTGGCGTCAAAACAATAATCACTCAACTGTATTCTTGAACAAATTTTGCAACTCATTTTGCAAAAACTGGATACTTAAATACGACACTTCCTGATTCTACTCTTCCCACGATCTCTACCTGATATATCTATAGCTGATCTACAGGATACACTACTCCAAATTATTACTATAAAGGAACGGTAGATATCAAAGCTGATGTTAGTGATAATATTTGAATCAGCTGAACTACCTGTATGTATACTACAGGAACTTCACGAGCATCTGCACTCTACTCTTGAACAACAACTACATGATATTGTTATGTAACTGGTATTGTTGGAAGCGCAACATTGAATATTACCTTTAAAGTACAAGATACCTCAAGTAATATAGTAACATGAGCAGAAAAAACATATATCTACGATAGCACCTCACCTATTTTTACATTTAGCAACAATTCTTGATATGAATGTATCACAGGAACGTTGAACATAACAAGTGCGAATGATACATGAATATGATTACATGCTACACCATATAGTTTTGATGGAATTACTTGGCACATCACAACTGGTGTCACCATCCCCACACAATCGACTACATGAATCATAACTAAGACATGATATGTCAGGGACATACTAACCAATACACTTTCCATTACAGCGACGTATACATTTTTGAATACCTGAGTGACAGCCAACAATTTTACTGGTCAC
>CAJBLF010000016.1 GCA_903953935.1 uncultured bacterium
ATAAATGTCAATAGTATTGTATTTATATACCATTACTCTAATCTATAAAAATTCATGCTTGTATCAATTGTTTCTTTAGCTCTTCTTGATAGCTATCTCTAGAAATTTCTTTACTGGAAAATACTATAGTTGTAGTTGGTTTTTTACCTACTATGTTTGCCATTTCTTGAATAGCTGTTTCAGCTCACGAACTCGCTTGTGTACAAAAAAAAATGAGCGATGCAGGCAATTGTTTTTCGTACATTGTGAGATATGTTCTCACTGCCGCGGACATCGCAAAATCCCACACAGGAGTTCAAATACACACAATATCATAGTCAGATGGATTTGATATCATTCTTTGTATAGTAGTTTGTCTTTTTAGTGCAGCATCTCTTCCTGCCCTGATGTATCATAGTAATCATGCTCTGTTTTTGGTATCAACAATCTCTTCACCATCAGCACTGAGAAAATCGACAATAGAGCGTGCAAGTTTTTTTGTTATTCCTGTTCTAGAATAATAGACAACTAATATTTTTTTCATGAATATATATTTCAAATAAATTACGTCTGTTTTCTTTTGTATACCACAAAATCCATTTCTTCTGTTTCTTCTCTTTCTACCTCAGCAAATTCATGTTCAAATTCAGGAAAGCTTGTGTCTCATTCATAAGCCTTTTTTATTTCCGTCAAATAGATGACATCCGCTATTGGAAGAAATTGACGATAAATACTGGCTCATCCAATGATAAAAATCTGATCAATATTTTCTGATTGGAGCTGTTTCATCATATCTTCAATACTTGGATACCATTCCATGTCTGCGACTGGTTGTTTAGATAGAATGATGTTTCTCCTATTGGGAAGTGCCCTACCTATTGAAACAAACGTATTGTATCCCATCACGACAACATGTCCGCTCGTAACTTTTTTGAAATGCTGTAGGTCTGCAGAATAATGTCGAGGAAGCTTATTGTCTTTTCCTACAATCCTATTTGAAGCCATCGCGGCGATCATATTAACTATCATGCGATATGATTAAAAGATTAAAATAGTGAAATAGTAAAAGATTAGTTTTCCGGTCATATTTTTCAACATATAAAAAACTTCGGTTGCTTTTTTTCCTTGCTTCTGTATATTTCAATACACATTTTATACCCTTATTTTTACTATTCTATGACTACATCAGCTCAGGCACTTCTCAAAAAATACGGCGATATCATCAAGGAAGAAGTAAACGTAAAACACATTGAAGAACTCGATGACTCCATAAAAATACAAAAAATATTTAAGCCTATTGGCTCTCAACTTTCTGCAAAATTTGGGAAAGATACGGGAAAGATTATCCAGTATGGAAAACAAGGAAATATCAAAGCTACTGGTGATGGAAATATGATCATTTTCGATAACGAGTGAAATGAATGGACATTAGAAAGCAGTGAATACGAGATAGCCTACGAAGGATTAGAGTGAAATACCACAGCAGTCGATCAAAACATAATAGCGAAACTGGATCTTGAATTGACTCCTGAACTTGAGAGAGAAGGAGTTGCTCGTGAAATTTCTAGATTTTTGAATCAAATGAGAAAAGACGCAGATTATAGTGTGGATACTAAGGTTGTAATGTTCTTTTCCACACAAGACGAGTATTTGGCAAATATTATAAAAGAATTTACAGATTTTTTCAAACATGAGGCATTGATTTCTGATATACAATCTACGGATACACCCGAAGGAAATATCGTTGCACTCTTTACAAGCAACGAATCGACTATAAACTTTGCACTAAAAAAATAATTGAAATCTTTATGTCCCTTTATAAAAGGGAGAGGTATCCGTATTTACGAATGAGGGATTTCGTTTCGCACGATTTACATCCTCCCCCACTTCGTTGTTCTCCTCCTTTTTACAAGGAAAACAAAACAACTAAAATCTTTTAATCTTTTTGTGAAAATTTATGCAATGTTTTGACTATGCGCTTAAATACATCTATCGTTATCCCAAGACTGAAAAAGAGTTGAAGATTCAGCTCTATACAAAATGATATAATACTAAAGATATCGATCGAGCTATAGATGAACTTAAGAAAAAAAACTACGTAAACGATGAAATGTTTGCAGAAAGCTACATCAGAAGTGAAGTTGTAAACAAGGGAAAACCTGCCATTAGAATAATACAAAAACTCCAGCAAAAATGAGTCCCGCAAGAAATAATAAAGGATCTTCTAAAAAAATATGAAAATGAAATGGGAGAAGGTATCTATGATAAAATCAAAAAAGATATCGCAGCATATAAGAAAAAAGAGGTAGATGGATTTGATATCATCCAGAAATTAATGAGAAAATGATATAAATTAGCAGATATCAAAAGAGTTATTGAAAACAAATAAACTGAAAGATGTTCCTCCTTTACTGGAAGGAGGTGCCGAAGGCGGAGGATTTTCGTAATCAGTATAAGCAAAATCCCCCATCCTAAAGGATACCTCCCTCTTTCAAATAAAGAGGGTACGTCTTATTTATCTTTAAATCCTTAAGTAATAAGAAGATGGGAAGACGGCATAGTATCGCAGCTAGAAAAGCATCATGAGATGCAAAAAAATCACAAGCGTATGCAAAGGTAGGAAAGATCATTCAAATCGCAGCTAGAAAATGAGCTGATCCAAAAATGAATCCTGGCCTCGAACTTGCGCTCAGCAAAGCTAAACAATATAACCTTCCAAGAGAAGTGGTAGAAAAAGCAATTTTGAAATGATCTGGTCAATTGGAATGAGAAAATCTTGAAGAAATATTTTATGAGGGATATGGCCCAGAATGAATTGCATTGCTTATAAAAGCACTTACGCCAAATACCAATAGAAGTGCAACTACTATCAAAAATATCATACAAAAACATTGATGAACACTAGGAGCAATAGGTTCTGTAGCATGGCAATTTAAAGAGCAAGGTGTTATTGTCATCGATGGTATCAGTGAAACCATACAAGATAAATGAAAGACCGTAGAAAGAGTTTTACCGTTGAATAAAGATGAACTTGAGGAACGTGCTATGGAGCTTCCTATAGCTGATATTGAGGTAGATGAAAACACGGTCATTATCTATGTAGATAAAAAAGATTTTGCTATTGTACAAAACGCACTTGAAAAATTTCACTATCATATGGTTGAATCAGATATCCAATTTATTCCAGAAAATATGGTAAAGCTTGGTGAAGAAGCCATGAACAAACTCTATGCCTTACTTGATGCATTAGATGATGATGAAGATGTAGATCATGTTTGGCACAACCTTGGAAGCTAATTTAGAATTTAGAAAAACCATGGAATATAAAATATTAACTGGAAATTTTAAAATTCCGGTTATAGGTCTTGGTACTTTTAAAATTGGCGGTTCTTCTACGGAACCGGATTTTTCTGAAGATAAGGAATCTATTCAAGCTATCAAAGATGCTATAGCATTATGATATTCACATATTGATACTGCAGAATTGTATGGAGCTACTCACACAGAAGAATTGATTGGTGAGGCAATAAAAGATTTTGAGAGATCAAAACTCATAATCACAAGTAAGGTTTATAAAACACATTTACATTATGACGATGTTATTACTTCATGTAAAAAGAGTTTAGAGAGACTGCAGACAGCATATATTGATATCTATCTCATCCACGCACCAAATCCAGAGATACCATTACAGGAAACAATGGAAGCATTAGATTTTCTTCTTGAACAAGGATTTATAAAACATATCGGCGTAAGTAATTTTTCTGTTGAACAAATGAAAGAAGCTCAAAAATATTCAAAATATAAAATCGCAGTCAATCAGATACCCTACAACCTAAGTGCAAGAAACGAAGATTACAAAGGAGGAGGATGTAGCGATATGGAATCTGAAATCATCCCGTATTGCCAAGAAAACGACATATTAGTAATGGCATACAGACCCATTGAAAGAGGATTTTTATTGCAGTCACATCCCCTGCTTGATACCTTATCTGTAAAATACGGTAAAACAAAAGCACAAATCGCAATACAACGACTGATATCTAAAAAAAATATTGTTACCATATGTAAAGCCACTCAAACAGCACATATCAAAGAAAATTTGGGTGCGATGTGATGGACCTTAGATAATGAAGATATAGAAGCATTAGACGCTACTCAGTTTGGAACACCCAACACATAAGCATTATTTACAAAGTCCTGCTTCAGAAAGCATCCTGTATAACTCAAAGAGTTTTATGGTCTTTTTGTAATTACTAAGTGTAGGAAACTCCTTATCGAGATTTTCTATGAGGCCTTTCAACTCCCAAAGACTATCTGCATAGGCTTTATCTATTTGAGTGACATTGGAAATCTTAACTATAGCGCTTTGTATCAAAGCTAATCCATCCTGAGTTGTGATTGGTTTATCTTCTCCCAAACATTTATTCCCCAATACCTGAGCGATCTGATTTACCTCTTCTGTTGTTGCGCTTCTTCCATATACAACAATAGTTATCTTACCCTTATATTTACTATTGCTTACATCAGAAATAGTCGGTGATTTTATCTTATCAAATTCAAATCATTTGATAGCGAATATTGGTGGTAACTGTTTCATAAATTTCTTGAGATTTTCAGTACCATTACTTCCAACGTTTGTACCAAGCAAATATCCGAACGTAGGAATGTTTCTATATCTTTCTCTAAATTTATAATAACACGCCTCATCAACATCATTGTCACATGAGATAATATTTTTAATCGTCTTATTGATAATACTATCATCTATCAATGTGTTTACACCACTATTGAAAATCCAATTATAGAGTGCATATCCTATTACCTTATCTTGGTCTATCTTTCCAGTTTCTACAACTCCTGATCAAAATATCTTCCCATAATCAGCCTCCAATGTCTGTATTTCTTTTTGTTTATCTTTCTTAATTTCTCATCGAAGATAATAGAAGAACTCATTGATAAGTGAAATATTCTCTTTATTGGAAGTCATAGAAAGCTTATCTGATAACAACAAGAATGCACGTTTGGAATTTGCAACAAAAGAAACGGTTATAGGCATACTAAAAAATCATTTATCATCTTCAGTAAATTCTCCTATATTCATATCAAGGATATCGTTTGATTCATTATTATCACCCAGATTTTTGAAAAAATCTCCCCATTTCTGAAGCAATGTTATGTCGTTGTACGGATTATTCTCAAGAAATTTTATTCAGATAAGGTTAGTGTCGATTTTATCGGTATAATTTTCTTTCCATACATTGAGGGAAGGAAGATAGATATATTTTAGTAAGTACGTATAAGGTATCTGTAATGAATGAAGATAATCTGTATATTTATTTATCTCTGATTGGGTGTTTTTGTTTTCTTCTAAAAGATCTTTTATACTTTCCGTACTTTTGAGTATCCCCTTTATGTCTGGATCGCTCTGTAAAGCACGTATATCATATGTAGAAGTACTAAACAACTGACTAGATTTTGCATTGAGTAAGGTAATATCATTATATAGTTGCATACCGAAATATATCGCTAATGCTGTTGTTACAACTGCTACAACAAGCATTACTTCTCCATTGTTTTTGTCTTCTCTGAAAAAATTCAAGAATCAGCGTGTATATTTTTTTATCACTATAAGAAAAGCATTTACCTTATCGGAATTTTTATCTCCTTGGTGGTTCTCTACGTTTTTATCAGCCATCTTTTTTGTCTCTTTATCTGTCATATGCGCACTATGGCGAAGAAGTAAAAATAGGATCTACATAATCACTAATTTCTCTTTCTGATCCTTTCTGTATAGGAAGTACAAAATTCATTGTTGAATTGTTTACATTGAACGTTGATGTTCCAATCTTTATAGTTTTCGGTGATATCTTAATAGATTTAGCATCGATATTTTCTGAAACCACAAATACACTCTGCTTAATTAGGTTTAATAAATTGCTAAGAATGAAGATATGTGGACTGATGATTCATTTTTTAATTAATGCAATCTCATCTTGTTTAAATGTATTCACATCGAGCGTAAAACTTATTTGCTTCTGTGTTGGATCATATCTCTTGAATGTAATAGAAAAACTTGGTAAATCTGTCTGTTCTAATTTTGTATCTACATAAAACATCATCTTTTTGAAAAAATTAGTATCAAATGGTTTTTTCTCTTTATCTATAAGCGTATAATATCTATCAAAATCACCAACCAAATTACAATCATAATCTACTTCATATGGATTAAGATAACAATTGTTAAGATATGTAACAATATCCTTTTCTCCTCTATCAGCCAATGTATGCATTTCAGTCTCGACGTCCGTAGGAGTCTTACTAAGCGCGTTAGATAAACTAGAAACAAATGTTTCTAAATAGCCAAACACTTTGACTGCACTACTGAATTTTATGATTTCGAGCGATAATAGATATTTTTTTATAGAAGTAGAATAGTCCTGGTTCTCTAACATGTTATATAATTCCTCAGAGAAAAATCCGTATTTAGAAATATCTTCCTTGAGATTAGCAAGCTTCTTAGTGTTGGGGATGAATATATTTACAAATCTATTGAGTGCCTGTTGGAGAATATCTTTTTTCTGAATATAACTCAATCTTTTTTCATTGACTACTTTATCAACATTACTCTCTTCTCCACTCCCCGCAATCGACAAGCCTATATACTGTTGATAATTACTAAGATTCAATGTTTGATCTACAAATTCTTGTCATTTTTTATAATTATTTATATATTTTTGATAGTTTATATCTGGTATAGCTTGTGAAGCAAAATAGAGATATTGACTATAAAGACGCAATACTACAGATGTCGCACCCATCAAAAGCATCACAATAAACGATATAATAAACATTTTCCAATAATTGGTATGATGTTTCATCATTTCTTTTCCTACAATCCCACTAGTACCCAATACTATCTCAGCCTTTTCTCATTCATTCCCTTGTTTTCCCATCTCGAGATTTTCTATTTTCACTTCTTCTTTTTTAGACAATAGACTCTCTTCAGCATTGAGTTTGGACATAGGACTGAGTTCACCTGAACTAACTTCCAAATCCTGAAGCTTAAGATTCCCCATTCATCAAAAACCAGGTCCTGATGACCCTTGATTATTTGAGGCTATTGTTTGATTATCTTTTTCTTTTTGTTGTTCCATCGAGACCATATGAATAAAATCCCATAGATTGATTATATTCAGAACTTTTAAAAAAAGCAAAAAAAAATGACTCTATAGGCATTTTTAATTGACAAATCAAATAAAAATGATGCTTTGCGGCCTGGTAAAAACCTAAAAAACCATATATTTTTTTAAAAAATATTTAATTTGGATATTGTAAAAAATATCGATACTTCAACTTTTTATTACGTTACGTCTCAAATATAAAAAAAAACCGGGGCGAATCTCGTCCCGATTGTAGTGGTATATACTATTTTTTACTCTTGTGCCGTCATACTGAAGCCCAGATGGTGTCTGTATTTTGCCGAATGCAATTTGTTTTGCAATTTCTGCATTGCTTCAGTGTCTCCAGCTAAAATATGATCTCTCCAATGCACCTTGATGACTTGACCCTCGATGACTACGATTGCCAAGATTCTCGAAAGGTCACGGAAACATTTTCTGACCAAGGTTTCCATGGTTTCAAACTTTTTGGTTTCGATACGATGTACCAAAGGAAATAAGTCTGAACCTATCACATGAGATAGTACTATCTTGAGATTTGCCGCATCATGCAATGTTGTTGCTAACACAGGCGTTGATCCCCTTTTGATTTCATTCTGGCCGAAATCACTTTCCAAATACAGTAAGACTTTCATATTCCCGGATTTTTACCATTTTTTCTGGATGAATTCCATTGCTTCTTTTGAAGGTCTGGCACGTTGTGTGCTGTAATCCGTACAGAAATCGGAATCACATTGGCCAAGCTTATGAAGCAGTTTGTCAACCTTGGTAAAAAGCTTTTTAATTGATTGTCTTGTTTCTTTGTCAAATCTAATAGCTTCGTCCTGAATACTCAAGAAAACGGCTTTTTCGATGATTTCCATACTTATTCCAATTTCATTGGTAAGTTGGTGTTTTGACATTTTCAAAGCGATATATTTTTCGCCTTTTTTTTTGTCTTTACTTCTCGCGAAGCGAACAAGAGTACGGTTAACAGATATAATGCTTGTTTCTACGAGGTCTTTCAATGATTCAACATCGAAGTGAAACCCTACATTAATTTCGTTCCCATACATAACAGAAACAACGATTGGTGTGTACATAATTTTGGTGTATTTGTAATGATTATTTTTTTGTTTGTTATTTATCTTATATCTATTTTATATAAAATGTCAACACTTACTTTTCACCCGAATGTACAGCTAAACAAACAAAAAAAATCCTCACTTTTGGAAGATTTTTATAAAATATATCTTTTGATTATCCTTTTATCCTCTTAATTTATATCGCAATTTAAACACTCGATATAAAGATCTATTCAACACAACATCGTAACTTCCATACAGTTCGCTCTTTGTTCCACCCAACGATTCCTTAAATTCACTGACGCCAGCAAGCGGATGCTTAGGAAAACCTGTTGGTGCTCCTCCACCCGTATCGACTGTTGTATATCCATTTTCTCTCGCTCGTGAGAAGAGTTTAAATTTCAAAAAATGCTGCACACCGATAGTATTATATTTTCTATCGAAAAACCCATACGGACAGTAAATCATTTTATCGTCGAACAAACAGATGGTTCACGCAATCATCTCACCATCAAGAAATGCGCCTATCAAGATTCATTTCCCGTGATCGATATAGTTCAACAATCCATCATATTGAGACTTGGAGATCGTGTTGAATCATTTAGCGTCTGCCGTTTTTTGTCGCTTTGCAAAAAATAGTTCGTAGTCTTTTTTATCAACGATACGATATTCTATACCACCTGCGATAGCCTTCTTAATACGTTTTCTACAGCTTTCATTCATATCTCTCAAAAACTCTTCATCTGCTTTCGTCGTATCATACGTAATTCAAGCAGTCGGCATATTTTCTCTAAATGCTGGTAGTATGCTATAATCTAGCTGCAAAACATTTTGTAATCCAAGTCTAAATGTTTTCATATCTTCTTTAAATTCGTCGCATTTCAGCATTCTATTTTCGAAACTAACAATCTCATTGATGATTCCTAATTGAAAGAAAATTCATTTCCCTCTGAACCCTTTTCTCAGATTGACCATCTCTTTTTGGACATACTCCTTATCAGCGGGAAGTTCGATTCCCATGATTTGATATCGTCTCGTAACGAAAGGTCAGATTTTTTTTTCTTTGATAGTGCCAAAGTATTCTTTACCAAAAAGCTTAACCGTAAACATTGGTTTACGATATATCTCGTGCTGAATATCCTTCCGTAGTTTGGATTGGTAAAGATTGTACATGTTCTACTACATATTGAAAGATTGAAAGATTTTTTTTTCATATTTCCATTATTTTTTCAACAGTTCTAGATTCTTTTTAAGCTTTTCTATCTTTCCTATATATTCAGTTTCATTATTTTTTTCTCTTTCTATAACTTGTTCAGGCGCCTTGGAAATAAAGGTCTCATCTGCCAACTTTTTTTTACATGAAGCGAGTCATTGTTCCAACTTTTCTATCTGATCGGTAATCTTTTTTGTCTCTGCTTCGATATCGAGCAGTCACGCTAATGGAATATAAATCTCTGATTTTCATGCAACTCTAAATCACGCCAAGTCAGGCTTTATTATGTCTTTTCCTGCTTCTATCGTATCAAGTTTTGCAAGCTTCATGATGAATGATTTGTTTTCTTCTATGATTGCTAATTCGTTTTTGTCTGCAGATTTTATCAAGGCCGTAACATTTTTCGCTGGAGAAACATTAGCTTCTGCCCTAATATTTCTGATAGATGTCGTTACTTCTTGAATATAAAGCATCGCATTTTCTATGTCGGCTGATTGTTTTGTTTTATCACTTTTTGGATATTCTTCGAGCATGATAGTTTTCTTTCCCGTGTTGAGTTGTTGTCGACATTCCTCAGTTACAAAGGCCATAAATGGATGAAGTAACCTCAATGATTGTTCGAGTACATCTCGTAAAACATATTGTGCAGTTGTCTTGGTTATTGTGTCTTCGTTGTTGTATAACCTTACTTTTGCCATCTCCACATACCAATCACAGAAATCTCATTTAATAAATTCATATACCGTCTTTGCTGCTTCGTCTAATATATATTTATCTAGTTTCTCGTTGATCGTATCAATCGTTGTTTGAAGTCTAGAATATATTCGTTGGTCAACCAATTCAAGTTTGAGATCAGACTTTTGTGTTTTGGTGTGGTCAAATCCTTCTAAATTCATAAGCACAAAATTGCTTGCATTTCGAACTTTGTTGGCGAAATTTCTTCCCATCTCCAAAAGTTTGTCAGAGAAGTGAACATCTTGTCCTTGAGAAGTATTGTAGATCATAGTAAATCTAATTGCATCTGCTCAGTAATCTCTGATCAGATCCAAAGGATCAGCTGAGTTACCCAGTGATTTGGACATTTTACGTCCTTGCTCATCTCTTACAATTCCATGGAGAAACACATCATGAAATGGAATTTCTTTCATCTCATACATACCCATCATTACCATTCTCGCAACTCGAAAAAAGATAATATCTGCTGCAGTTACTAAAACTGCAGTTGGATAAAACATATCAAGTTCCTTCGTTTTTTCTGGTCGTCCCATCGTGGAAAATGGTCGTAACGCAGAGCTAAATCGTGTATCTAATACATCTTGTTCTTGGATTAATGTTACTACTTTCCCGTAATGTTTATCTGCCTGTGCTTGCGCTTCAGCATCATTTCTTGCTACAAATACTTGATCGTCTGGTCAATATCGAGCAGGGATTCTGTGTCATCGCCAAATCTGTCTGGAGATACATCGATCACGGATATTCTCCAATCGATGATAATATACTTTTTCCCATCTCTTTGGTTGTATAGTTATTTTTCCGCTTTTTACTGCTTCCAATGCTGGTTGTGCAAGCGGCTTCATTTTAACAAATCGTTGTCTGGAAATTCTTGGTTCCACGATAGTGGAACATCTATAACAATGACCAACCGCATGCGTATGTTTTTTTATAGCACCCATAAATCCTCCTACCTTGAGATCTTCAATAATCTGTTTCCTTGCTTCAAATCTATCCAATCACGCATATTTTCCTCCGTTTTCATTTATCTTTGCATCAGGCGTAAAAATATTTACCACCTCCAATCACGTTCTTTTCGCAACTTCATAATCGTTAGGGTCATGTGCTGGCGTCATTTTCACTACGCCTGTACCAAATTCCATATCTACATATTCGTCAGCTACGACTGGAATTTCTTTGTTTACCAAGGGCAACAATACTTTTTTTCCGATTAAATCGGTATATCTCTTATCTCTCGGATTGACAGCGATTCATGTGTCACCAAGCATCGTTTCTGGTCTCGTTGTTGCGAGCGTTACGAAATCTTTGGTTCCGACAATAGGATATTTTAGGTCTCGAAAAAATCAATCTTCATCTTCATGGTCGACCTCATCATCAGCCAAAGCTGTTCCACATCTAGGACATCGATTGACCATATATTCTCCCTGGTAGATTAATTTGTCGTTATACAGTTTAATAAAAATTTCTTTCACCGCATTGGAAAGCCCTTCATCCATAGTAAATCTTTCTCTATCTCGATCGAGTGATGCTCAAAGTTTTTTCAACTGACTGGTAATAAGTCATCCATGCTTCTCTTTCCATTCTCGTGTCTGTCTGATAAATTCCTCTCTTCCTATATCTTCTTTGGTTTTTCATTCATCAGCGAGTTTCCTCTCTACCTTATTTTGTGTAGCGATACCTGCATGATCAGTTCCTGGCATCCGAAGTGTATTGTAGCCGCTCATTCTTTTTCGTCTGATAAGTACATCTTGGATACTGTTGTTCAATACATGACCCATATGTAAAATTCCCGTGACGTTTGGTGGTGGAATCACGATGCTATAATTTGGTTTATTAGGATCCATAGTAGCTGCAAAACATTTGTTGTCTTCTCGAAATTTTTCCCATTTCGCTTCTATCTCCTGATGACTATATGCATTGGCCATTTTTTTTTGATAACAATAAAATAAGGTGTTTTGTATATACTCAGTTGTTTGATAAATTCAAGTTTAAAGGTGTACACCCGGTGCAAACTAAAAAACAAGTCACCTGAGTGACTTGCCTTTCTTATATGTTGTATATACTGATATCGCTTATTTTGACTCGATAATACTTTCTCCTGTCATCTCTTCTGGTTTTTCTATTCCCATAAGATCCAATACCGTAGGAGCTAAGTCTTGCAATCATTTACCTTCCTTCAATTTCAACTCTTTATCATCAGACACTATGATGCAAGGTACCTTGTTCATTGTGTGACTTGTTCTCCGTTCGTCCGTTTGATCTTCTGCATTTCCATGGTCGGCAGTTATGATTGTTGTATAATTATGTTCCAATCCTTTCTCTACTATTTTTCACACACATGCATCTACTGCTTCCAATGCTTTTTTAATAGCTTCTGGATTACCAGTATGACCTACCATATCTCCATTTACTAGATTGGTAATTATCAAATCATATAACTCGCTCTCTATCTTTTTGGTAAGCTCTTCAGTGATTTCATAGACACTCATCTCTGGTTTGAGATCATAAGTTTCTACTCTTGGTGATGGGATAAGTATTCTATCCTCATTATCATTTGGCTTTTCATCTTGTCCGTTAAAAAAGAATGTTACGTGAGCATATTTCTCTGTTTCGCTTATTCTGAGCTGTTTGCGTCATTCCTTAGCTACGACTTCTCCCAAAAGATTGTCCAATGATTGTTCTTTGAATGCCACATCTGCTGGCATACCTTCATAGAACTGTGTCATAGCTACATAATGGATGTCTTTCTTTTTTCTTTCAAATCCATCAAATGTATCTTCTACTATTGCTTTTGTGAGCTGTCTTGTTCTATCTGTTCTAAAATTAAAGAATATAGCACTGTCTTTGTCCTGCATACCTTCATATCATTTCTTTATTCTTGGAGCTATAAATTCATCAGTTTCCTGCTGATCATAACACGCCTGTACCATAGCATCTACACTATCAAATTCTACGGGAACATCAGCCTTTTCATCTGGAGATACTTTTGCATCGACGATTGCCTCATATCCTCTCTGGGTCCTTTCTCGTCTATTATCCCTATCCATAGTGAAAAATCTTCATGAAACGGTAGCTATCTCTCCTACTCCTATTTCTTGAATTTTGGTTTCCAAATCCTTGAGGTTTTTGAGTCACTCCATACTCGGAGCATCTCTTCCATCAGTTATCGCGTGAATATATACGTCTTTGAAATCCTGCCTTTTACATAATTCTAATAATGCATAAAGGTGGTCTAAGTGCGCATGTACACCTTGTGTTTGAATCAATCCTATTAAATGTAATTTTGAATTATTTTCTTTACAATTATCTATCGCTTTCAAAAATTCCGGTATTGTAAAAAACTCTCCATCCTCGATGGATTTGTTTATCTTCACAAATGATTGGAACAATATCCTTCATGATCCTATGGTCATATGTCAGACCTCAGAATTCCCTTGATAGCCTTCGGGCAATCATACAGACTCTCCACACGTATCCAACAAAGTATTTGGATATTGTGCCATAAGATTATCGGTAATCTGTGTATTAGCGTCGTGGATAGCATTTTGTTCTTTTTCATCTCTTTGTCATCGTCAATCACGAACGACCATAATTACTTTTTTGTTCATATTCATTTTGGGGTTATCATTAAAAACATATTTTTATATACTATAACAATATGGTTGACATTTTCAAGTTATTTATTTTTATTGTTGTTTGTTATAAAAGCTTATGTAGCAAAAAAGCACCATAAAGATTTTACCCTACATGATGCCCCTTGGTATTATATATTTTTCAATATTTCCTGTTTCACCTGATCCAAGACATCCTGAGATGGAGAATCTTTGACTGGTGTATTGGGTCATGGCCGTCATTCGTCGGTCCGATTCATTCATGCAAATGTTTTTTCCTCTTTATATCTAGGTAAGATATGCGTATGTACATGCTCATCTACCATCATAAGTGTCAGATAATTTATCTTATCATAATCAAAAGCTTTTTTGAGCGCTGATTCTACTTCTTTGATAATCGCAAAATATTCCTTGGCTTCCTGTTCGTTCACTTCAGAAACTTCAGCTAGATCGCGTTTTGCTACCAGCACACAATTTCAGAGTGTTGAATTTTTATTCCTTATCAGCAATTTTCGATTATCATATTCTTTGATAAGATTGTTCTTTTCATCGAAAGTATCTCGTATGTTTGATTTTTCCATGTAGATTTTGATTATTCAGACAAATGTTTTTTGATAACAGATACGATATTGTCTCTGAAGTCTCCTTCAGTAAGGAAGTTACTTCCTGCTAATTCATCTTTCTCTAAACTGCGAACAATAATGTGATCAAACAATTTTTCGTTTTCTCCTTTTTTCGTATTGTTTCTGATCATCTTAAAATATTCTTCAGTAGCTTCTTTTGCAAATTTATCTTCTCCTACCAATCATAGGAAATACTCTTCCATTTTATTTGCTGCTTCAGCGTCATCACTTGCTGATGTAAAAATCTCTTCGTAAATTTCATATCCCTTAGGATCGATCATCTTCGACAACATTTCTCCATCATCTCATGAAAGTTTGCTTGCAATATACAGCTGAACATCTCCTTCGATAACCCTTTTATTCACTTGTGATTCTTCTTCTGTACCTCTTCCATTCATTCTTACTTTTCTGTATTCTGTATCAGCAGCTATAAGCACAACTACCAATCTGTCTTTGAGGTGAGCCTTCATTACTGATAAATGATGAATACTTGGTTCTGCAACCAAAATATCGGCTTCTTGATTCAATTCATCAACGTGATATGCATATTTTGCTCCGTTGTTAGTCAAGATGTATTCTCCTACGTACTTTTCTTTGTTGGTGGTAAAATCCTCTTCTGGTATCCCAGACCTCTTGAGTCTATCATCAGCTCATCTATTTGGTCTTGAAGTATCTTTTTTAACAACACCAACAGTTAAATCATTTTCCAATCAAAGTGTTTCTTTGATGTTTTTGAGATTTTCTGGATGCTCTGCTATATTCATAGCGACTGTCTTTCATAGTCCAGGAGCTCACATAAATCAATAAATTTTGTTCTTCATACTATTTCTTAACGAATAAAAACATGATTGTGTACTTTAACTAAATTAAGAATAAAGTCAACTAAAAAAATATATTTATGTCCTATCATTTTCCCTGATTGATTTGACCCTGATAGCATAGAAAATGACACTATAGTCATAGAGAAATATCTGTAATATACCAGTATATATTTATTTTCTTTTATTAATAACGTATTCATTATGATATTTTGATGTCCGCATGAACTATTCACAACAATTTTTTGAAGTATAAAAAAAAGCCCATCTCGCAAAACAGAGTGAGGCTTTATACCTATAAGAAATACCCTATAACATGATCACCCCTAATGTCAATCCGTAAATTTGTAACGTCAAAACTGGAACAAGAACAAGAAATCCTATACGAATGATAGATACATCATGCGCAAGAAATCTGAGCGCCATTTTTTCTATGTTTGCCATAGTATGGAACGTATCAAATAAAATACTTAGCATAAGTATATTCAAAAAAAAATATTTGTCAAATTTTACAATGAGGTATACACCCGGGTGCAAGAGTCACTTAATTGCTTCTGAAGCCAAACGACAAAAAACCGAACCCGGGTGCAAACTAAACTGCTTGATTTTTTCACAATCTATCATATACATATACCGTTTATATTGAAGAAAAACTATGCGAATACTTATGCTCTTTCTCTGACTTATCTTTGGCTCTCTCGGCTCTGTCATGATGACTAGATTTTCTGATGGTATAACTTTGAAAAAGCTTCGCGGATTTTTTTTTGGTCGTTCTGAATGTCCTCATTGTAAACACGTATTACAAGCAAAGAATTTAATTCCCGTAGTAAGCTATTTAGTTCAATGAGGGAAGTGCGCATATTGTAAGAAGAAAATCAGTCGAATATATCCTGTTTTAGAACTTTTATGTGCGTGAATTTTTGTAGTAACATATTTTTTACTCAAAGATTTCTGAATTGAGAGATTGGTTTTTTGACTTTTGATGAACCGATTCTTGATTCTTCTTTTGATTTACGATTTGCAGAAATATGAATTACACATGGTACTACGAGTACTTTTTATGGCATTGGGTATTGTAGCAAATATCAATGTATCTGGAGGAAACGATTGAAATGCCTTGATGAGTGCTGTTATGTTTGGAGTGACGTTTTTGTTGATCTATTTTTTTGCAAAACGATATGTACACATGAGATTTAAAAAAAACGAAGAATGATTTGGTCAAGGAGATGTTTTTTTAGCAGTAAGTATATGAATACTATTCCCCATCATTCTCTCATTTCACCACCTGCCGTTTTCACTCATGATGTTGGTAAATGTCTTGATTTTGTTTATCCTGATGAGTAGTATTATCGGGTTAATTCGAGCATGATTACACTATCTGATCACCAAAAAAACCACTAAAATAATTCCTTTTTTTCCCGCAATGATAATCGCTTTTCGACTCTTGGCCTGGAAAGCAGCATATTTTATACCCCTAATCTTTTGATAAATGAAAAAAAAACATATACCGATAGATAGGACATCGCCGCTCAAAGCTACGGAAAAAAGATTACATTGACGAAAATTCTGGACCTTCGGCTCTTTGTGTCTTATCGCATATGGACTCATAATTTTCAGATTATTCTGACAATTTCTTGCGGTAGAATCCATGATCTATGTTATGATCCTCTTTCTTTTCTTTCATTTTTTCTATCTTGAAATCCGTAAATTACCTATCAAATATTTGGGACTCTTTATGCTTGCAATTACCCTTTTAGAATTTTTATTTATCGGGTTTTCAAATATCCTCCTAGCCGCATCCATGGTTACCATCAATTTTGGTGTGGTCTATCTGGGTTGGCTCCTCCAGTGATGATCCTATGATAAAATCAAACGAGATACGTGGAGCTATTTAAATACTTGATGATATATGTTCACGGTATTTATTACCATCGGATATAGTTTATTCGTCTTGTGATATTACGCAAAATTCCCCTTTACCTGCCAAGATCTCTCTGACGCATCCAACCGCGTCATTAATGTTTTCACTCGTCCTGTTGCTGCTGGAGTACAGAAGATCAAAATTGACACGACAGATCTCTTTAATACAAAAATAAAAGAAGTGGTAACTATAGGACAAAATGTTTCTTTACAAACAAAACAATCTACTTACTCTACAATGATCCAAAAATTTAATGCCTACAAAAAAAATCTTATCGACCAGACACTCAAAGACAATACTTCCGTCAACATGGGAATCTGTGATTATATTCTCATACAACTCAATACTATCTATGAAAATCCCGCATTTAAGACATCAGTTATCCTGCTCATGTTCCTTATATTCTATGGATTTATAAGAATCGTATTATGGGTAATGACGGGTATAGCTTTTGTCCTTTTCAAAATATTATTACTCTCCAAAGCATATCATATCAAAACCGTACTCAAAGAGGTTGAAGACATAGAATAATTATGGAAAGATTGAAAAATGGAAATGTTGAAATATGGAAACATGGATATTTTTTGTTGATATTTTTCCGTAAATCGATATTGATTAGCCCAATCACACTACTGTGAGAAACAAAAACATATACGTATGCATACCTACACATGTGAAAACAGATTCACCTCAAGCCGTGGAAAAAATTATGGCTATGGTGACAAAATCGATCAGAATGACTATGATAGATTATCTGCTAGTGAGCAGTTACATTTCAAAAAAAACAGCTCCACATCATTTTCTTCTGGATCATCTGATGACAATCAACTATTTGGAACGAATATTTCTGGATCTATAGCTATGGGCGATATGCTTGGAACAGGCATCCCCGGTGGTATGGATATGGATTTTACCACACCCCTGTAGTTTTTTATGAAAGAACAGATCACTCCCGTTATACGGGAGTCTTTTTTTATAATAATTTCTCTCTTTTTGTTGTGTTGACTTTATTTTTAATATATGTATATTATACAAAAAACAAAAATTAGCTATGTACAAAAAAACTAAATTTATACGAATGCGCATCAAAATACTTCAATTTTTTGAGCTTATTGTCCTACCTATCGCTATTGCTGCAGTAATTATGCTTTTTCTTTTTGGCTTTGCCGTCAATATCTTGGGTGTCAGATTTTCTTCCCCGGCGCAGATGATTACGATACTCGTACTTATTGTGATTTTTATTGGAGGAATTATCTTTGAATTATCTAGGGTTATAATCAAAAAGATTCTTCATTACCCCACATTAGATTTCTTTGAAAGGCTATTCAAAAAACTTTTTAAGAAATGAAACTGGCTTATGTATATGTAGGTCAGTTTTTTTATTTGAAATATTCATCGGGTATCGTATAAGTGACGAAACGTTGAATCATTGAAACTGCGTTACTACAACCTCTTCATTTATTCATATAATAATTTATTATGCACAAACCAACAATAGTTGCACCCGGGTGATCACATGACAAAGCTATGGTGGCCAGTCACTACTGAGCTGAAGAAGTGTATGTAGGTGTACCATTCACCTCATTGAGAATGAGACAAAATAAAATTTATAATTTTGATGATCTCAAAAAAACCGTTGATGATTTACACAAAAATGGAAGCAAAGCATTACTTACCATGAATATCTTTCCAAGAAATATGGATATCAAAATCTTTGAAAAGGCTGTAGAAAAAATAGCAGATGTCGGTGCAGATGCTATCATTTTTTCTGATCCTGGTACCTTTCATATCATCAAAAAACATCTCCCCAATACACCATTACATTTGAGCACACAATCCTCTACTATGAATTATGCCGCTGTTCAATTCTGGAAAGACATGGGTGTGAAGAGAATCGTTTTCGCGAGAGAATTGAATATCGAAGAAATCAAAGAAATTAGAGAAAAAGTGCCTGGTATGGAAATAGAGGTTTTTGTTCATGGTGCAATGTGTATGAGTTATTCATGACGTTGTTTGCTTGGTGATTATATGAGTTGAAGGCCAGGTAATAAAGGTGAATGTTCTCACGCATGCAGATTTAAATATAAGGTACGACTCGAAGAAGAACGCAGACCAGGAAAATTATTTCAACTTGAAGGAGATGAAAATGGTAGTCATATTTTATCATCCAAAGATTTGTGCACTATAGAAAGATTAGAAGAAATATTGCCGTATGTCGATGCCATCAAAATAGAATGAAGAAGCAAATCAGAATTTTACGTGGGAGCTATAGTAAAAGCATATAAACATGTTCGCGACGCAATTATCGAAGGCAAAAAAATAGATGAACATGTAGCGAATCTCGTCAATGTAATACCTCATAGAGCATATCGAGAATGATTTTTGTTTAACAAATTAAATGAATTCCCTGAATGAGAAACTCCTGTCGGCTCAACGACTTTGGATAGTGCTTGACCATTATTTAACAGAAACTACTTCTGAATATTTTCGGATAAACACATGGAAAAAGATGGAAAAAAATATTTTCACATCGAACCAAAAGAAGTTATCACTCCAGGTATGAAGATCAAATATTTGAGCCCCACAAAAATGGGAGAATTAGAAGTCTTAGATATCTTGGATGCTAAGGGGAATCACGTAGAAAAAGCACATTGTAATAGTTGAGAAATGTATATACTCACCGATATACAACTTGAAGGCTGGGAAATTTTATATGCATAGAAAAACCCCTATACTACTACATTATGTATAAAAAAAAGTAATAAACATATACAATAATTTTACCTTTACACAATAAAAAAGACGTAACATATGCGTCTTTTTTTTTATTAGTATATTTTTTTATTTTAATCTTTTTTTGAGCAGACCATATCTTCTTGCTAGTCATACATTAGCAACGATAAAAATCATTATTCCTACCAATATAAATGAAGTTTGAATTCCAAATAACGCCGAAGATATTCCAAACAGTATAATCCCTATCATTTCTCATCATCTAGCAACAAATTCCTCTACTCATGAAATAGTTCATTCATCTTCCGTATTTGTGCAATCCGAAATAAATGCTGAAATAACAGGACGCATAAGCGATAACCCAAGAGATATTGCAAACGTAATGATGATAATACTCCAGAAATTTTCATTATATCCAAGTAACATATAGAGGAAGGAAACGAAGAGCAATACAAAGAACAAGAATTTTCTTTTACTCGCATTATCGGCAATATTTCCCGTGAAAAAATCTATTAAATAAGGAACCCTCATGACTGCAAAAATGAGAGCAATCTGTGAAAGCGTTAGATTGTTTTTTACTGAAATTATAGGTATAAATATAAATCATATGTAATTGAGTACATTAAATAAGAATTCGAATCCAAGCGCGTAATACATCCTGAAAGAATATGTTTTCATCTTTATAATCACTTTTTTAATAGCATAGAAGGAAAATACCTCAACAAAAAACTTGTGAATGAAGGTGTCTTTTCAGATGAATTTACGTATTTCTTTTTTACTTAAACTAGGAAGCTTCTGATCAGTGAAAAATGAAATCACTGAAAACAATGATACAAATAGGAAAAGATATGGTAACGAAATATATCCTATAATCACTGATGCAATCAATGCTCCAACAACATAAGCGAGATTGAGACTAGAAAAATATAATCCAAATATCGCACCTCTGATATTCTTTTTACTATGCTTACGTATAAATGCTTGATAGGTTGTCAGCAACGATGCGGTTGCAAAACCATTAAGTACAACTGCTATAACAAGCAATGTGGGAGACGCTATTATCCCAGCAATGAAATACAAAATTCATGTAACTACATATGCTCATTTACTCAAAAACAATACGGATTTTAAATTTGCATGATCATCTATTTCTCACACAGGGATTGCAAAAAACATTTTTCCTAACGACAATATTGCTCAGATTACCGATACCCAAAATACATTATTTACGATATCTTTTATATAAAGAGAAAAAAATGTATCGGCACCTAACCCTCGTCAGAAGATAAATAAAAATAAAGAAAAAGAAACGATCCTGATTGAAATCGGAACCGAAAAGAATTCTTTTTTTATGATCTTGATGATACCATTGTGTTCGTGGTTTTTTTGCATACTAAGATATGAAACGATGAAATGCATACTATATAGACTTGATTCTGTCACAATCTTCTCTTATTGTAACCAAAAATATTTTTTTGTCAAAATTTCGAAAACAAAATTTCTGTCACAATAAAAAAAAGGCTACCTAATTATGGTAACCTTCTTACGTTGAGAAAATTTTTATTCTAGACCAAATATTTTATATGCTAAAGTAACCACTTCCTGCTTTGTACTCTCTGAGGTAAGCTGTGCACTCACATGAATAAAAACAGTATTTGATCAATTTTTTTTCAATCCTAATATATTTACTGACATAGTATCATTTTCATCGATTACACTAAACACAGAGGCTTTAGTAGGATATTTTGATGTTTCAGACTTTGTAGTATATCATAAGCCATCATAATACTCTAGGAATTGTTTTGTAAAGCTTCTTAGCGTATCTCATTTTTCTCATATATCTATATGCACATCAGCTGCATATTTTCCATTCACAGGAAATATATTGATAGTGAGCCCCTCGTTCCTTATCCATTTCACAATACTGATATCTCGTTTTGATGACAGCTTAATTATGGGGATATTGAATGGTTGTGGTTTAATAGATGATTTTTTTATGGTCGTATCTTCTACAAATGCTAACAGATCAGCTAGATCAGATTTTATATCTTCTTTGTCTACAAGCACGGTGAACTCGAGGTATGTTTTATTGTTACTTGATGTTTGGATATAATCATATCCTATCCAATCTGCATCTCAAAACATAATAACTGTCCATGATGTATTTCCTATCTTCTTGGTACTCTTTGTTGGATTTAATTGACTTTCCTTGAGCTGCTTCATAACACTACTTATATATCTTGTTACCGCGACGTTATCCGTAGCTATGAGTGATATCATATCCACGATACTATCGTTTGCGTTTCTGAACGAATAATTATAGAGATTATTTGCTTTTTTTTCTACTATGAGATCTAAATTTAGTCCTAACACACTGTAATCCGGCGTAGTGAATAATGGATTATCAACACTAGTTTTTTCTTGTTGTACGTATGTAGACTTAAGCCACTTATCAAATGCTGTCGCATATTTAACTTTATATGTTGTACCGATTGATCATGCTAAAAAACTTTTGATGGTATCTGTTGGGATAATATATCATAATGTTGTCTGTCCATTTACGACGAATGTCGGAATACCAATAAACTCTCCTGCACTATCGAAACTTCATCATCATGAATTTCCCTCATCAACGTTAGCGTCTGTTTTATAATAATTATTTTCAAATCATGCAATGGTTCATTGTGTTGTTGTTATTGTCTGTCCTCCATTTGCCGGATATCCGATGATACTGATATTGCTACCTACATCCAGCCTCCCTGATCATATAGTTACAGGATCGGGCATATTACTTGATGGATTTACAATTTGTAATAATGCTAAATCACTGTTTTTATCATATTTCATCAATTGCAAAGTAGAAAAACATTTTGGTGGTTCTTGATCGGAAATTGTCTGGCATGCTTCGTACTGCAAAGTGAAGGCATCGTTATTGTCAGTAACCACATGCGCATTGGTGAGCAGCATATTATCTGCGACCAAAACTGCACTTCCATATTGTTTCAATACATACATATCAGAGATGTTGTCATATGCATATCCTTGAATTTTGAATACTGCATTCATCATGGTGGTGTCTGCAGCATGTACTTTTGCATACAGAGAAAACATGGTCCATACTAGGAGAGAAACCATTACAATTTTTTTCATTTTATGTTTTAGTGATAAAAGACGATTAACGCTTCATGGTTGTCGCTTTTCTGAGTCTTGCTCTTGTCCATCCAGAGCTTGGTGCATCTACAACTTCTGATCCACCTGATGGTGTTCTAATAAATCTATATCCGTCAGGATCTGTTCTGAGTCTTGTTTCTCGACATATCTTTCTTCCTCTAAGAAATCGGGTATATTCGTGATTTTTAGGGTTTTTTACTACACCGACTATACCAAGTTCTTTGGCTTCTTCCATCGTAAGTTTTCTTTTGGGATACTCAAATCTCTTGTTACCTCTAAGTCTGGTAGCTTGTCTTTGTTGTTGAGATTTTTTCTTTGCTATCCCTTGTTTGTTTGTTCTGCTTGCCATTTTACAATGATTATAAATGATAAATTATAGATGATAGATTATGGAAATACAATATAAATGCAAGTTAGACCGTAAACTGGCCATTTTGGTAGATAACTTTTTCTGTACCATCAGACAATGTCGCTGTCACCTTTCTTCTTTTGGTTGAAATAATGTCGGTATGTTCAGCACTTTGATTGAATCATAAATCAGCCAATTCTTGTTCCGTCAACTTACTCGCATCGCCAGCAAACGTCTCATTATACGCACTTCCTATAGCGATATGAGTATTACCCTCTGGTCCTCACATATTTTCATCATACAAAGTTTCTCCCATAAATTTGGTGATATGAGAAAATCTTCCATCCGTCAAAGAAAATTCTCAGACTTTATTTGCGTTGGGAATTTTTATCATTTCTTCGAGTCCTGACTTGTTGTGACTCGCATCGAAATCTACGATAAGTCCGTTCTCAAATTTCAGATAAATGTCTTTTATGATTTGTCCAAAATGATAGAGTGGCTGATTAAATCTTATTCGACCATTTGTTCCTCTTCGATCTGGTGAAGTGAAAATTTCAAAGGAAGGAATGTTGCGTCATGATCATCCCAATCGTTGTCTATTCGTTCAAATTTTTACTTTAAGATCAACATCTTCTCACTCTACATGTACCCATTCTATCGGCAAAGCATTGAGTTTGCTTTTTATAATTGAGATATTTTCTTCTGTCTTTTTTCGTTCAGCGATAGGGTCATCAAAATCGAGATAACATGCTTTGATGATTTCGTCTCGATATTCTTCGAGTGACATCTTTGCTTCATCAGCCATCGCTTGTGTGCCGTATAATCCGAGTGTCCACGTCATCTTTCCATCCATCTCTTTCTTCATACGTTTCTCTTTATATTCTTTGCGAGAATGAATTCTTGCAGCTAATTTTTTGGGATCGATATCCTTGAGTTCATATTTATCAGCTTCTGCAATCACGGAAATTACATGGGTCATCTGTTCGACCTTACCGTGAAAAAAGTGGCTTGGGTAAAAGACTATCTGATCGTCATTGGCATGATCGAAAAAATGTCTAGCTACACCATCCGGTAAATATTCCATAATCGGATGTGCACCAACCTCGAGAATTGCCTTTTGAAGTGGTAGATAAAATGGCTTTGCACATTCAGGAATCTGAACAAAAACCACATCATCTTTTTTAACTCATTCTCCTGATCGGAGAGCGAATTTTACCAATACGTCAGCGTATTTTTTGAGGAGTTCGTATGATGGTTCGTATGTCATCTGTAGATATCCAATAAAAAATAAAATCACAAAAATCAGCGTATGTATTTTATTCTCATTTTCAATCTTTTTGGGTGAAAACCAACGATATTTTTGACAAAAATCATATATTTATATATAATCATGATGTTTATTTTATCTGTATGATAATATGAGCGATCTCAATATTCATGACAATGAGAATACTCCTGTCCAGCATCCGGAATCTTCTATTAATGATACCAATGCTTCGCTTTTGGACGAATTGACCATAGCTGATACGATTGACCAGGAGATTAAAAAAAACCTACAAGAAAACAGAAAAATCAAAAACTACAAAGAGCTTTTTGCAGATTCAGATATTAAAAAAAACGTAGAAGTAACCCAAAAAATATTGGACCGTCTTTTTCATCCTAAAGGAAGATATGCAAACATACAACGTGAAACAAAAGAAGAAATAATTGATAAATTCAAGCAAGAGGGAGAAGGAAAAATAAATGAATACCGAGAAGCCATCCGTAAACAACAAATATTCTTATCATGCGCCTATACCAAACAAGAAGCTCTTGCTCTCATACAGACGAAACTCTCTGCAGAAAAAATCCTATATATGTACCAGAAACAAAGACCTAAATCCACTGATTTTCCACATCGAATAAACAAAATAGCAAGATTTACCCAAGAAAACGTTGACGAAGAACTCATCAAAAAAATTGATGTTCATACCATTGATGATGCAGTACAAAAACTCTTAAAACAGACCTTCATCTACAAGATACATTTCCCTCATTTCTGCTGACATGCACCTAATCTTTTTTTGCTCAGCCTACGAGGATATGATGAAGAATGAGAAACCCACAATAAACATAAAACACCTAATGGATTTTTTGTGACCAATAAAGATCATTCGCAAACCTTTTATTACAAAGCTGCACACAACAAAAAAACCGTCTTATGATTGGATGATAATCAATTTGGAAGACTTAATGATTTTGATAATATCCTCTTGAGAAACATTTCTGAAAGTATAGCAAAAAAACTAGGAAACGAATATAGGTATGATTATACAAAACTTTCAGAACACCACATTCAAGAACTGAACGATGAATATTGAACCTACTGTTCTCTTCAGATGAAAGCAGGAAAAATTCTAATAACTATACAAACAGACACTATCGCATTTGAAGAACCTAATATCAGCGAACCGGAAATCGATGAATACAAAGAATATACAAATGATGAGATAGAAAAAATTATTAATGAACATTGTACCTATGAATCAGACCGATATCCAGGTACATGGCTCCAAAAACGAAAATATGACTTAACAGGAAAGACCAGATGAATTCAATGATGATCCTTTGATGATGTTCAGAAAAAATTCGACCAAGCGTTGTCGTTTGCCAAAAAAGAATACAGCGTATTTGAAAAATAAACATATAAAAAAAGACGATACTCTCGTCTCTTATATTTGTTTTTATGTCATTAAACTTAGCCACGAACGGGAATCGAACCCGTGACCTCTCCCTTACCATGGGAACGCTCTACCGGCTGAGCTATCGCGGCATATTTAACTTTAATGTCCAACTCTTGTAGTTATTGGACGTTTTTTTTCAAGTCTATATATCCAGCACCAACAAACATATTATATTATATTTTTTTAATAATGGTACATCAAATACCATCAAAAAGAGTACAAATTGGGAAAATACCACTTCTCTGAGTATTATAGTATATGTAAACTTTTATTTCGAGTAGCCTCGATAATATGGCCATTATAGGGAATAGTAACGTCGAATATAAAAAAGACGAAAAAACTAGGTATCATGAAGCCGAAAACATTAAGGACATTACACAAACAGACTTAAAAAAATTGAAAACAGAGTTGAAACCTGAGACAGAAACAGACCTAGATTCAAAACTTACAAAAATCAACGAGCATGTTGAAACATATTTCGATTGATTTCTTTCTAGAGATCGAGAAAAATCTATTACCCTGGATGTAAACTGAGTTCAGATTACCGATATAGTAAAAAATATTGTCGCTTCTTGAGATAAAACTAAACTTGATGCACTAGCTAATCATGTAATCAATCAAGTGTGATATGAGAAGGATATATTAGAAATAAAGGATATTGAAATACAAAATGTTCTTAAGGGATATAAATTTGAACTCATCGATATATGGAATCAAGTCAAAGAATCCTCTACTGGACAACCCGATCAGCCATTTAATAAAGATTTAGATAATGGAAAAAATGATTCTGATCATCCATTTAATAAAGATTCGAATGATGGTAAAACAGACAACTATCAAAAACAGGATGACTATATCGATCCCTATAAACAGACGGGATATACTGATGTAAATAAAGATAGACAAATAGAAAATATTTACAGAGACAACAAGGTTTCCAAAGTACTAGAAAGGATTTTTGATAACGAACAATGAGGAGAAGAAATTCGTAGAGGAATGTTTAACATAAATCTAGATAAAGAAGATGGTCTTGCTGGTATCATCATCGCTATCCGTGAGGCAATAGTAAACAAAGATAATAATGACTCAAATAATGTCCATAAAAAGTTATATAATAAACTTATCGAGCAAGGGATATTGCGTATTTCTGGAAACACCATTGATCTTGAATTTTCTAGAAAAAATTTAGTTGAGCTTCTTGATTCCAATGATCTTGTATATACAAGAAAATGATGACTTGATGATGAAAAAGCAAAAATTGCTAAACTATTGAGTAGAGCACAACGAGCTGATCTTGATACGTTTGCATCACTTCTTCAATCTAAGGACGATGTAGTTATGGCAGTCAAAGAATGGAACAACACACTAGAAATGACCTGACAAAATAGAGAAAAATCAGAAAGAAGAGAAACACAGACCTCACTCATTACTGATACTAATGTCTTGGAGTTTTTATGTGACTTCAATAGTGACTGAGAAATATCCGCAGAATATAAAAGAAAAAACAATAAAGAACAAAGAAATCAATGAGATGTTTGAGTCCTCTTTTGACAACAAGTTCTGTTTACTGTTGACCAAGCAATTGCAGTTAAAGAGGTCGAACTCGGTACACCACAATGAGAACAAGTGGTTATCTCCAGCATCATCAAGAACATGAACATAGCAGATAGTAGAAACCTAGAAACTACACATCTCATAACTATGCAGAAAGATCCAACAAAATGCACCAAAGCAAATCTCACAAAACTCATCAATGGTGATGTTACTCAAGGCATCTATCCTATGCCTGAGATGAAGATTTTCTTTCTCG
The DNA here is from genome assembly GCA_903953935.1 of uncultured bacterium. GTDB lineage: Bacteria > Patescibacteriota > Gracilibacteria > Absconditabacterales > Absconditicoccaceae > CAJBLF01. The sequence continues at coordinate 27,929 of CAJBLF010000016.1, forward strand.
ATGCTATCAAAAAAATAAATGGCTGAAACCAAGAAGTCCAACCAGATTTGTATGATACCCTCGTAGGCAAAGAAGCTGAATCATTTCTTTCTGAAAGAACAGAATTGCTTTCTCTCTATGAAACAGAAATTGCACTCAAAAATAAACTTGATGAGATACTTGCTGCTTCCCAAGAACCAACAACAAAAGAAATGATTAGAAAAAATGGACTTGTACGCGTCAGAGAAACTGTATTTACTCAAATCATGACTGTTATCGATCATGTAGAAATAACCACAAATGATGGTGCGAAAACTCAACTCCAAGCAGCAGGCGTAGATAAATGACGAGAGACTCGCACACTCAAAAAAGAACTTCTAGAAAGCACAATCAATAGCCTCATACAAACATGAATCCATTATAGCGAGACATGATGATGGAGATTTATGCTAGGATATGGTAAAGAAGGAACAAGTAAATCTGGTAGGACTAAGCGAGCACGAGGTGCTGGTGGATGACTTATCATCTCATGAAGCAATATCGAACTTGCTATCAATCTTACGTGAGAAGTCGCTGAACAATATAATTATCAAAGAGTTATCAATGCCAATCTTTCAAAGGTAAAAAGCGCTAAATATGTCGGTATTGAATGATGAGTACTCGCTGGTATCGGAACGCAAGATCGATGAGTAGATGTAGAATGATATGCGGGCATAAATTGGCAGCAAGATCCTGTGGCTGGTATCAACCAAATTAACAAACAATATGAATCAGTATCACAAGAAATTTTTGATATCAGAGAAGCGTCTCCTGATATTCTTTCTGATAAAGTATGATTCACAAATTATATGCTTGGAAGAATTACAGGAAAAAAAACTGATAAGGTATATGGAAAATTTATTGCAAATAATGAACAACACCTCATCGACAATCTTGCTTTCATAGTAAGATATATGGATGCCAACAATTTCTTTTGAGACAATAGCATACTCAAAAAATATCCACAAATAAATACTCCAAATGCAATCAACACATTACTCGACATCATCCAATCAGGAAATATCGAATCACGAAGATCAGATATTATTGCATGACTTCACGGTAAAGTGGCACTCACCAAATTATCTTTTGGCGTGACAACAAATGCACTGACTTTGAAATCATGATCAGGAGTATGATCTCCAAATGCCCCAACACCAGGATCAACTTCTGGAGAAACTACAGGACAATGAAATACAACCACAGGAAATGGAGGCAATGAATCTTGAGGAAATGAGTCATGAGGAAATCTTGGTGAAAGTAGATTTGGCGTCGCTGGTGTATATATAGGACTCAGAATCTCAACATGGAAAAATATTTATGTCCCAAATGAAGCACAATATCTCTTCACACAATACGAAACATGACAAGGTATCTGAACCGAATACATCACCAATCCTCTCAAAGACCTCAATAAATATGGAGAATATTTAATTGCACTTTACAACGATCCACAAAAAAGATTATGATATAGTATACATGGAAAAACATTGGTGATTACCTTTGACTCAAAATGATCCGATCTTACCCTTGCAAAATTTCTCAATATTCATGCAACCACAGATGCTCAACCATGATTCTCACTTAAAGGCAATGTTCTAACCATAGGAAATGTCGGGGAGATGGGTGCATATACTATTACCGAAGCTAAGGGTGTCCGTAGAATACTCTGTCTATGAAGCAAAAAACTTGATGATGCAGAACGCCTTACTTGAGATAATGCGACTATTGATGTAGATCCTATGAAACCACAAGAAACTGGCAACAATCTTCCATGGACACAGACAAGAATACAAACCGAGATTATCGACAAGATGACAGGTACCTGAGCATGACTCGATATTGCAAAAACAGAAACAGCAGCATTTATCAGTTCAGAAGCAAAGCTTCAAAAACCTACAGGCAAAGAACGAGCAACAACAACGATCACCTTTGAACCCACAACTATAGAAGGATCACTTCTCACACAATGAGCATTGACCATTACCAAAAACGCTGACGATAGCTATACTGTTGCGCTTGATGATACAAATCCTACCGACAAGCTTATCATCAATTATATCGATCAAAAAGCCTATCAAGAAGCAAAAAATAAAGCAATACACAACAAAGAAAGTCGGAGTGTTACCACAACTTTTGATGAAGAAGGTATAAAAAAAGAATTTGCACTACCAACAAACATCAGCACGGTATTTGCCCAAGATACTGAAGAAGCACTCTCTGTATTTGACAATTACAATAAGACACTCTATAGAGAGTTTATGGAAAGTATAGTCGATAAAAACATTGATTCTTTCATCAATGCCACTGATTATGGGAATGCATTTGAAGCACTCAAAAAAATACTAACAACTAACAAGAAATATAATGAATTACCCGATCTCAAAGCACTCATAGAAAGAACTGATTTAACGCCCAATGAGAAAATGCTCATCGTGGATAAATTCAAAACAATTTTTTCCTATGTTATCGAACTTACTGATGGAAAAAATGACGGAAAAAAATTAAGCTCACTCATATCCGTAAGAAAACTTACCTATACCACCATGAAGTGACCTAATGGAGAAAAATTTCCTACTATGGATGATTATAGGACAACTATTGTAAATAATCTCAAGAATGAAAATACATTGGAACGTACATCTGTACCTAATCTTATAGGATTCACTGCATTTTATAGATTAAAAGATGACAAAGGAAGAAAATATGCCATGACTCCTGTGGGATGAACTAATGTACTCTCATCATGAGATCTCGAAACAGCTATGCTTCCACTCAATAACTGAGATATCCCAAAAGCAAAAGATTGGTTTATCAAAAATCTTAACGTTAATAAAGACAACAAAAAAATGATACTCGAGAAAATCGTCAACCTTCTTAATAAAAATGGTATTAATATACCTATAGATAGCCTTGAACCAAAACTTGAAAAACTTCTTAAAACTAACGAACTCATTCTTCAAGATTTAACACTTGACTCTTTTAAGAAAATAAGTATAGATATTAATCGAGTATTTTACCTTTTGGGTGAATGCGGAAATGAATCCCTCGGAATGAATATTAAGGGAATCAAAATACATGACGTCAATGTTCCTGAAGCAAACTTTACAGGAAGTGGAATCCCTGAAAAAGAATTGGAAGGCGGTATGGATCTAAATATCAAGAGCCATTCTATCGCTAGTAAAGTACTGACACAAGAAAAGAGGGTCGGCATAAAACACCACCAATCAAATATGCCTATAAAACCTAAGGGCAGTAGTACTGCAGGAGAAACAACAGACCCATGAGAAATAACTACATGAGAAGGTGGTAACGAATAAGCAATCTCTACCCTATAATACTTTTAATCTCTTTAGACCAATATCATGACAACAAGAACACATCTTGTAGCAATCATCGCAATCATAGCCGCTGCTACGCTCGGTACTTTTTGATATGCTGATCGAATAGATAATATCCTTCCGATAGAAAGTATGTCGAATGTTAATTCTTGTTCTAGTATTGGAAAAATGTACCTCAATCAAGATAATGATGCTGATGGTAAATCAGATTATTTTCTCTATCTTAATAGTAATTTCATCCTAAGCTGAACGACAAATGATTATACCGCTGGACAGATTCTTATGACAGATGCATGAGTCACCTATAGTAAAGTGAGATATTACAAACCACTAACAGACATGCTCTACAAAGTAGATGTAAACAATACTCCTGCAGCACTTGATAATAGTACCTTTTATAGAGCAAGTCGAGTTTTTCCTTACAATACTCCACTCAGAGGTATTGCAACCACACCAAACAAAGTAGTTTTCGAAAGACCTACAGATAATGATCCCACAAAAAACATTATCAGTATCATCTATGATTATAGATATAAATATGCAGTAGGATTTAATGGCACAAGCACTTCATCTTACTGGTACAACCAAATTCCTGATATGGGATATATGGGAAACAGTCCAACGTATATGACTACACTTCCTTGAACATATGGAAATAGAAAAAGAAGCCGATCAACAGATATACCTACCAGCTCTAGTTGTAGAAACTATGAACTTCATCGATGTGGAAATGGGATAGTAGAGACCTCCAATTCTTCATATCTCAACACATTCACTTCAGAACAATGTGATGGTACTGCATGAGTGCCTTCTGGATATACTTGTACCAACACATGTACACTTCAAGCGGTTGTTGTGAAACCTACATGTACACTTTCCGTCTCTTCGTGATCTTTTGCTTTATGAACTTCCATACAAAATTCATGGACCATTAGCGGTACCTATACTAATAGTCCACAAATAACGTATACGCCTACTACACGACCTATCACCTGACTTCCCTATACGGTAACTACCGCTAACGGACAACATACTATCACTCCGACACATACAGGAAATTATGCTTTGAGCATGACTGTAAGTAATAGTGCATGATCATCAGTTTGTACTTCAGCGATTGCAGTAATTCCTGTAGTACCGCCACAAAACCTCAGCTGTACATTGACTTTGAGTCCCAATCCTAGCTCTCCAAACCAAGCAGTAAACGTTGCATGGAATGTGACTGGTGGTACTTTTTACGGAACCTATATTTTTGTCACTCCTTCGCTTACATGAGCATGGCCACATGCTATAAATGCCAATCAATATAGTTGATCTACGTCTGCACTACCAACACAAGCAGGAACATATACCTTTAGTATGATTGTAAACAACAATCAATCAACTGCTGCGTGTACATGAGTACTCACGGTTGCAGCAAACCCTCCTCCGACATGTTCGTTAACAACTATTACTCCGACTATATATTCTTGACAATCAGCGATCCTCAGCGGATCATATACGAATGCAACCTCAGCAACTATGACACCTAGTATTGCTGGATTAAATTTTATCTATCCAACACGAAATAATAACAATATATCTGTACATCCAACAACAACTACTACTTATATACTAACCGTCAATGGTCTTTCGGGAACAACTCCTGCAATCTGTCAAAAAACCATTACGGTAACTACTGTTCCTACACCGACTTGTTCATTGACAACAACAACTCCTACTATCAGTTCTGGACAAACAGCAATACTTAACTGATCGTATACCAATGCAAGTTTAGCAACTATAACACCTAACATTATTTGACTTAACTTCATCTATCCAAATCGAAGCAACAGCAACATATCTGTACAACCTACAGCTACCACAACATATACACTCACTACGTTATGATTATGATGAAGTTCTTGAGTAAGTTGTACCACTACGGTAAATGTAACAAATGTTGGACTTACGCTCAACAAAACACTAATCAACAATATCCTCTATCATTCTGGTGATCTCGTAGGTTTTAGAATAGACTTTGCCAACAACTGAACAACCATTGCAAACAATGTCGTCCTTTCTGATTATCTTCCCGTATCACTTGAATATGTAAGCAATCAACTCTTCGGTGTATCTCCCTATACGTTTGGAACATGAATGCAATGACCAAATCAGTTCATTGAATATTCATGATTTAGCCTAACTCCTGGACAACAATGATATATGATACTTACCTGAAGATTTAAATGATATCAGTACGCAGCACAAAGACTCAATAATTCATTTATTCAAGCGACCAATGTTCCTACTATCAACTCTTCAGCGTTATTTTATGTGTATACACCTTCAGCAAACGCAACCATCACCAAAACCGCAGATAAGAGTTCTTATTATCTTGGTGAAAATGCAAGATATACGATAGCAGTGACCAACAACGGCCCTGATACTATAGATAATGTACAAATTATAGATACTCGACCAAACCCATCTTGTATCACTATAGATCCACTTCGAACATCAAGTTTACCTATGACAATGACCACTGCCAATAATCCTTATACTCGAAATTTAAATAGCTCCTTGTCTGTCGGACAGACAGTAAACCTATATCTCACCTGACATATTAGCAATGCTTCAAATTGTGTAGGTACCTATATCAACAATGCTGATCTTAGATATATGGTCAATGGCCTTCTCAAAACAGGACATTCAGATGTCACTATCAATGTCTCTACCGTACCTACTGCCTCTATGAGCATAGATAAATATATCATAACCTATGGAAATACTCAATGATCCAAAGTAACATTTGGTATCACCTACCAGAACAATTGAAATTCACCGCTCTCCAATTATGAAATTGTGGATTACTGGCCAGGCACATTAACATTTAATTCTGCTAATCCAACGCCTACTACCCAAACACCCACCTCATGATGACTCCTCTTGCGCTGGATATTTCCTGGTACTATTGCACCTAATGGTTCAGGAACAATCATTCTTACAGGAACAATTAACTAACATTATTATAATCAAGTATCTCATCATCTTTACATTATTATGGTTACGGAAATGAAAAAAACATTTTATATCATCGCCCTCGGACTCTTATGATTCTTGTGAATCACATTTGCCGATGTAAATAGCCTGAATATTGCACCTACAACGCAATCAGCTATTTCTGGTTCGTTGGTAACATTCACGGTTACATGAACCAATACCACAGGTGATGTATATCTCAAATATATTTTGCCAAACACGGCAAACTATTCTGTCATGTATCAAAACGCAACCATGACACCACTGAATGTTGCGCTTTTGACGCTCGGTATCGAACATGATCCATTGTTTTTGATTCCTGCAAACAGTAATTTTTCCGTAACAGTTACTGGCAAGATGATAACTACCACACGAGCGTTTCCTCTACTATATACTACATGACTTTTTGCTACTGATATGCAGATGACTTCTGTATTTACGTCAGCAATTGCTCAGATACTACCTGTTTCTGATCTCCTTATAAGTAATATTTTGACGTGATTTAATCCTATTTCTTCCGGAGATATCGTATCCTATTATATAGTACTACAAAATATCTGATCTGATATAGCGACCGGCATTACTTTCATCAGTACCTTCCCTATTCCTACCTTAGGCACTCCGATTGCGACATTCAATAATGTTCCGTACACATATACCTATATCAATTATCCACAGGATTTTGTATGGACATGATTAAATAATTTGAATCCATGAACAAGCACAATAATTACCTTATCAGCTCCACTGACACAAAATTTTCCTGTAGGTACTCCCTTTAGCCAGATTGCAAAAACCACTACTATCGCTCCTGAATATACAACGGGCAATAATTTTGCTACAGCAACAGGAAGTGTAACATGACGTCCTGATCTTCGAGTAACAAAAACATTTCTCCAACCATGGCCATCATTTTCTTGAGATAAAGCAATCTTTGTCATCACGTATGGAAATAGTTGATATACTATAGCAAATGGAGTAATGCTTCATGATACCGTTTCACCTCAAATTTCTCGATCATCATTTGGTTCATTATGATCTGGACAAGGAAGTGCATCTCTATCTTTATGAAATATACCAGCAGGTAGTGGAGGTACTATCATCATGACTGGATATCTTAATGGCACTTATCCAAGCCCCGGAACAACAATTACCAATACGGTAAGTATTGATATGACGGGCCAGGAAATAACTACTTGAAACAATTATAGCACCGTAAGCTGATGGGTCATAAGCAAACCTCGAATAGCAATAGATATCCTAGCTAACAATCTTTCAAAACCACAGATGGATACTCCTCCATACTGATCATGATCACAAATTATGATTCAAGCAGTTTCTGGTGATATCGTAAAATTGACGATGAATTATATTAA